>JBKBUN010000080.1:0-14352 GCA_046289925.1 Burkholderiaceae bacterium | reverse complement strand
CTGCACACATGCCCACCGGGCTCGACGACCAGGAGTCATTGTGACTGTTGGGTTCCACACGAAATGACGAAGAGCCGTTTTACCGGTCGCTGAACCCACTGTGCGAGATCCCGCGCGTGCGCACAGGCATTACAGAGCGCAGCCCCACCTACGCATCCCTCCCAACAAGAAGCGGGCCCCATGGCCCGCCTTGCACGCAACGCGACTGCCAGACGTCATCAAGCCTTGCGCAACAGCGCCTTGAGCACCGACTGCAGCCGACGCGCCAGCGCGGTTTCGTACCCCGTCTTGAGCAGCGATGCGACATCTTGCCCCCAGGTCTGGTCTGGTGCCGGATCGTTGCGGCGCGTAAGCAATTGCAACTGCAGCAAGCGGCGCTCTGACAACTGGTCGGCTGGAGATGGCAGATCAGCAGCAATCTCCAAGCGCAGCATCAACGCCCGGCCATCACCCTGCGCAGCGTGACCCAGCGCTTGCACCCAGGCGGCGCGCACGGCCGGGCTGACCCTGCCGCCCAAGTCCTGTGCAGAAGGCACCAGGGCAGCGTTGCGCTGCTCCCAGGCGCTCAACAGTTGCGTCAACACCTCGCCATGGGCCTGCGCAGCCAGCTTGCGCAACACCATCTGGGCATGCTCTACGGCATCGCGCTGGGCACGGAACGCAGCATCGCTCAAACGCGGACCACGGGATTCCGGGCGAGCGCCATTGCGCACGCCACCGCCCACACGACGCCCCTCGTCGCGACGAGGATCTCCCCGGCCCTCACGACCAGCGCCTCGCGCATCCCGCCGGTCTGCACCGCGCGCAGGCGCTGCAGCCAGATCCTTGCGCGCACCCGGGCGGTCGTCACCGCGCACGGCCACGACCGGACGAGGTGTCGCCGCAGACGCAACTGGTGCAACGGCAGCGTCAGCCTCTGCGGCAGGAGTCTGCTGCGCCGCCTCAGACGCAGTTGCCTCGGCAGGCTCGGCTGGCGCCTGCATGGCCGCTTCGAGCGCCCGCAGACTGGCACGAATGCGCTGGGCATCACCGCTGGCCGCCGCCGCTTGCACTTCTTTCGAGGCCTCCAGCACCGCCCGGTCACGGGCGCTCATCGGCTCGGCTGCATGGTCGCGCTGACCCGTCTTGCGCTGGAAAGCGTCGTCCAAAGGCTTGCGGAATGCGTCCCACAGACGCTGCTCGTGCTTGCGATCCAGCGGCACGGCCTGAGCTTCAGCCTGCCAACGCTGCTGCAGCGCCTTGACAGCGTCGATGCGCAGCGTGGCAGCAGCCCCCAGTTGTTCAGCCTCTTGGATCATGGCCTCGCGGCGTTGCACGCTTGCAGCCTGGGCCGCCTCCAAGGGCGCAGACGCGGCAGCCATCGCGTCCTTCCACAGGGGCTGCAGCTCCGCAAACAGCTTGTCGCCCACATGGCCGCTGTCACGCCAACGTTCGGCAAACTGACGCAGCACGCGCTGCATCTCCTTCCAGTCGGTAGCCGCACGGTGCTCGGCCGCCCACGCCTTGACTTCTTCAATCAGGGCCAGGCGCTGCGCCCTATGTTCCGCCGCCTCGGTACGCACGCGCTCCAGCCACGCCTCCACCACCTTGTGCGCCGCATTGCAGGCTTCATCGAACTTTTTCCACAGCGCATGGTTGGGCGGGCCGCCTTGGTCGACCTGCTTCCATTGTTCACGCAACTGGCGCAAGCTCTCCTGGATCTTGCGTCCGCCCAAGGCCTGACCGGCCGGGCGCTGCAACAAGGCCTGTGCCTTGGCAATCAGCTCCTCGCGTACCTGATCTGCCCCCCAACGCTGCCAGCCCTGCAGTTCTCCTGCGGCCACCAAGGCCGCGTGCACACGGGCCTCCAGGGCCTGATCGATCCAGCGGCCGTGCTTGCGAAGCAGGCCACGCAGATTACCCGCAGCATCGGCCATGGCCTTGGCGTGACCCTGTGCTGTATGGGTTTCCAATGCCACCACGGCGGGTTCGACAGCCTGACGGGCCAACTCTCGCACCGGGCCATCGTTGGCGGCCGGGCGCGCCGCACGCGCGGGCTTGGACTCCGCAGCCGATGTGGCCATCGGCACTTCGCCGCGCGCCACCCGCAGTTCGTCGGCCCACACGGGCACCGGAGGTAGGCTCGCAGAGGCGTCTTCGGCCGCTGCCACAGCCTGTTGCAGCGCCATTTGGAATGCATCCCACACCACCAGCAACTGCGTGCGGGCGGCGTCCAACTGGGGCGGGAAACGGGGGTCAACGCTCGGCCATGCAGCGTCGGCACTCAACTCGCCAGCCTGGTCTTGCCAGCGCTGCACATCGGCACGCAAGGTATCCAGCGCCGCCTGCGCGTCGCGCCAGGACTTGGTCGACAGCACCTCGATGCGTTGCGTGAGGAGCACTGCGGCTTCGCGCTGCACCTGCACACGGTGCTGAAGGTCTTCAATGACCTTCACCCGTTCGGACAGCTGCGTCTTCAGAGCCGAGAGCGGCTCGCGAGACAAAGGGGCCCCCGCTTTCGCGGCGTCGCGCTGCCACGCCAACGCATCCGCGATGTTCAGTCGCACGCCCTCCAGCAAGCGCCTGGCCTTCTCGGCCCATTCGACCGCAATAGCCTCCTGATCCCGGGCGCGGCGGATTTCGTCCATGCGCTCGCGCACCGCACGGGCTGCGCCTTTGTCGCGAGCGCTCAACTCCTTGAACACTTCCTGCAGAACGTCCAGCGCGGGCTGGGTGGCCAGCCACTCACGGATACGCGCCGAACGCTCGCCAGAGGTCTGGGCAGAAAAAGCACCACCGGTCAGGGCATCCAGAGGGTGGGGCTCGGAGGTTTTGGCCGGAGCCGGGGTCACATCGGGTGCGTCGGACATGGTGTTGCGCGAAAAAAGAGAAAACATGAATCGGAGCCAATCAAACACGACCAGAAAGCCGCACGGACCTTGCATGCATACGGCCTGGGCACAGCAGAGCCAACGGCTCTGCCTCTGCACCCAAAGGTCGTATTTTGACCGGGTTCGCATCGCTGCCCGCCAAATGAACCCAGCGCAACGGGGCGACACACTGGAATAAAGACCGCGCAGCAGGTGACACACCATGGCCGCACGCCCCTTTGTGCACACGGCGCCGCCTCAAAGAGAAAGCCCGGTGCCCTGGTTGGTACAGGGCACCGGGCCAGACGGCGGACACAAGGTCCTGCGCATCAGCGCGGCCGGGAGGATGCGGGTCCCGAACCGCAGGAGCAAGAGATTGCTCCTCAAGGGTGCCAGCCTGTCGTCTCCGCTGCACCTTGGCACTGCATGCTTTCGGAGGGGGATCAGACCCGGCTGGCGATGCCTGCATTTGCAGACGGCTTCACCATATCAAAGTGGGGCCCCCTCGGCAAACGATGATTTTCAATGGACCCAGGGTTGCGATTGGAACCTTCTCTACACCCAAGGTACCGCAGCCCCAGAAGCCGCCCGAGGCCACTGCAGTGAAGCGCCCGTACCTCATCGGCATGGAGTGCTGTTGCCCGCATGTTGCCAACAAACTACTGTTCAAAAGAACAGCATTGATATTTTTAAAATGTATTAAAGAATATTTTTTAAGTATTGACCTGGAATTAAACATCCTCCTAGAATCCGCCAACCTCACGACAGGCTAGTACAAACCCCAAGCCGCTGCCGACCCCGGCGAACTGGATCCTGACGTACCGCGCACCCCCTGGGTGGCACTGAGCGCGCGGTGCAGGAACCAGGGCTACCAATCAAGGCCTACGCGTCCCGCAGCCGATGCATGCAACGGCCGCCATGCGCCACCGGCCTCGGAAAGGAAGAGCTATGACAGCGACAGGACGTATCGTCTCCGGCCTGCGAAACACTGCAGCCCGCGTGATGAGCGGATTTCTCGAACTGACCCACAACGGCTTCGCCCTGCTGGGACTCGCCGTGGCCTTCGTGGCACTCACGCTCGTGGCACGCCCCGACCTGCGCGAGAGCGGCGAAGCCCTGCTGCGCGAATGGCTGCGTGACCGCCATGTGGCCACGGCCGGCCTGCCAGTGGAGCCCGATGCCATCGAGCGCGCCACAGCGGCCAATCCACAAGACCTCCCCCGTGAGCAAGCCTCGCTGGCCTTTTGGCTCAGCCGCAAGTACCGCGTGGCCCCTGAGCCATTGAGCGCCATCGTGGCCGAGGCCTATGAAATCGGGCGCACCATGAAACTCGATCCCACGTTGATCCTGGCGGTGATGGCCATCGAGTCCAATTTCAACCCCTTTGCACAAAGCGCTGTCGGAGCCCAGGGACTGATGCAGGTGATGACCCGTGTGCACACCGACAAGTACCAGTACTTCGGGGGTCACATGGCCGCCTTCGATCCTGTGAGCAATCTGCGCGTAGGCGCCAAGGTGCTGCAGGAATGCATTGCCCGCGCGGGCTCGGTCGAAGGGGGGCTGCGCTTCTACGTCGGCGCAGCACATCTGCCCGACGACGGCGGCTATGTGGCCAAGGTGCTGGCCGAACATGGGCGTCTTCAGCAGGTCGCAGCAGGCCGCAACGTACCCCTGCAACCCGCTGTGACAGTGCCTGCCCCAACGCCAACGGCTGCAGCGGCGCCTGCCAGTGCGGCCGCAGCGCCCCAAAGCGCCCAAGCACCGGCAGCACAAAAGCTCGCGCTGCTTGAATCGGCCGCGTCACCATCTACCCCCTGAGCGAGCAACAAGCCTCCTAAGGGGTCGGATGCGCCCCAAGGGACTCCTCGCCCCACCATCCGACGGGCCGCAAGGAGTACGCGCCTTGTCTCGCCAGCACATGGGACCGAGACGGGCATGGAGAAGGCTTTGTGCGGACAGCCCCCTGCGGATGGGGCTGTGTGAGCACCAGACCAGGCGGCTGGGCTAAACTAGCAGGGTACGCGACTGGCGATAGGCGCGGGGCGCTTGCCCCGCCGCTGACGTGGAAACCAAGGGGCAGTCATTGTCCGAGAACCACTGGGGAGCGTGCCGCAGCCGGCTGTAGCCGGTTCGTGTTCCGCCGTTCGCCTGGGCAGCCCTTGATTCCAAGGGACATAACGTTCATAGGACTGCCATGTACCACCGCAATATCCTCGTCGAACAGACCGACCCCGAGCTCTTTGCCGCCATCCAGGCTGAAAACCGCCGCCAGGAAGAGCATATCGAGCTGATCGCCAGCGAAAACTACGCCTCGCCCGCTGTGATGTGGGCACAGGGCACGCAACTCACCAACAAGTACGCCGAGGGCTATCCAGGCAAGCGCTACTACGGCGGCTGTGAATATGTAGACGTGGCAGAGCAACTGGCCATTGACCGCGTCAAGCAACTGTTCGGCGCAGACGCAGCCAATGTGCAGCCGCACTGCGGCGCGTCGGCCAACGAGGCTGTGTTCCTTGCTTTCCTGAAGCCCGGCGACACCATCATGGGCATGAGCCTGGCCGAAGGCGGCCACCTCACGCACGGCATGCCGCTGAACATGTCGGGCAAGTGGTTCAATGTGGTGTCTTACGGCCTCAACGACAAGGAAGAGATCGACTACGACGCGATGGAGCGCAAGGCCCACGAGCACAAGCCCAAGCTGATCGTGGCTGGTGCCTCGGCCTACAGCCTGCGCATCGACTTCGCCCGCTTTGCCAAGGTGGCCAAGGACGTGGGCGCCATCTTCATGGTGGACATGGCCCACTACGCGGGCCTGATCGCCGCGGGCGTGTACCCCAACCCGGTGCCACACGCCGATGTGGTCACCAGCACTACCCACAAGAGCCTGCGCGGTCCACGCGGAGGCATCATCCTGATGAAGGCCGAGCACGAAAAGGCCATCAACAGCGCCATCTTCCCGGGTCTGCAGGGTGGCCCGCTCATGCACGTGATCGCGGCCAAGGCCGTGGCCTTCAAGGAAGCGCTGAGTCCCGAATTCAAGCAGTACCAGCAGCAGGTGATGACCAACGCCCGCATCGTGGCCGAGACCCTGACCGAGCGGGGGCTGCGCATCGTGAGCGGCCGCACCGAAAGCCACGTGATGCTGGTGGACCTGCGCTCCAAGGGCATCACCGGCAAGGAGGCTGAGGCCGTGCTGGGCGCTGCCCATATGACCATCAACAAGAACGCGATTCCTAACGACCCTGAGAAGCCTATGGTGACCAGCGGCGTGCGCGTGGGTACCCCCGCCATGACGACCCGCGGGTTCAAGGACGAGGAAGCCCGCGCCACGGCGCACCTGATTGCGGACGTACTGGACAACCCGCGTGACGAGGCCAACCTGGCCGCAGTGCGTGCCAAAGTGCATGCGCTGACCTCGCGCTTCCCGGTCTATCGCTGAGCCCGCAAGCCTGGCTGACTGCGCACAGGCGCGGGCGGCCACGGCCCGAGCCGCCGCCCCCGCCAGACATCGCCCGATGAAATGCCCGTTCTGCGGACACCTCGAAACCCAGGTCGTTGAAACCCGCTTGGGCGATGACGGGGTGTTCATCCGCCGCCGCCGCCGCTGCGGTGGCTGCGACAAACGCTTTACCACCTATGAGCGGCCGGAGGTGAGCTTTCCGGCGGTGGTGAAGAAAGATGGCCGCCGGATTGAATACGACCGTTCCAGGTTGCAAGGCTCATTCAACCTGGCCCTGCGCAAGCGGCCGGTGAGCACCGAGCAGGTCGATTCGGCCATCGAACGCATTGAAGAAAAGCTGCTTCACCTCGGCCAGCGCGAGGTGCTGTCCAGCCGCATCGGCGAACTGGTGATGCGCGAACTCAAGAGGCTCGACAAGGTGGCCTATGTGCGCTTTGCCAGCGTGTACCGCAGCTTCGAAGACATCGACGAGTTTCGCGCGCTCGTAGACGAGGTACGCAAGTAGCGGGCGCAGCACATCACATCGTGTGCGCAGGGCCCGCGCCCGCTCCGGCTTGAGCCTGGTCCAGCGTGCGTGCGGGAGGCGGTGGGCAGGCCGTTGCAAGTCGCGTACGTTACACACCGTCATCGCGGATTTGCTATTGATTTAGTAGCTGCTTGTGCTTGATTGATAAGCACGAGCCGTCATTTTTGCTCTCAACAACTGCACAACCCGAACCACGGCAGATCCAAGTGCGGCACTGCACAATCAGCGCTGTGAAAACCCGCCATTTCCTGCAGCTGGTGCTGCTGTCTGCGCTTTGGGGTGCATCGTTTCTGTTCATCCGTGTGGCCAGCCCGGTGATGGGGCCCAATGTCATGGCTGCGCTGCGCATTGGCCTGGCCACGGTCACGCTGATGCTCATCATGCGACTGGCGCGCGAGCGCTGGCCTTGGCAGCACTGGAAGGAGCTCGTGGGTCTGGGTGCGCTCACAGTGGCACTGCCCTTTCTGCTCTATGCCTGGGCTGCGCTGCGGCTGCCCGCAGGCTACAGCTCGCTGCTCAACACCATGGCGGTGCCGGTTGGTGTGCTGACAGCAGCCTGGATGAAAGAAGACACGCTGAACGCGCGCAAGTGGCTGGGCTGCATCTGCGGTTTTGCAGGCGTGGCGCTGATCGTGCAACTGGGCCCCGTACGGCCCACACCCGCCCTGCTGCTGGCCGCACTGGCCTGCGTGGGCGCGGCCGCCTGCTACGGCATCGCGACCACCTGGATGAAACGCGCCACACAGCGCATGTCGCCCCTGGCAGTGGCAGCAGGCATCCATGCAACGGCGCTGGTGATGTTGCTTCCCGGGGCGGCATGGTCATTGCCCGAGGCGCGCTTCACGCCCGGGGCACTGGCAGCAGTGGCCGTCATGGGTATCGTGACCTCGGGCCTGGCCTACTGGCTCAACCTGCGCGTGCTGACCCAGGTGTCGCCCGTGGCGGCCATGAGCTCGGCCTTCATGATTCCGCTGTTCGGTGTGGCCTGGGGCCACCTGTTCCTGAACGAGCCCCTGGGCCCTGGCATGGTCTGGGGCGGTGTGCTGGTGCTGCTGGCCACGGGGCTGGTCACGGGCTTCAACCCACTGAACTTGCTGGCCAGTCTGCGCGGAGAGCGTGCGAGCCCACCCTGACGCGCCACACCCACCGCGCGCCACGCTTCAGGCGCTGGCGGGGATCGGCCCCACGGGCACGCGCACGTCAGCACACTGCGCACGGTGGCGCAGTGCATGGTCCATCACCACCAGCGCGAGCAGCGCTTCGGCAATGGGCGCAGCGCGAATGCCCACGCAGGGGTCGTGACGACCCTTGGTGATGACCTCCTGGCTGCGGCCGTGCACGTCGATGGATTCGCGCGGGCTGATGATCGAGCTGGTGGGCTTGATCGCAATCGAGACCTCGATGTCCTGCCCCGTGCTGATGCCCCCCAAAATGCCGCCCGCGTTGTTGCTGCGAAAACCCTCGGGCGACATGGAATCGCCATGCACGGTGCCGCGCTGCGCCACGCTGGCGAACCCGGCGCCAATCTCCACACCCTTGACGGCGTTCAAGCCCATCATGGCATAGGCGATATCGGCATCGAGCTTGTCGTACAGCGGCTCGCCCAGGCCCACGGGCACGCCCGTGGCCTGGACACGGATGCGCGCGCCACACGAGTCACCGGCCTTGCGCAGGCGGTCCATGTAGTCCTCAAACGCCGCCACATCGGCGCAGGGCGCAAAAAACGGGTTGTGCGGCACATGTTCCCAGCTCTCGAAGGGGATGGGCAACTCGCCCAGCTGGGTCATGCAGGCGCGGAACTCGGCCCCGAACTGCTCACGCAGCCACTTTTTGGCCACTGCGCCAGCCGCTACGGTTGGCGCGGTCATGCGCGCCGACGAACGGCCACCGCCGCGCGGGTCGCGGATGCCGTACTTGTGCCAGTAGGTGTAGTCGGCGTGCCCGGGCCGAAAGCTCTGGGCAATGGCCGAGTAGTCCTTGCTGCGCTGGTCGGTGTTGCGGATCAGCAGCGCGATGGGGGTGCCGGTGGTCTTGCCTTCATACACGCCCGACAGAATCTCGACCGCATCGGGCTCGTTGCGCTGGGTCACATGGCGACTGGTGCCGGGTCTGCGTCGGTCCAGGTCGCCCTGAATGTCGGACTCGGTCAGCGCCATGCCAGGCGGGCAACCATCGATGACGCAACCGATTGCGGGGCCGTGGGACTCACCAAAGTTGGTGACGGTAAACAGGGTGCCGATGGTGTTGCCGCTCATGCGCCGGATTATCCCAGAGCGCCACCGACCCGCAGGCAAGCGCCTGTGCCGCTTGGCCATGGTGCACAAAGCCAAAAGCCAAAAGCTGCTTGGCAATCCCCTGTGCGGTTGCTAGCATGGGCCAAGCGATCAAGCCCCTTGCGCCCCACGAGCCCATGCCCACGTCCCTGCCACAGCCCCTGCATGCCGCCTCTCGCGAGGTGCCACGGGGCACGGCATTGCTGCCGCGGCTGGCCGACGGACCACTGCGCCGGGCACTGGATGCCTCCGACGACGCCATCGTGATGAGCAACCGCCACCGCCGCGTGGTGTATGTCAACCAGGGCTTCACGCGGCTGTTCGGCTACGAACCCGCCGATGTGATGGGTCAATACCTGAGCGATGTGCTGCTGGGGGAGCACTCTGACCGGGGGTTTCTCGAGGACATTCGCGACTGCATCGAGCGCGAAGGACGCTACCACGGTGAAGCTCTGGTGTACCGGCGCGACGGCCAACCGCGCTGGATATCACTGGTCATCAATACCGCCGACGAAGCTTCGGGGGGGCCTGGAGGCAGCATCACGGTGCTGACCGACATTACCCTGACCAAGATGCACGAGGTGCTGCAAAAGCGCGTGCTCGAAGGCATGGTCAAAGAGCTGGCGCTGCCAGACCTGATGGCACTGGTGTGCCGAGAGGTCGAGCGCATTGCGCCGGATGTGACCGCCTCCATCCTGTCGGTGGACGCCAACGGACGCCTGCATCCGCTGGCCGCGCCCGGACTGCCTCCAGAGATCAGCGCGGCCCTCGAGGGCCTGCCCATCGGCCCTGCGGTGGGCTCTTGCGGCACGGCGGCCTACCGTGCGGAACCTGTGATGGTCCAGGACATCCAGACCGATCCGCTTTGGCAGGACTACCGCGCGCTTTTTGCGCCTACGGGTTTGCGGGGCTGCTGGTCCAGCCCAATCGTGGACCACCAGGGCCGCGTGGTGGGCACCTTTGCCTTCTATTTCCGCGAGCCACGACTGCCCGACGAACTGCACCACCGACTGATAGACGCCTGCCTGCATCTGTGCGCGCTGGCCATTGAGCGTGACGCGGCCCGCCAGCGCATCCACCAGCTGGCGTTCTACGACGGGCTGACCGGCCTGCCCAATCGCGCGCTGTTCCGCGCATCGGCCGAGCGCACGCTGGCGCTGCTGGCGCGCGCGCAGCAGCCCGGTGCGCTGTTGTTCGCCAACCTGGACCGTTTCAAACAGATCAACGACACCCAGGGCCATGCCGCGGGCGACGCACTGCTGTGCACCGTGTCGCAACGCCTGGCCGCTGGCCTGCGGCCGCACGACCTGATCGGCCGGCTGTCGGGCGACGAATTCGTGATGCTGCTGTCGGGCGTGGATTCGGTGCAGGCGGTGCAGATTGCCCAGAGCCAGCTCGAGGCGGTGGCCGAGCCGCTGCAGGTGCTGGGCCAGGCGTACCGCCCGAGTGCGAGCATGGGCATCGCGCTGTTTCCGGAAGACGGTGCCGACGTGGACGCGCTGCTGCGCCATGCGGGCCAGGCGATGTCGCAGGCCAAGGCCGATGCGCAGCACAGCCTGCAGCTCTTCAGCGCCGAGATGAACCAGCGCGCGCTGGACCGTGTGGCGCTGGAGCGGGCGCTGCGCGACGCGCTGGCGCGCAAGGCGCTGGCCCTGCAGTACCAGCCGCAGGTGCTGAGCACGGCGCCAGACGTGCTGCACAGCGTGGAGGCCCTGGCACGCTGGCACCACCCGGAGCGCGGCCCGGTGCCGCCGTCGGAGTTCATTCCACTGGCCGAAGAGGTGGGGCTGATCCACGAACTCACGCTGTGGCTGCTCGACACCGCCTGTGCACAGTTGGCGGCCTGGCGCCGCGCGGGTTGTGGCGTGCCCTCGGTGTCGGTCAACCTGTCGGGCCGCAGCTTCCACCGGCCCGAACTGGCCGACCAGGTGAGCGCGGCGCTCGAACGCCATGGGCTGCACCCCGCCGACCTGGTGCTGGAGATCACCGAAAGCGTGATGATGGACGCGCGCCCCGTGACGCTGGCCAACATCGAGCTGCTGCACCGTCGTGGCTTCCGGCTGTCGCTGGACGACTTCGGCACCGGCTATTCAAGCCTGAGCTATCTGCACCGGCTGCCGATCTCGGAACTCAAGCTCGACAAGGCTTTCGTGCAGGACCTGGCATCGAGCGATGCGGCGCGGGCGCTCACCGTGTCGGTGCTGAGCATTGCGCACAGCCTGGGCATGGTGGTGGTGGCCGAGGGCGTCGAGACCGCGCAGCAGCACGAGTGGCTGCGCACCCATGGCTGCCCGGTGATGCAGGGCTACCTGTTTGCCCGCCCGCTGGACCCTGCGGCGCTGACCGACTGGGTGCGGGGACGCCAGCCCGCCTAAGCCGGCCGGGGCGCCCGCGCGGGGGCACTCATGCGGCCACTTCCGTGCGGTTGCGTCCCGCCTGCTTGGCGCGGTAGAGCGCCTGGTCGGCCAGCGCATACAGGGCCGCCGGGTCCTGCTCGGCCGTGGGCCGCTCCACCCACACCAGTCCACACGAGATGGTCACGCGCCCGGCCGGGCTCGCCGGATGGGGCAACTCCAGCGCGGGCACGCAGGCGCGCAGCGCCTCCACCTGCCGCAGCGCGCGGTCGCGGTCCTCGTCCACCATCAGCACGGCAAATTCCTCACCTCCGAGCCGGAACAGGTATTCGGTGGACCGCTGCACCCGTGCCGCCAGTGCCTGCGCCACCGCCACCAGGGCCCGATCGCCCTGTTGATGCCCCAGTGCGTCGTTGTAGGGTTTGAAGTGGTCGATGTCCATCACGCACAGCGCCAGAGGTAGGCCTTGGCGCAGGCAGCGGTTGTATTCACGGCGCAGGGTCGCATCGAACGAGCGGCGGTTGTACACGCCGGTCAGGGCGTCTGTGATGGCGACTTGCTGCAACTGGGCGTTGGCCAACTCCAGGGCCTGGGTGCGCTCGCGCACCTTGGCCTCCAGGTCGGCAGCCAGTGCCCGCTGCACCTGCAGGGCTTGCTGCTCGGCTTGCAACTTCTCGGCTTTGAGACGGTTCAGCGCATCGGCCATCGCCAGCGCCAGCAGGGTGAACTCCAGTGCCGAGCCGATGTTGAGGCTGTATTCGACCAGTGGTGAGGCCTCGATCCACCCGACGATCTTGGCCAACGTCAGCCCTGCGCCTACCGCCAGTGGCGCCCAGGCCACCAGGTAAAACAGCGCGGGCCGATAGCCCTGTCGTGCAATCGCGAAGGCCGCCCCCATCAGCAAAGGCAGCAGCACTGCCAGAAGGGGCAGTACAGTGAGGAACAGCGCTGCATACCAGTCCAGCCAGGCCAGCGGCAGGTGCAGCACCGCCAGCAGGGCCATCCAACGCAACACCCGGTGCACCCGCGGCACGCGCGCGGCGGTCTGCAGGTAGTGCATGGAAAAGAGCGTCAGCGTCAGCGCAATCAGCGGCACCGTGGTGGAAATCAGCAGATGCCCTAGATCGGGCATTGCGGGCCACAGGTACTGCAGTCCCAAACCGGTGAAGCAAAGGTTCCACAACACGTAGGACGTGAGATACAGCACGTAGAACACAAACAGCCGGTCGCGCGTCAGCACACTCAGCAGCAGGTTGTAGAGCAGCAGTGCCACGACGGCCCCGTAGTAGGCTCCGAACGCCACGCTCTCGATCTGGCTGTGATGCAAAAAACCGGCCGGGGTGCGCAGGCGCAGCGGCAGCGCCTCGAACAGGCCATCGTGGGTGTCAAGGCGCAGCAGCACCTCCACCGTCTCTCCAGCCGCCAGCGTGATCGGAAACACCGGGTAGCGGTAGGGCAAGGGCCGCTGATCGAAAGGGCGGCGGTCCCCCGTCTGCACCGTCTGCACGATGCGGCCCTGGCGAACGAGGTGATAGTCCACGATGTCCTGCAGCGCCGAGCCCGTCTCCAGCAGCCGCGTCACGGAAGTGGGCCCGTCGTTGTGCAGCCGCAGGCGCAGCCAGTAGACGGAAGCGGAGAAGTTGAAGTTGACCACGCCGCCCGCCGCACGCCAAGGCAGGTGCGCCTGGGTCAACACTTCATCGGGCGTGAGGCGCTTGTCGCGGTCTTCCAGGACCAACGAGTGCGTATCGAGCAAGGCCGGATCAGCCAAACCCGACAGCGACACCGCCGCCGGCTGCGCCCAGCCCAGCGCACAGAACAGCAGGCCCGCCAGCCAAAGCAGCCATGCGCGCAGGGCAAAGGCCAGGATGCGCATGGGCCTGCGCGGCCGTCAGGCCTTGGGTGCCTCTTCGGCAGGCCAGTCGCGGATGTAGGCCTTGAGCATGCGGTTCTCGAAATTCTGGCTGTCCACCACAGCCTTGGCCACGTCGTAGAAGCTGATCACGCCCATGAGCATGCGCTTGTCCATCACGGGCATGTAGCGGGCATGGCGGTCCAGCATCATCCGGCGGACTTCGTCCATGTCGGTCTCGAGCGTACAGGTCAGCGGTGCGTCGTCCATGGCCGTGCGCACCAGCATGGTGCCCACCGTGCCGCCGTTGCGCACCACCGCCTGGATCACTTCGCGGAAGGTGAGCATGCCCACCAGGTCGCCGTGTTCCATGACCACCAACGACCCGATGTCCTTCTCGGCCATTACGGCCACCGCCTGGGCCAGAGGCTCGTCGGGCGTCGCGGTGTACAGGGTATTGCCCTTGACGCGAAGGATGTCGCTGACTTTCATGGGGGTCTCCGTGAGGAACGCGCAGTCGTAAGGTCGCAGCAAATATAGCCCACAATCGCCGCTGCCAAGACAACCAAGGAGACACACGGATGCCCGGATATTCCGACCCCGGCTTTGACACGCTCGCCCTGCATGCGGGCGCCACGCCCGATCCTGCGACTGGCGCACGCGCGGTGCCTATCCACCTGACCACCTCGTTCGTGTTCGAGTCGAGCGACCATGCGGCATCGCTGTTCAACCTGGAGCGTCCGGGCCATGTGTACAGCCGCATCAGCAACCCCACCAACGCCGTGCTCGAGCAGCGCGTGGCGGCGCTGGAAGGCGGCGTGGGCGCGATTGCCGTGGCCAGCGGCCAGGCCGCGCTGCACCTGGCGATTGCCACGCTCATGGGCGCGGGCAGCCACATCGTGGCCAGCACTGCGCTGTATGGCGGATCGCACAACCTTCTGCACTACACGCTGCGTCGCTTTGGCATCGACACCACCTTTGTGCGCCCGGGGGACATCGACGGCTGGCGCGCCGCCGTCAGGCCCAACACGCGCCTGT
>JBKBUN010000079.1:0-14438 GCA_046289925.1 Burkholderiaceae bacterium | reverse complement strand
CGGCCGAGGTGCCCTTGAGCTTTTCCCAGGCGTCCCACTTGGCACGGCCCACCATGTCGGAGAAGCTGGGCTTCTTCTCGCTGTTGTCGCCTACGGTGGCCTGCTTGTACAGCGCATAGATCTTGAGCAGCGTGGCGTTGTCGGGACGCTCGCTGAGGTTCTTGGAATTGGCCACGGCGGCTTCGAAGGTGGCGTTCAGGTCGGACATGCAAGGTCTCCTAGAGGGGCGTGTCGGGGTGGGGTAACAACGGTGTCCGCAGGCAGCGGTCGCGTTGTATCTTACGGTGGCCACAACAAGCGCGGCGCGCCGTGGCGTAGAGGCACGCCCCCAAAAACACAACCGGTTGACGTCTGATGGTGACCCGCATTCCCGCCCCCTCCCACACCCGCCCCCAGGCCGCAGCGCCCGCTGCCAGCGGGCTGCCACAAGCCCAGGGCCCGCTCGACGCGCCAGTGCGCGCTGCGCGCAGCGCGGTGCGGGCCATACCCAAGCCTGTGCGCCGTGCGGCCACGGGCATGCTGGGCCTGTCGGGCGACCGCATGAGCAAGGTGGACACCGCCTGGCTGCGCATGGACAACGAACATAACCTCATGATGATCAACGGGGTGTGGACGCTGTCGCCCGGCATCACCTGGGAAGCGCTGGCCGAGCGTGTGCAGGCGCGGCTGCTGCAGTACCCGCGCTTTCGCCAGCGCGTGGTGGAAGACGCCGCCGGTGCCACCTGGGTCGAAGACCGGCATTTCGATATCCACGCCCACCTGCTGCGCGAAACCCTGCCCCGCAAGCGCGGCCAGAGCATGCAAAAGGCGCTGCAGGACCGCGTGGGCCATCTCGCCATGGAGCCGCTCGACCCCAAGCGGCCGCTGTGGCAGATGCACCTGATCGAAGACTTCGTGGGCGACGACGGGCAGCCGGGCAGCGCGCTCATTGTGCGCATCCACCACTGCATTGCCGACGGCATTGCGCTGATCTCGGTGACCATGTCGCTGGTCGATGGCGGGTCCGAACCGCCCAAGCGCCGCCGCCGCGCCCCGGCGTCGGCCGAGGACTGGATCGCCGATGCGCTGATCCGACCGTTCACCGGCTTTACCGTCAAGGCGCTGGACATCGCGGGCGACAGCGCCGTCAAATCGCTGCACCTGCTGCGCGAACCGGAAAAAGCCATGCAGCACGCCATGCTGGGCGGCCTGCATGGCACAGTCGATGCGGCCCGCGTGGCCTACCAGATCCTGAACGACGCCGCGGCCCTGGCGCTGATGCCCGACGACTCGCCCACGCGGCTGAAGGGCACGCCTGGGCACACCAAGCGCGTGGCCTGGTGCCCGCCGCTGCCGCTCGACGAGGTCAAGGCCATCGGGCGTGCGCTCAACTGCTCGATCAACGACGTGCTGCTGTCTTGCGTGGCCGGGGCCATTGGCGGGTACTTGCGCCGCCAGGGCGACGATCCGAGCGGCCAGGAGATCCGGGCCATGATTCCGGTGAACCTGCGCCCGATGGAAGAAGCCTGGAAGCTCGGCAACCGCTTTGGCCTGGTGCCGCTGGTGCTGCCGATCGGCATTGAAAACCCAGTGGAGCGCGTGTACGAGGTGCGCAAGCGCATGCGCGCTCTCAAGGGCAGCACGCAGCCGCTGCTGGCCTTTGCCATGCTGTCGGTGGCGGGGCTGCTGATCAAGCCCGCACAGGAGGCGCTGCTGGGCCTGTTTGCGCGCAAAACCACGGCGGTGATGACCAACGTGCCGGGGCCCTCCCAGCCGCTGTCGCTGTGCGGATCGCGCGTGACGCAGTGCATGTTCTGGGTGCCGCAATCAGGGCCCATCGGACTGGGCGTGTCCATCCTGAGCTACGGCGGGGGCGTGCAGTTCGGGGTGATCAGCGACACCACGCTGTGTCCCGATCCGCAGCAGATCATCGACGCCTTCGCACCCGAGTTTGCGCAGCTCTCACTGCTCACGCTCATGCTGCCCTGGGGTGAGGAGCAGGGGCAGGACTGAAGCGCCAGCACCGGGTTTGCTATCAAAATATGAGCTGCTTGTGCTGAACTTTGAAGCACAAGCGGCCAATTTGACCTCAAACCCACAAAAGCGCTGAGAGTGCTCAGCCGACCTTGCCCGCCAGCCCGTCCACGGCTTGCATCATCGACTCGCGCGCCTGGCGCACGATCTGGGCCCTCCATACGGGGGTGTCGATGTAGAAGGCGTCGAGCATTTGCCGCTTGATCTGCGCTGCCAGCGCGGCCGCAGCCTCGGGGTGCAGTTGCAGCCACTGCTCGGCGCGCAGCGCGTTCATTACGTCCAGCACCGGCACGGTGCCGTACTCCATCGCAATGCCGGTGTACTCGGCCTGCGGGCATTCGTCGTAGATGGCGCTCCACATCAGCCCGGTCAGGAAGGCCGAGCTGGACGAGCCGTCGTAGATCGAGGTGACCGGCGTGGCCCCACCCCCCGCCCACCAGGCGCGGGCACGGGCCACGGCCACGGCGTCGTCGCGCCCGGCATAAATGCGTTCGCCATGCCCGCTCGGGCCCAGGCCGGTGTGCAGGTCGATCCAGGCGATCGAGCGAGCGCGCTGGCCGTGCTCGCGCAGCACCTGGCGCAGCGTGAGGTTGCTCCAAGTCGGGGCAGTGCCGCCAAAGAACAGGCCGTCGGCAAACTCGTGCTGCCCGCGCGAGATGGCGGCCTGCCAGGCGGCTTCGCCGCGCTCGGCGATGAAGCGGTGGACGGCGGCCACGTTGTCCTCGCCCGGCGGCCAGACGTCCGGCAGCAGCAGCGGCTGCACCTCGCGGTAGGCCTCGTTCACGGGCAGCGGGCGGCTGAAGTCCTGGAAGTTGCGGTTCAGGTCCACGTTCTCATGCGTCACACGGCGAATGTGCGAGAAGCCGTAGGGGTTGAGCGCGTGGATATAGAGCACCGCCACGCCGTGGTCCCGTGCATGCGTGCGCCAGGCGCTGTCGCGCAGCGCGGCCACCTGCACGCCGCTGCCGCAGTAGCCCTCGACCCCGTGACAGGCGCTGCTCACGATCAGCAGGCGCTCGGCATCGGCCGCGCCTTCTCGCACCACGTCCATGGCCAGTTCTTCACCGTCGCGCCCAGGCAGCGGGTGGCGGTGCGACTGCATGGCCAGGCCTGCGGCCGCGGCGGCCTCCAGGAAGCGACGGCGCGCCTGGGCATAGGACGAGGAGAACGCGGTGTCGAGATCGGACATGGGCGGTGCGATGTGAAGGGGAAGGAATGCGGACGCGCCATGAAGGCCAACCGCGGGAGGGGGCAGTGTGGGCCTGAGGCGTGCGACGGCACGGCGTACAGCGCGCGCTGCCACGCCATGCCCGCCTCTGTGTCAGGCCGCAGCGCGCGGTGTGGCCAGCCAGCGCTCGGCCAGGCGCACCCAATAGGTGGCGCCGAGCGGGATCAGGTCGTCGTTGAAGTCGTAGCTCGGGTTGTGCAGCGTGCAAGGGCCGCCGCCATGGCCCATCTCGCGGTGCGCGCCGTCGCCATTGGCAATGAAGCAGTACGCCCCCGGCTTGGCCTGCAGCATGAAGGCGAAGTCTTCCGCGCCCATGGTGGGCTCCTGCACCAGCACGTTGGACTCGCCCACGATCTCCGCCATCACCTGGCGGGCAAATTCGGCTTCAGGGGCCGAGTTGACGGTGGGCGGGTAGTTGCGCACGAACTCGAACTCGCAGGTGGCGTCGTGGGCCGCGCAGGTGTGCTCGGCGATCTGGCGCATGCGCTGCTCGATCAGGTCGAGCACCTCCAGCGTGAAGGTGCGCACCGTGCCCTGCAGTTCGCAGCTGTCGGGCACCACGTTGGTGGCCTCGCCTGCGTGGATCATGGTCACCGAGATCACGCCCGCGTCCACCGGCTTCTTGTTGCGGCTGATGATGGTCTGGAAAGACTGCACCATCTGGCAGGCAATCGGTACGGGGTCGATACCGTTGTGCGGCATGGCGGCGTGGCAACCCTTGCCGCGGATCACGATCTTGAACTCGTTGCTCGAAGCCATCACCGGACCGGGGCTCACGGCAAACTGGCCAGCCGCCATGCCGGGCCAGTTGTGCATGCCGAACACCGCCTCGACCGGGAACTGCTCAAACAGGCCGTCCTTGATCATCTCGCGCGCGCCACCGCCGCCCTCTTCGGCGGGCTGGAAGATCAGGTACACCGTGCCGTCGAAATGCCGGTGCTGGGCAAAGTGCTGGGCCGCGGCCAGCAACATGGCCGTGTGGCCGTCGTGGCCGCAGGCGTGCATCTTGCCCTGGTGCTTGCTGGCATGGGCAAAGGTGTTGAACTCCTGCATGGGCAGCGCGTCCATGTCGGCGCGCAGGCCGATCGCACGGCCCGAGGCCCCGCCATCGCGCCCATGCACGATGCCCACCACGCCGGTGGTGCCCATGCCGCGGTGGATCGGGATGCCCCACTCGGTGAGCTTGGCGGCCACCAGATCGGCGGTGCGCACCTCCTCGAAGCACAGTTCGGGATGCGCGTGGATGTCGCGTCGCACAGCGGCAATGCCCGCCGCCTGGGTGACGATGGAATCGATCAGCTTCATGGTATGTTCCCTTACGATTCGTCAGTCTAGGGCCTGTTCGATATCTCTGCACACGCCCCGCACCATCCCACTCTTGCGCACAACGAAAAGCGCCTGCACATGCTCTCTGCCCACGCCCTTGCACTGGCCCAGACCCTGGTGCGCATGAACACCGTGAGCCAGAACTCCAACCTGGAGCTTATTCACTTCGTGCGCGACCACCTTGCACGGCTTGGAGTGGCCAGCCGCATCACCTACAACGCCGAACGCAGCAAGGCCAACCTGTTTGCCACGTTGGGCGAAGGCAAGCCCGCGGGCGTGATCCTGTCGGGCCACACCGACACAGTACCCTGGGACGGCCAAGACTGGCAGCACGACCCGCTGGGCGGCACCGTGGCCGACGGGCGGCTGTATGGGCGCGGCAGCGCCGACATGAAGGGCTTCATCGCCTTGGCACTGGCCCAGGCCGAGGTGTTTTTGAACGCCGACGCACCCTTTGCGCTGCACTACGCCTTCAGCTTCGACGAAGAAGTGGGCTGCTTTGGCGTGCGCGAACTGATTGCCGACCTGCGCGACGCAGGCATCCGCCCACTGGCCTGCATCGTTGGCGAGCCCACGAACATGGTGCCCGCCATCGCACACAAGGGTGTGTACCGCTACAGGTGCTGCGTGCGCGGCAAAGAGGCGCATTCCTCGCTCACGCCGCACTCGGTCAACGCCATCGAGATGGCGGCGCGTGTGGTTGGCCGCGTGCGCGACATGGCCGAGCGCTTTGAACGCGAGGAGCCACGCTTCGAAGGCTTTGACGTGCCGTTTTCCACGGCGAGCGTCGGGCAGTTCCACGGCGGCATTGCCGACAACGTGGTGCCGCGCGACGCCGAATTCCGCTACGAATTCCGTGATCTGCCCACGGCCGACGCAGCCGCCATGCAGGCCGAAGTGGTGCAGTACGCGCGCTCGCTGGAGCCGGCCATGCAGCGCGTGGCCGCAGACACGGGGTTCCGCTTCGACACGATCTGCGAGATTCCGAGCTTTCTGGGCAGCGCCGACGATCCGGTCACGCGCCTGGCACAACGCCTATCGGGCGAAACCGGCACCACGCTCGTGGCCTTCGGCACCGAAGCTGGCCTGTTCAAGCAGGCGGGCATCCCCACGGTGGTATGCGGCCCGGGCAGCATCCAGCAAGCCCACCAGCCCGACGAATACGTGAGCGTGGAGCAGCTTGCCCGCTGCGAGGCGTTTTTGCGCGGCCTGGCTACCAGCCGCGAGATCGGCTGAAGCCCAAGACCGCACAGGCAGCCCAGCGCGCGCACCCACCAGGGCCAATCCTCAGGTGCGCACGCGCCCGTCGCCTGTGAGCATCGACATTTCGACGAATTTGGACGCCGCGTGGTCGGTGGCGCTGAAGGACACGGGGAACCCGGCGATCACCTGCGTGCCCAACGATTCCGTGCCTGCAATGAAGTTCTCGCGCGTCAGCTTGCCCGCTGCCAGCGTCTGGCGCAGCCCTTCGACGAATACCCGGGCCGCGATGTAGCCCTCCAGGCTCGAATAATTGGCCTGCACCTTGTCGCCGCCCTTCTTGATGGCGTCGAGAAACTCCCGGGTGATGGGACGCGAGGGCTGGTAAGGCGAAGGCACGACCTGTGACACGACCACCCCGGCGCCGTCCTTGCCCAGCGCGTCGGCCAGGGCTTGTGTGCCCACAAACGACACGTTGTAGAAGGTGCCGCCGAACCCCGCCTTGCGCGCCGCGCGCACGTAGGCCGCGGCCGCGCCATAAGCCGTGATTTGCACCACCGCGTCAGGACTGGCGGCGTTGATCTTCTGCACCGCAGCGGCCACGTCGGTGGAGTTGCGCTCCACCGTGGCCGTGGCCACAGGTGCCAGCTTCTGGGCACTGAGGGCACGCGTCACGCCGTCGAGCCCCGTCTTGCCATACGCATCGTTCTGGTAGAAGACCGCGATCTTCTTGAGCCCGAGGTTCGTGAGCTGGCGCACGATGAGCGCGGTTTCGTCAAAGTACGAAGCGCGCACATGGAAGATCAGCCGGTTGAAGGGCTGGCGCAGTGCCTCGGCACCTGTAAAGGGGGCAAAGAACGGCACCTTGGCCTGCGTGAACAGCGGCAGCGCCGCCAGACTCGTGGGCGTGCCGACGTAGCCGAACAGCGCAAATACATCGTCGGCGATGAGCTTGCGCGTGTTCTCGGCGCAGCGCTCGGGCTCGTAGCCGTCATCCAGCGTGCGAATCTCGATCTGGCGCTTGTTCACGCCGCCCTGCGCGTTGAGCTGGTCGAAAAAGAGCTTGGCACCCTGGTGGAACTGGATGCCCAGTTGTGCGGCCGGGCCGCTGAAGGGGGCCGACTGCCCGAGGACGATACGCCCCTCGCTTTGGGCGCGCACCCAGGGCGTGGCGCTCAGGGCCAGCGCCCCCATTCCAAGCGCCAGTTGCCGGCGCTGCCAACCGTGATGGTTCATGGTGAAATCTCGTGGTGTGATGCTGCAAACCGCTGCGGCGCAGCGCAGGCACAAAGCCCGTGGCGCCACAGCCCGGCCGGGCTGCTGCACTGCGTTGGCACAGCACGCCCAAGGCCTTTGGCCAGTGTACCGACCCGCCCACCCGATGACCACGCCCACCTCCACCGCCCAAGCCCCCGAGTCTGCCGTCCACACCGTGCGCGGCGCCTGCCCCCACGACTGCCCAGACACTTGCGCCCTGCTGACCACCGTGCAGGACGGCCGCGCAGTGCGCGTGCAGGGCAACCCGGCCCACGCGCACACCCACGGCGTGCTCTGCGCCAAGGTGAGCAAGTACACCGAACGCACCTACCACCCCGAGCGCATCCTCACGCCCCTCAAGCGCAGCGGCCCCAAGGGCAGCGGCCAGTTCACGCCCGTGGGCTGGGACGAAGCCCTGGCCGACATCGCAGCCCGACTGGGCGCGATCGCGGCGCGCAATCCCGAGGCCATCGTGCCCTACAGCTACGCGGGCACCATGGGCCTGGTGCAGGGCGAGAGCATGGACCGCCGCTTCTTTCACCGCCTGGGCGCATCGCTGCTGGACCGCACCATCTGCGCATCGGCCGGCGCTGAGGCGCTGGTGCAGACGCTGGGCGGCAAGATGGGCATGAAGGTCGAGTTCTTTGCGGAGTCCAAGCTGATCCTGATCTGGGGCAGCAACTCGATCGGCAGCAACCTGCACTTCTGGCGCTATGCGCAGCAGGCCAAGCGCAACGGCGCACGGCTGGTGTGCATCGACCCGCGCAAGAGCGAGACGGCCGACAAATGCCACGAGCACATCGCCTTGCGCCCGGGCACCGATGCGGCGCTGGCCCTGGCGCTGATGCACGAGCTGATCGCGCACGACTGGCTGGACCACGACTACATCGCCCGCCACACGCTGGGCTGGGAGGCACTGCGCGCACGCGCGCTGCAGTGGCCACCCGAGCGCGCGGCCGAGGTCTGCGGCGTGCCCGTGGAGCAGATCCGCCAGCTCGCGCAAGCCTGGGGCAACACCCAACCTGCGGCCATCCGACTGAACTACGGCATGCAGCGCGTGCGCGGCGGCGGCAATGCCGTACGCGCCGTGGCCTGCCTGCCCGCGCTCACCGGAGCCTGGCGCCACCGCGCAGGCGGCATGCTGCTGTCGAGTTCGGGGCAGTTCCCCGTCGATCGCGCGGCGCTGCAGCGCCCCGACCTGCTGGGCGCGCGCAGGCCACGCACCATCAATATGTCCACGATCGGCGATGCGCTGCTGGCCCCCACCTCGGACAGCTTCGGCCCGCGCATCGAAGCGCTCGTGGTCTACAACAGCAACCCGGTCGCCGTGGCACCGGAATCGGGCAAGGTGGTGCAGGGCTTTGCGCGCGAGGATGTGTTCACCGTGGTGCTGGAGCATTTCCAGACCGACACGGCCGACTACGCCGACTACATCCTGCCAGCCACCACGCAACTGGAGCACTGGGACATTCACCTGAGCTACGGCCACACCGACGTGCTGCTCAACCGCCCGGCCATTGCCCCGCTGGGCCAGGCGCGCAGCAATGCGCAGATCTTCCGCGACCTGGCCGCCTGCATGGGGCTGACCGACCCCTGCTTTGCCGACAGCGACGAAGCCCTGTGCCGCCAGGCCTTTGGCGCGGCGGTGGACTACGCGCTGCTCGAATCGCAAGGATTTGCCACGCTGGCCGGCCCCGACGCGCCGTTTGCCGAAGGCGGCTTTCCCACGCCCAGCGGCAAGTGCGAGTTCTTCAGTGAGCGCCTGGCCGCGCAGGGGCAAGATGGCCTGCCCGACCACCTGCCCAACCACGAGCTGCAGGGCACCGATGCCCGCTACCCGTTGGCCATGATCTCGCCGCCGGCGCGCAACTTCCTCAACTCCAGCTTTGTGAACGTGCAGAGCCTGCGCACCATGGAAGGCCGGCCGCTGCTGGAGATGCACCCCAGCGACGCAGCCGCGCGTGGCATTGTCGACGGCGGTGTGGTGCGCGTGTTCAACGACCGTGGCACCTACCGCTGCCATGTGGCCGTGACCGAACGCGCCAGGCCCGGCGTGGTCAACGGACTGGGCATCTGGTGGCGCAAGATGGGGCTTGACGGCACCAACGTGAACGAACTCACCAGCCAGGCCCTGACCGACCTGGGCCGCGCACCCACCTTCTACGAGTGCCTGGTGGATGTGGCGGCGGAACCCGCCGCCACCGAACCCACCACCACCGCCTGAGCCGCACGGACGCCGTGGCGCAGCCTCCCACAACGCCGTCCTGGCCGCAGCGCCAGTGCCGCCCACAACGCCGCAGCGCTGCCGCCTATGGCGCCTGCACCTATGGCCCCTGGCGGCGGATCAGAGCGCCGCTTCGAGCACGCGGCGGCTGACTTCGGGCGTGACGTCGCGGTGCTCGGAGAGCTGCACCATGCCATGCGCTTCGAGCTGGGCTACCAGCGGACCGATCGCGTCGGCCCCCAGGCCATAGCCCGACAGGCGCGTAGGCACGCCCATGCGCTCGAAGAAGTCGCGCGTGCGCTCGATGGCGGCGGTGATGCGCTCGTCTTCGCTGCCCTGGGTGATGCCCCAGACGCGCTCGCCGTACTGCAGCAGCTTGTCTTTCTTCTGCGCCCGGCGCTCGTGCAGCATGGCGGGCAGCACGATGGCCAGCGTGCGCGCATGGTCGATGCCGTGCGCGGCCGTGAGTTCGTGGCCGATCATGTGGGTGGACCAGTCCTGCGGCACCCCGGCACCGATCAGGCCGTTAAGCGCCATGGTGGCGGCCCACATCAGGTTGGCACGGTCGTCGTACACCGGCTCTGCAGCCGTGAGCAGGCGCGGCCCCACTTCGATCAGGGTCTGCAGAATGCCCTCGGCAAACCGGTCTTGCACGCGGGCGTCCACCGGGTAGGTCAGGTACTGCTCGACGGTGTGCACGAACGCATCGACCACGCCGTTGGCCAGTTGCTGCGGCGGCAGGGTGTAGGTCTTGGTCGGGTCGAGCACCGAAAAGCGTGGAAAACAATGCACGCTGCTGAAGGCCAGCTTGGCGCCCTGGCCGCGGTGGGTGATGACCGAGCCGTTGTTCATCTCGGAGCCCGTGGCGGGCAGCGTCAGCACCGCGCCGAACGGCAGCGCTGCCGTGATGTTGCGCCCGCGCTTGAGCAGGATGCTCCACGGGTCGCCCTCAAAGCGCACGGCTGCGGCAATGAACTTGGCCGCGTCGATCACCGAGCCGCCGCCCACGGCGAGCAGGAAATCAAACCCGCCCTCGCGGGCCTGCTCCACGGCCTTCATCGAAGTTTCGTAGCTTGGGTTGGGCTCGATGCCGCTGAAAGTGGCGTGGTGGCGCTCGCCCAAGGCAGCGCGCACTTCACCCAGGGTGCCGGTTCTCTCGGCGCTGCTGCCGCCCACCAGGATCAGCACGCGCGCCTGGGCGGGCACGAGCTTGGCCAGATCGGCAATGCGGCCCTTGCCAAAAGCGATGTGGGTGGGGTTGTGGAAGTCAAAGTTCAGCATGGGACAGTCTCCGTCGCAGGCACCCCCTGGCGCCCGAAGCCTGCAAGCCTAGCGGCTTTGCCCCGGCTGCGCCGACCTGCAGGTGACAGCCCGTACGGCGCGGCAGGGTCCTCTGCGACATTTGCTATCAAAAGAGTAGCTGTTTGTGCTTATTTAATAAGCACAAACAGCCAATTTCGACCTGAATCCGGGAGCCCCATCCGCGGGATTCATTCGCCTGTGGGCGACGCAATCGTCTGGTCGATGGCCCCGAACACGCTCTGCCCGTCGCGGCCCTTCATCTCGATGCGGATGGTGTCGCCATAGCGCATGTAGTCGGTGCTGGGCTTGCCGTCCTGCAAGGTTTCCATGCAGCGCTTCTCGGCAATGCAGCCATAGCCCTTGGGCCAGTCGAGACGGCCCTTGTGCTCCACGGGCGGGTTGCTCACGGTGCCGCTGCCGACGATAGAGCCCGCACGCACGTGGCGCGTCGTGGCCAAGTGGGCGATCAGCTGGCCAAAGTGAAAGTGCATGTCGGGCCCGGCGTCGCACAGGCCCACACGGCGGCCGTTCCAGGTGGACTGCAGCGTCAGGTGCACCCGGCCATGCTGCCAGGCGTCGCCCAATTCGTGCGGCGTCACGGCCACGGGGCTGAAAGCGGTGACGGGCTTGCTCTGCACAAAGCCCAAGCCTTTGTCCAGCTCGGCCGGGATCAGGTTGCGCAGGCTCACGCCGTTGGCCAGCATCACCAGACGGATGCCGTCGAGCGCCTGCTCGGGCGAAGCGCCCATGCGCACATCGCCTGTGATCACGGCGATCTCGGCCCCGAAGTCGATGCCCATGGCCTCGCTGGGCACCACCACATCGTCGCAGGGGCCAAGGAAGTCATCGCTCGCTCCCTGGTACATCAGCGGATCGGTGCGCAGGCTCTCGGGCAACGCGGCACCGCCCGCCTTGCGGACCAGCTCCACATGGTGGAGGTAGGCCGAACCAGCGGCCCACTGGTAGGCGCGAGGCAGCGGGGCCATGCAACGGGCAGGGTCGAACGGAAACGCATGGCGCGCGCGGCCGGCATTGAGCTGCTCATACAGGTCCTGCAACTGCGGCGCAAGGAAGTTCCAGTCGTCCAGCACTTGCTGCAGGCGGTGGGCGATGCCGGTCGCATAATGCGCGGTGCTCAGATCACGGGAGACGACGACGAGCTGGCCGTCGCGCGAGCCGTCCTTGTACGTGGCGAGTTTCATGGGGTGGCAGCGTCCGCTAAAAGCCGGGGCATCGGCGCCCCGCGTTGGCATTGGTCGGGAGCTGACGCCCCGCCCAGGACCGCGGATTCTATTGACTACAGACAGCGCATGGCCAAGGAACGTGCAGGCATTCAATCGGTGGAAGTGGGCTACGCACTGCTGGAGAAGCTCGCCCGCGCGCGCGGTCCGCAGATGCTCAAGGATCTGGCGGCGTCTGCCGGCATGAGCCCGGCCAAGGCGCATCGCTACCTGGTGAGTTTTCAGCGCCTGGGCCTGGTGATGCAGGACCACCGCAGCGCACGGTACGACCTTGGCCCCGCTGCGCTCAAGCTGGGCCTGGCATCGCTGGCGCGCATCGACGCCATGCGCCTGGCGCGCGACCGCCTGCCCGCGCTGATGGACCAGATCGGCCACACCCTGGCCCTGGCCGTGTGGGGCAACCACGGGCCCACCATCGTGCACTGGGAAGAATCGCCCCAGGCCGTGACCGCCCATCTGCGGCTGGGCGACGTCATGCCACTGCTGTCGTCGGCCACGGGGCGCTGCTTTGCGGCCTACATGGCGCCCGAGGTGGTGGCACCACTCATCGAGCAGGAACTGGCCCAGGCCCGCCATGCCCGCCGCGCCGATCTCCCCGGCAGCCCGGCCGAAGTGCAGGCGATGCTGGCCGAAGTGCGCGCCCGTGGCGCAGCGCGCGTGGTAGACACCCTGCTGCCCGGCATCGTCGCATTCTGCGCGCCGGTGTTCGACTTCGACGGACACCTGGCGGTCGGCCTGACCACACTGGGCTCGGTGGCCACCTTCGACCCCGAATGGGGCGGCGCGGTGGACACCGCATTGCGTGCCGCCGCGGCCCAGCTGTCGCGCGACCTGGGCGCAGGCAGCGCCTGACGGAGACCGCCGCATGCCCCGACGCACCGGCCCACCGCTGGTCGGCATCACGCTGGCTGTGCTGGCCGCACACGCCCTGGTGCTGCGCGGACTGCTGCAAGGCGCGCACTGGCAACCCGGAGCGCCCCCCCCAGCACCGGTGTTGATCGAGGCGCTCCTGACAGCGCCCCCCGCCCCCCTGCCTGAAGCCAAGCCTGCCACAGCGGAGGCCACGCCCACACCGCCCCCGCGCCCGGCCCCCAGCGCCGCTCTCCGGGCGCAACCGCCAGCCCCCGACCCAGCACCCAGCCCCGAGCCCGCCCCGGCAGAATCGCCTGCCGCCGTGGCCCCCACGGCGGTGATGCCCCCCACCGATGCCGCAGCCGAGCCGCCGTCGGTGTCGGCCAGCGCAGCGGCTGCGCCACCGACCATGCCAGCCGCCACGGCCAGCGCCAGCCCCCAGGCCGCAGCCACGCCCGATGCCGAAGGCGAAGAATCGGGCGCCGAATCGGCCGACATCCCGCTGAATGCGGGGGTGTGGATGCGCACGCCCGGCGGTGCCGAGGAAGTGGCCGCTCCCGGCATGGCCACGCGCGTGCCTGCCCCCGCCCGCCTGGCGTTTGACGTACAGGGCCAGGCCAGGCGCCTGCAGTACAGCGCGCGTGCCGAATTGCTCTGGCAGCACGACGGCCAGCGCTACACCGCGCGCCAGCAGATCAGCGCGTTTCTGCTTGGCTCGCGCATCCAGCAGAGCACAGGCCGCATTGGGCCCGAAGGCCTTCAGCCCGAGCGCTTTGCCGACCGCCGCCGCAGCGAGCAGGCCGCGCACTTCGACAGCACCCAGGGGCGGGTCACCTTCAGCGCCAACACCCCGGCGCTGCAGGTGGGTGCCGGTGCGCAAGACCGGCTCAGCGTGTTCTTGCAGTTAGGTGCCTGGATTGCGGCCGACCCGACCCGCTTTGCGCCGGGCACCCAGATCACGCTGACCACCGTCAGCGCACGCGCCGCCGACCGCTGGACCTTCACCGTCGAAGGCGAAGAAACGCTGCAGGTGGGCGGCAGCCCCCTGCCCGCACTGCGCCTGCAGCGCCTGCCCCGCAAGGAGTACGACCAAAAGGCCGAGTTGTGGCTGGCCCCATCGCTGGGCTACCTGCCGGTGCGCATCCGCCTCACGCAGGCCAACGGCGACTTTGCCGACCTGTTGCTGCGCAGCCATTCCACACCGTAGGCGGGCGCTGTGGCGGCACTGTGGCACCCACGCCGCGAAAGCCCGGGCCTGCGCAGGGTCGGGGCCGGCCAACCGCCCACAGATCCGGATTCGTGAAATACTGGGGTCGCCAGCCCCGGGAGCGTCCGGCCTTGAAGTCCGGGGCAAAGCGGCCATTTGTAGGCACAAGGGGACCGATGCGGTCCCGAACGGGGAATTGCCATGCACATGCTCTACGACTCTGAATCCTTTGTGGTGGTCCACATGTCGCCGGATGCCGTGGAAACCTCCGGCATCGTCCTCAACGACGGCGCAGAGCCGCGGCCCCGACTCGTGCGTCACGGCTTTGAAATCGTGGACAAGCGCACGGGCAAAGAGGTCTACCTGGACGGCTCCTGGGCCGAAATGTTCCAGGAACAGATCCGCGCTTGGCAGCGCGACACGCCCACGCAGGAAGAAGTGGAAGACGCGCTCGACCGCTACGCGGGGCTGGCGCAGCATCCGGTGGTGGTGCATTAGACAGAGACACCCCCCTGAGCCGCTGCGCGGCTTCCCCCCGCTCTCGCAGGGCTGCGCCCTGCGGGCAGGGGGACGGCATCCTCGCTGCGG
>JBKBUN010000078.1:0-14506 GCA_046289925.1 Burkholderiaceae bacterium | reverse complement strand
GCTGCAAATACGGCGAAAACTGTCCTCGCTGGGGCTCATTTTCGCTTTCGACGCCCCAAGCCCGACAGGCTCCTAGGCTGAGTCTCTGCGGCGTCTAATGGGTGTGCGGCGATGGCGGCTGTTGCGCACGAGGCTATGCGCTGCGGCCGGCGAGGCCGTTGGGGCGCCGAACCGCAGGCCCGACGTCAGGCCGCCAGCGCTGCCTCGATGTCTTTGGCCAGGCTGGCCGGCGCATCCTGCGGGGCGTAGCGTTTGCGCACCAGCCCATCGCGGCCTACCAGGAACTTCGTGAAATTCCACTTGATGGCCTTGCTGCCCAGGATGCCGGGGGCTTGCTCCGTCAGCCAGCGGTACAACGGCGTCGCCTCGGGGCCATTGACGGCGATCTTGGACATCATCGGGAAGCTCACGCCGTAGTTGCGCTGGCAAAAACCGGCGATCTCGGTGTCGCTGCCCGGGTCCTGGTGACCGAATTGGTTGCACGGAAAGCCCAGCACTACCAGGCCCTGAGGGCCGTAGCGTTGGTACAACTCTTCCAGGCCCGCAAACTGCGGCGTGAAGCCGCAGGCGCTGGCGGTGTTCACAATCAATAGCACCTGGCCCTCAAACTGGCGCAGGGATACCGGGGAGCCGTCGATCATCACGGCGTCAAAGTCGTAAGCGGTGGTCATGGCAACAGTGCAGACAAAAGGCCATCGTAGGGCGCGGCAGACGGCACGTGGCGCGTGGGGTCTTGCGTCTGCGGTCCAGGCTCAGGTGGGGGTGCTCCGTATCCGGGCAATCGCCAGTAGCGCCGCGCCCACAATGCACGCACCGCCCAGTGCGGTGCGCAGATCCAGAGCGGCCGCGCCCAATGCCACGGCCGACGCGCTGGCGAACAGCACTTCCGACAGCATGACCAGTGCCGTGGTGCCGGCTGGCAGCCGCGCTGCGGCGTACTGCAGTGCCTGGTTGCCGACCATGAATGCAGCTGCCAGGCCCAGTGCGACCAGCACCCAGCCCCATGCGGGCGCGGGCAAGCCAGGCAACGCACCCCAGGCTGTGCCGAGCAGTGCCGCCATGCCTGGCAGGACCATGCAGCCGCCGAACATTGCCAGCATGCGTGCATCGCCGGGCACCGCCTGCAGCCGCCGCAGCGTGACGTTGGTGAACGCGAAGCCCAGGCCTCCCAGCATCGCCAGCGCGTCGGCCAGCGACAGGCCCTGCAGCAGGCGTGACCACACAGCGTCGGCGGGCACTACCACCAGCACCACCCCGGTAAACGCCAGGGCCAGGCGCAGCAGTGCAGGCGCAGTCGGGCGTTCGCCCAACAGCCGCCAGGCCAGCAGCACCGACCAGGCCGGCATCAGATAAAACAGCAGCACCACGCGCACCACGTCGCCTGCTGTCACGGCCCAGTTGAAGCACAGATTGGTCAGTCCGGCGCTCAGAGCCAGCCACCACAGGGCAGGGTGCGCACGGGCCGTGGCCCATGCCGTGCGCCGCCGCAGCAGCAGCACGCCCAGGGCCACCACATAAAGCAAGGCCGTGCCCCAGAGCGGGTGGACCCCCGCGCCATGCAACTGGCGAAACGGCCACCACGACAGCCCCCAGACGAAGGCGTTGAAGACCAGGGCGGCAACCGGCAGCAGGTGGTACGTCACAGGGCTGGGTACGGTGCGCTCCGGCGCTGGGCCAGACGCAGTTCAGTGGTGCGTGTCCTGCCGCGCAATTTGCAGCAGGTGCTCCAGTTGTTCGCGGTGATGCACTGTGTTGAGCTGGTGCCAGCGCTGGATCAGCCACATCGTGCCTGTCACCACGATGCCAAAGGCCGTGATGGCACCGAAGGCAGAGAGCCCGAGTTTGGTGGACAAGGTATAGAACGCGCCCAGGCCCAGAATGCAGGCCTGCTCGTTGAAGTTCTGCACCGCAATCGAGCGGCCCGCGCCCATGAGGTTGTGGCCGCGGTGCTGGAGCAGCGCGTTCATGGGCACGACCAGGAAGCCGCCCAAGCCGCCCAGCAGGATCAGGAAGGGGACCGCCACCCACACATTGGAGATGACGTTCATCAGGATCACCAGCAGCCCCATGGCGATGCCCAGCGGGATCACGCGTGTGGCCATGTCCAGGCGCATGCGCATGGACGCCACCACTGCGCCCACGGCCGTGCCGATGGCCACCACGCCCACCAGGGCCGATGCCTGCGTGGTGCTATAGCCCAGGGCGGCGGCGCTCCAGGCCAGCACGATGTAGCGCAGGTTGCCCGAGACGCCCCAGAACAGCGTGGTGGTCGACAGCGAGATCTGGCCGAGCTTGTCTTTCCACAGGCGCTTGTTGCAGCCCCAGAAGTCGGGGATCAACGCCAGCGCATTGGCTAGCGCGCTGCGCGACGGGTCGCTGTGCAGGGGACGCATCTCCACGCCGGTGTGCGGGATGCGGGTGTTGAACCAAGCGGCAATCGCGTACACCGCGATCAGCGATGCGATGGCGGCCTCGGGTGCGGTGTCGATGCCGGTGTCGATCATGGGCAGGTCGATCGACAGCAGCGTGCCTGCGAGCGCTGGGCCCACGAGCTGGCCGCCCAGCAGCACGCCCAGAATGATCGACGCAATGGTCAGGCCCTCGATCCAGCCGTTGGCCTTGACCAGCTGCGAAGCGGGCAGCAGTTCGGTGAGGATGCCGTACTTGGCGGGCGAATAGGCCGCCGCGCCCAGGCCCACCACGGCGTAGGCCACCAGTGGGTGCATGCCGAACAGCATCATCAGGCAGCCGACCACCTTGATCGCATTGCTGATGAACATGACCTTGCCTTTGGGCAGGCTGTCGGCAAAAGCGCCCACGAAGGGCGCCAGGATCACATAGAACAACGCGAACATCGGCACCAGGGCCGCGCGCTGCCATTCGGGGGCTCCGCCGGTGTGCAGCAGTTCCACGGCCGCGACGAAGAGGGCATTGTCGGCCAGCGAGCTGAAAAACTGCGCCGACATGATGGTGTAGAAACCGCGCTTCATCGAAAGGCTGTGGACATCAGCGGAGCTGATGCCGTGTGAAAGATAGGGACCGGTCGAAAACGACAGGCGGTTATATCACGGGGTCTGGCGGCGTCGGTGCCAGAATCCCGCCATTCGACCCGGTACTTTCCATGCCCCGCCCGATCCACGCCACCATCCACACCACCGCCCTGCGCCGCAACCTGGCGCGCGTGCGCCAAGCCACGCCCGATGCCCGCGTCTGGGCTGTCGTCAAGGCCAATGCCTATGGGCACGGCATCGAGCGCGTGTTTGACGCCCTGCGCGGTGCCGACGGCTTTGCGCTGCTCGACCTGGCTGAAGCCGAGCGCGTGCGCCATCTAGGCTGGCGCGGGCCCATCCTGTTGCTCGAAGGCGTGTTCGAGCCGCGTGACCTGGAGCTGTGCTCGCGTCTGTCGCTATGGCATGCGGTGCACTGCGAGGAGCAGATCGACATGCTGGCCGCGCACAAGACGCAGGTGCCGCACCGCGTGTTCCTCAAGCTGAACTCGGGCATGAACCGCTTGGGTTTTGCGCCGCAGCGCTACCGCAGCGCCTGGGCGCGGCTGAATGCGCTGCCGCAGGTGGACGAGATTTCGCACATGACGCACTTCAGCGACGCCGACGGCCCGCGCGGCATTGCCCACCAGGTGCAGGCCTTTACCACGGCCGTGCAAGACCTGCCGGGCGAGCGCAGCCTGAGCAACAGCGCCGCAGTGCTGCGCCATGCCCAGGCCCCCGAGGTGCGGGCCGACTGGGTGCGCGCAGGCATCGTGCTCTACGGCAGCGCACCTGACCACCCGGAGCATGACGTCCTGCACTGGCAGCTGCAGCCCACCATGACGCTGGCTACGCGCCTGATCGGCACGCAACAGCTTCAGCCGGGCGACACCGTGGGTTACGGCTCGCGCTTCACCGCCGAGCGGCCCATGCGCATCGGCATTGCGGCCTGCGGCTATGCCGACGGCTATCCGCGCCACTGCGGCACCGGCACGCCGGTGCTGGTGAACGGCGTACGCACCCGCACCGTGGGCCGCGTGAGCATGGACATGCTGGCCGTGGACCTGGACCCTCTGGACGCTGCAGGCGTGCCCGCCGGGATGGGCAGCGAAGTCACGCTCTGGGGCGTAAGCCGCAGTGGCGCAGTGCTGCCCATTGACGACGTGGCACAGGCAGCCGGCACCATTGGCTACGAGCTGATGTGCGCGCTGGCCCAGCGCGTGCCCGTGGTGGTCGAGCCGGACGCTCCTGCGGCATGAGCCGACCGGACCCCGCATCGAAGCGGCGCTCGGGCTGGCGTGGTATGCGCCTGCCCAGCACCGTCTCGCTGGCCGACCAGCTGCGCCAGCGCCATGCGCTGCGCCTGCACGGCCTGCTGATCGGCGCATTCGTCATGGCGGTGATGGCTGCATCGGCCGCCTTGCTGCGTGGGGTGGGGGTGGAGGCACTGGCCTGGCGCTACGCGCTCACGCTGGCGCTGGGCTACGGCGCCTACCTGCTGGTGCTGCGCTGGTGGGCCGCGTATCTGGTGCGTTCGGACGGCGACCGGCGCGACAGCGGCTGGGGCGGCGACCTGCCCGACCTGAGCTGGTCATCTGGCCGGGACTGTGAGCCTGGCCCGGCCCCTGTGCCTGGGCGCAGCGCGGTCGATCTAGGCGACCTGGGCCACGACGCCGCGGCCGATGTGGCCAGCGAGGGCGGCAGCCTGCTTGCCGATGCCGCCCGATCGACCGTGAGCGCGCTGGGCGACTGCGACGAAGGCGCAGTGGTCGTGGTGCCGGTGATCGCCATCTTCGTGATCGGCACCTTGCTGTGCATGGCCGCGGGTTCGCTGGCGTGGCTGTTTTTTGGCACCGACGCGCTCTTGGCCGTGGCGGTGGAACTGGCGTTTTCCTTCACCGCCGCCCGTGCGGCCATGGGGGTGGAGCGCGCGGGCTGGTTGCAGGCCGCGGTGCGCCTGACCTGCAAGCCCATGCTGGGCGCGCTGCTGTGCGCCGTGGCCCTGGGCGCAGCCATCGACCACTACCTGCCTGGCGCGGGTTCGCTGCTGGGCGCGCTGCGGCACCTGCAGGGGCTGTAGCGATCGGCCTGTGGGCGATTTTGCTATTAATTTAATAGCTGCTCGTGCTCTACTTTGCTGGTTTGGGAGCCAAAAAGGCTTGAAAACCGGGCCTGCAGGCTATCGGGTGGCCTGCAGGGCTTCTTGCGCTGGATGGGATGGCGGCATGTGCAGGAGGGGGCTGGTGCGGCAGCGCGCGGGCCTTCAATACGCCGCCTGGCGGCTGCCCGCCCTGGGTGTGCCGCCCCTTCAGGCTGCCTGCAGCGCCTGCGCCGCGGCCTGGCGGATGGCCTCGGTCAGCCCCTGCAGCGTTGGCGCGTGCAGCCGCCAGCATTGCCAGAACAGCGGCACATCCACCGGCGCGCCGGGCCGCAATTCGGCCAGGCCCTGCGCTGCGGGGCCGCCGTGCAGCAGCCCGTCGGGCACCATGCCCCAGCCCATGCCCGCCTGCGCGGCCCGCACAAAGCCTTCCGGCGAGGGCAGCCAGTGCACGGGCGGCTGCAGCGCGCGGCGGGTGATGCGGCGCAAGAACACGTGCTGCAAGCCGTCCTTGCGGTTGAACACCAGCATGGGCGCGTGCGCCAGGTGGGCCGCATCCACCGCGCCGCCCGGAAAGTGCTGTGCCATGAAGCCCGGGCTGGCCACGGCGCGGTAGCGCATGGTGCCTAAAGCGTACACCTCGCAGCCCTGCACGGCGCGCGGTTCGGCCGTCACGGTGCCGATGACGCGGCCTTCGCGCAGCAGGTCGGACGAATGGTCCTGGTCTTCCACCAGCACATCAAAAGTGGTGCCGGGCAGCGCCTGCTGCGCGGCTGCCAGCGCGGCAATGAACCAGGTGACCAGCGAATCGGCGTTGACGCCCACGGCCAGGTGGGCGCCGTGGGCGCCGCCCGCCTCCGGGGCCGCGCCCAGTGTGCGCAGGGTATCGGCCTCGCTCAGGGCCACCTGCCGGGCGTGGCGCAGCAGCGCCTGACCTGCCGCCGTGGCCCGGCAGGGGCTGCTGCGCTGCACCAGCACCTGGCCCAGGCGTTCTTCGAGCAGCTTCACGCGCTGCGACACCGCCGAGCGCGTGACATGCAGCGTGGCCGCGGCTTTCTCGAAGCTGCCTTCGCGCACCACGGCGGCAAAAGCAGCCAGCTGGGATGAGTCGAGCATGCGTGAAAATGGCTAACGGATCGCAAAAAAGTATAGCTGGCGTAACGCAGCGCCGCACCCTAGCATGTGCGGCATGAATCCGTCAGACCTGCTGGCCGCCGCGGCCGCCCACGGCTTTACCGCCGCCCTCGCGCTGATCGTCGCCATCGGCGCCCAGAACGCCTTTGTGCTGCGCCAGGGCCTGCTCGGGGAGCAAGTGGGCACCGTGGTTGCGCTGTGCGCGTTGTCGGATGCGCTGCTCATCCAGGTGGGGGTCTGGGGCCTGGGCGCGCTCACCAGCGCGGTGCCTGCACTGGCGCAGGCGGCCCGCTGGCTTGGGGCGGCGTTCCTGCTGTGGTACGCCAGCCTGGCGCTGCGCCGGGCGCTGCGCCCGCAGGCGCTCACGGCAACGGCCAGCGGCACGGGCGCGCCCTGGGGGCAGGTGGTGGGCACGACGCTGGCGCTCACCTGGCTCAACCCGCATGTGTACCTTGACACCGTGGTGCTACTGGGCACGCTGGCCAGCCCCTACGCTGCGCCGGGCAAGCTGGCGTTTGCGCTGGGCGCATCCATGGCCAGCCTGTGCTGGTTCGTGCTGCTGGGGCAGGGCGCACGGCGCCTCGCGCCCTGGTTTGCGCAGCCGCGTGCCTGGCAGTGGCTCGATGGCGGCATTGCGCTCACGATGGCGCTGCTCGCGGTGTCGTTGATGGCCGGTGTGCTCTGAGCGCAGCGGGCCGCGGCGCATATCCATACAACGACAAATTCGTTCCTTCTGCAGCGTGGCTGCAGGATGATGCGGGCACGTTCCAACCTTTGGCCGCCCGCGGGGCGGCTTTTTTGACACCATGCGATTCCCTCCCCTGATGCTGGCCGCTGCGCTGGCGCTGGCATTGCCGGCCTCTGCCCTGCAGGCCAAGACCTTCCGCTGGACGCGCGCCGTCGATGTGTCCTCCTGGGACATTCACACCCAGAACGTGGGCGTGAACAACACGATGCATGCCGCGGTGTACGACACCCTGGTCGAGTACAACAGCCAGACCTTCAAACCCGAGCCTTCGTTGGCCACCGAATGGAAGCGCGTGTCGCCCACACAGTTGCGCCTGACGCTGCGCAAGGGCGTGAAGTTCAGCGACGGCAGCGAGTTCACCGCCGACGATGCCAAGTTCTCGCTGGAGCGCGCCAAGGCCAAGAGCTCGAACTTTGCGGTCTACACGCTGGGCATCGACCGCGTGGAGAAGGTGGACAGCCACACGCTGGACATCTTTTCAGAGGTGCCCAATCCCGTGCTCGTGAACCAGCTCACCGAGCTGCGCATCATGAGCCGCGCCTGGGCCGAGAAGCACAAGTCCCTCGAACCCAAGGACATCAAGACCAAGGACGAAACCTACGCCCACCGCAATGCATTGGGCACCGGCCCGTTCCAGCTCAAACAGTGGACACCCGACCAGCGCGTGGTGCTGGAGCCCAACCCGCACTGGTGGGGCAAGGGCAAGTTCCCGACCAACGTGACCGAGATCGTCTACACCCCGATCAAGGCCGACGCCACGCGCACCGCGGCGCTGCTGTCGGGCGAGGTGGACTTCGTGATCGACCCGAGCCTGCAGGACTTGGCCCGCGTGCGCCAGACCCCGGGCCTGCAGGTGCTCGAAGGGCCCGAGTACCGCACCATCTTCCTGGGCTTGGACCAGTTCCGTGACGAGCTGCCGGGCTCAGACGTGAAGGGCAAGAACCCGCTGAAGGACCAGCGCGTGCGCAAGGCGCTGTACCAGGCCATCGACATCCAGAGCATCCAGCGCGTGGTGCTGCGCGGCCTGGCCCAGCCCACGGGCACGCTGATCGCGCGCCAGGTCAACGGCTGGACGGCCAAGGCCGACGCGCGTTGGCCCTACGACCCCAAGGCCGCCCAGCAGTTGCTGGCCGAGGCGGGCTATCCGCAGGGCTTTGAGGTCGATTTCGCGTGCAGCGCAGGCCGCTACATCAACGACGAGCAGTTGTGCCAGGCCATCACCGCGCACTGGGCCAAGGTGGGCGTGCGCGCCAAGCTGCGCCTGCTGCCGTTTGCCACCTACTTCCCGATGATCCAGCGCAACGAGGCCAGCATCTACCTGCTGGGCTGGGGCGTTCCCACGTTCGATGCGTTCTACACGCTGCAGTCGCTGATCCGCAGCCCGGGCGCAGGCGGTGACGGCAACTTCAACCTCGGGCGTTTTTCCGATCCGCAGCAGGACGCGCTGATCGAGCGCATCAAGAAGGAAACCGACCACGGCACGCGCAACCAGCTGATCGAGCGCGCGCTGCTCAACGAGCGGCAGCAGATCTCGCACATCCCGCTGTACAACCAGGTGATTCCGTGGGCGGGCTCCCGCAAGGTGGAGATCCTGCACCGCGCTGACAACCGCATCGACTGGCGCTACCTGAAGGTCCAGTGATCGCCGGGCACCCGTTGCGGGTGCCTTGTTTCTGGTGATGGATGCAGGCCCCGGATGCCACAGTGCCCGAGGCCTGTGGCGTTCTGGCGGCTTGGCGGGTGCGTCAGGCCAGGGCGCGCTGCACGGCCGGGCGTTGCAGCATGCGCTGCGCGTGGGCCACCACCTTGGGGAATTGCGCGATGTCCACCCCGTCGCTGTGCAGCCAGGTGCCGATCGTGAACAGGTAGCCGTCGCCCACTGTGTACTGCGCGCCCATCACCCATGGGCCGTCACCAAGGTAGTGGTGTTCGATGAAGTGAAAACACTCCGCCATGTTCTGCGGCACCTTGCGCTGCATGGCCGCCTGGGCCTCAGGCTCGTCGGCCCATCGGCTGGCGCGGGGGCGGTGCGCATGGGCCACGTGCACGGTGGACGCCAGATAGCTGTGAAATTCCTGCAGCCGCGCGAAGCCATAGGCGTCGTCTGGCGTCAGACGGGACTGCGGCGCGCTGTGCGCCACATAGGCCAGCAGGGCAGGGGTCTCGGTCAGCGTGCCGTGGGGTGTGATCAGGGCCGGTACCCGGCCCTTGGGATTCACGGCCAGATATTCCGGCGTGCGCTGCTGGCCCGACGCAAAGTCCACGCGTTCCAGTTGGTACGGCACGCCCGCTTCTTCCAGTGCGATGCGAACGGCCAGCGCGCAGGTGCCGGGGGTGTAGTAGAGCGTCAGTGGCGTCATGGGTAGGTCGGGGGGCGAAAAGCCGCAGGCGCAGAGGCGGTCTGCGCCGCAAGGCTGGTGGGTGGGAGGTGGTTCAGTACAGGCCCCGCGTGCGGGCCATCAAGCGCACCAGGCCCAGCAGGGCTGCGGTGTCGGGGGTGGGCACGCCGGTCAGCCCGCCCAGCTCGTGCACCGCGCCCACCAGCGCGTCGATCTCCATCGGTTTGCCCGCCTCCACGTCCTGCAGCATCGAGGTCTTGAACGCTCCGAGCTTGCGCGTGACCGCGTGGCGGTCGGCCGGTTGCTGGTCGATCGGCAGGCCCAGGCGTTCGCCGATGGCCTTGGCTTCCAGCATCACGCGCTCCACAAAACCCCGCACCAGGTCATCGTCCAGGATACGGTCGGTGGTCGCGCCCGTGAGCGCGCTGATGGGGTTGAGCGTGAGGTTCCCCCAGAGCTTGAACCAGATGTCCTGCTGGATGCGTTCAGACACTTCGGCATCGATGCCGCCAGCCTGCAGCGCCGCAGCCAGGGCCTGCACGCGCACACTGCGCTCGCCGCTGGGCTCCCCCAGGATCAGGCGGTTGCCAAAGTGCTGGCGCACAAAGCCTGGAGCTTCAAGCGCGCAACTGGTGTGCACCACGCCGCCCACCACATGGGCCGGGGCAATGGCGCGGGCGATCGTGCCATCCGGGTCCACCGAGGCGAGCGAACGGCCCGCTGCCGGACCGCCGCAGCCCTGCAGGAACCACCAGGGCACGCCATTCATGGCCGTGAGCACCATGGTCTGCGGCCCCAGCAGCGGGCCGATGGTCCGGGCCACATCGGCCATGCCCGGGGCCTTGACGGCCACCACGACCACGTCCTGCACGCCCAGGGCGGTGGGCGATTCGGTGGCCTGTACGGCCGCTTGTTCCACCGTGCCATCGGGCCGGCGCAGGCGCAGGCCCTGGGCCTGCAACGCGGCCAGCGTGGCACCGCGTGCCACCATCGAGACCTGGGCTCCGGCGCGGTGCAGCGCCAGCCCCAGCCAGCCGCCAATGGCGCCGGCTCCAACGATTCCAACCTTCATGACTCGCCTTTACTGGGTTCAGGGAACAGCGGCCCGACCGCCTGGCTCGGGCCCCCGCGATGGTGCCATGAGATGCTCCGCGCGCCGCCCGGGCCGGCCGCTATAGTGGCGCTCCGGCTGCGCGCCCTGCTGGCGCGCGCCGGTCTGCCATGGCCAAAGAAAAGACCCTCTTCACCTGCACCGAATGCGGCGGCACCAGCCCGCGCTGGTTGGGCAAATGCCCGTCCTGCGGTGCCTGGAACACGTTGATCGAATCGGTGGCCGAGCCCGCTGGCGGTGGCCGCAACCGCTACAGCACGCCGCAGTTTGCGGGCCTGGCGCAGGCGCAGGCGGTCATGCCCTTGTCGGCCATCGAAGCCACCGAGGTGGCCCGCACGCCCTGCGGCATCGATGAGCTAGATCGCGTGCTGGGGGGCGGTATTGTGGAAGGCGGCGTGGTGCTGATCGGCGGGGACCCGGGCATCGGCAAATCCACGCTCTTGCTGCAGGCGCTCGATGCGCTGCAGCGTGCCGGCCTGCCCACGCTCTACGTCACCGGCGAGGAAAGCGGCTCGCAGGTCGCGCTGCGCTCGCGTCGCCTAGGGCTGGATCACAGCCAAGTCAGCGTGCTGGCCGAGATCCAGCTCGAAAAGATCCTGACCACACTGGAAGCCACGCAGCCTGCCGTGGCCGTGGTGGATTCGATCCAGACGCTGTATTCCGATCAACTCACCTCGGCCCCCGGCTCGGTGGCGCAGGTACGCGAATGCGCGGCCCACCTGACGCGCGTGGCCAAGGCCACGGGCGTGGCCGTGGTGCTGGTGGGCCATGTGACCAAAGAGGGCGCGCTGGCGGGCCCGCGCGTGCTGGAGCACATGGTGGACACCGTGCTGTACTTTGAAGGCGACACGCACAGCCAGTTCCGGCTGGTGCGGGCCATCAAAAACCGCTTTGGCGCGGTGAACGAGATCGGCGTGTTCGCCATGACCGAGCGCGGCCTCAAGGGCGTGAGCAACCCGAGTGCGATCTTCCTGTCGCAGCACAGCGAACCCGTGCCCGGCAGTTGTGTGATGGTCACGCTGGAGGGTACGCGCCCGCTGCTGGTTGAGATCCAGGCGCTGGTCGACAGCGGGGGGGCGAGCCCGCGCCGTCTTTCGGTGGGACTGGACCGCGACCGCCTGGCCATGCTGCTGGCCGTGCTGCACCGCCACGCGGGGGTGGCCTGCATGGACCAGGACGTGTTCGTGAACGCGGTGGGTGGCGTGCGCATTGCCGAGCCCGCGGCCGACCTGGCGGTGATGTTGGCCATCACCTCCAGCCTGCGTGGCCGCCCGCTGCCCAAAGGCTTTATCGCGTTTGGAGAGGTCGGCCTGGCCGGCGAGGTGCGGCCTGCGCCGCGCGGGCAGGAGCGCCTGAAAGAAGCGGCCAAGCTGGGCTTTTCGGTCGCCGTGGTGCCCAAGGCCAATGCGCCCAAGAAGCCCATCGAGGGGCTCACCATCCATGCGGTGGAGCGGGTGGAGCAGGCCATGGAGGTGGTGCGCAGCGTGGGCTGAGCATCCGCAGTATCCACATGGCCGCCCGCGGCTGGGCATACGACAATCGCGCCCCATGAGCTTGCGCAAATGGTGGGTGCCCTTGGGGCTGTCTGTGGCCCTGGTGGCGGGTTGGCAATCGTACGGCTGGGCTGGTGTGGCTTTGGTGGCGGGTGGCGCCGTCATGTGGCTGCTGCTGCACTTGACCCGCTTGATGACAGTGCTGCAGCGCGCGGCCGACCGGCCCAAGGGCTACGTGGGCAGCGCCGTGATGCTCAACGCCCGGCTGCGCGAGGGCGACACGCTCATGCACGTCATTGCGCTCACCCGCTCGCTGGGCGAACTGCAGACCCCAGTCGACACGCAGCCCGAGGTGTACCGGTGGACCGACGGCACCCAGTCGCATGTGACCTGTGAGTTCCAGGACGGGCGCTTGGTGCGCTGGGTGCTGGAGCGCCCGGCGCAGCCAGTTGCCGACGGTGCTGCTGCCAGCCCACCCTCCGCGTCCTAAAATCACGGTTTTGCGACTTCCTGGCACACAAAGGACCCCCATGAGCCCCGTAGTTCCCTCGATGGCCGACCGTGACGGCAAGATCTGGATGGATGGCCAGTTGATCGACTGGCGCGACGCCAAGATCCACGTGCTGACCCACACGCTGCACTACGGCTGCGGCGCGTTCGAGGGCGTGCGCGCCTACAACACAGTCAATGGCACGGCGATCTTCCGCCTTGAAGAGCATACGGAGCGCCTGTTCAACAGCGCCAAGATTCTGCGCATGAAGATCCCGTTCACCAAAGACGAGGTGAACGAAGCCCAGAAGGCCGTCGTGCGTGCCAACCAGCTGGAATCGTGCTACCTGCGTCCGCTGACCTGGATCGGGTCGCAAAAGCTCGGCGTGAGCCCCAAGGGCAACACGGTGCACCTAATGGTGGCCGCCTGGGCCTGGGGGGCGTACCTGGGCGAAGAGGGCATGAAGCGTGGCATTCGCGTCAAGACCAGCAGCTACACGCGCCACCACGTCAACATCACCATGACGCAGGCCAAGGCGGTGAGCAACTACACCAACTCGATCCTCGCCAATATGGAGGCCACGGACGAAGGTTACGACGAAGCCCTGCTCCTCGACACCGCTGGCTTTGTGTCGGAAGGCGCGGGTGAGAACCTGTTCGTCATCAAGAACGGCGTGATCTACACGCCCGACCTCTCGGCTGGAGCGCTCAACGGCATCACGCGCAATACCGTGTTCCACATTGCCAAGGACCTCGGTCTCGAAATTATCCAAAAGCGCATCACACGCGACGAGGTCTACATCGCCGACGAGGCGTTCTTCACCGGCACGGCCGCTGAGGTTACACCGATCCGTGAACTTGATCGCATCGAGATCGGCAGCGGCAGCCGTGGCCCGATCACCGAAAAAATTCAGACGGCGTTCTTCGACATCGTGAACGGCCGCAATCCCAAGTATGCCCACTGGCTCTCGAAGGTGTGAACGCCATGTCCCAAGCCGTTGTTGAACTGCTGGCCAAGGACTTGAACGCCCAGGGCGGTGTCTTTTGCCCCAACCCCAAGGCCGACATGAAGCTCTGGAACAGTCATCCCAAGGTGTACCTGGATGTGGCACGCCTGGGGCAGGCCAAGTGCCCGTATTGCAGTACGGTCTATCGCCTCAAGGAAGGCGAAAAAGTGGGGCACGCCCATTGAGCCTGGCCCCTGAGGCCATCCAAGCCGCGCTGCAGCGGGTGACCGTGGTCTCGGTCACTCACCACAGTGCCCACTGCGTTCCGGCGATGGCCCGGACGCTTTCGTCGTTTGCCCGAGTCATCGTGGTCGACAACGCGAGCGACGACGACACGGTGGCCCAGTTGGCGGCCCGTATTCCGCAGGCCCAGGTGATCGCCTCGCCCGTGAACCTGGGTTTCGGGGTGGCGAACAACCGAGCGCTGGATGCAGTGGACACGCCTTACGCGCTCTTGCTCAACCCCGATTGCCACATCGAGCCGGAGGCCGTGGCCCAACTGGTGGCCACTGCAGACGCCTGGCCCGAGGCCGCAATCGTCGCGCCGCAACTGCTCGATGCCCAAGGGCGACCTGAGCTCAACTACGGCTGGCTTCGCTGGCATTGGGCAAGCCGCACCGCTGCAGCGCAGGGGCCGCTGTGTGTCGGTCATGCCTGTGCGGCCGCATGGCTGCTGCGCTGTGACGACCGTGCGTGGCGTTTCGATCCCGGTTTTTTTCTGTATTACGAAGACGAAGATCTGTGCGCGCGCGCGCAGGCCGCGCGCGCCGGTGGGGGGGTTTTCCCCCCGTTTTTTTTTTTTTTTACGATGACTATTTTCTGGGGGCGCGGGCGGGGGCGCCGCCCGCGCCTGTCATCATCGAGCCGGCCGCAACGGCCGTGCATGCCAACCGCGGGTCGGTGCGAGGCCGCTCGCCTGCGCGTGCCGAATGGCTGCGGGGTTACCACCACAGCCGCTCCAAAGTGCGCTTTCAGTGCAAGCACCGTGGCCTGACGCAAGCGGCTCGTCTGCGGCGGCGGGGTTTGTGGACCGGCGCCCTAGAGGTGCTGGCCCGCGTGTTGTTGTTGAATCCGCGCCTCATGGCACGCAGTGCCGGGCG
>JBKBUN010000007.1:0-39187 GCA_046289925.1 Burkholderiaceae bacterium | reverse complement strand
CAGTTGGAAGATTGGCAACCTGAGCGACGCGGGCACCAGCATGGGCCAAAGCCCGCTGCGCTCCCCCTCGGTGTTCAACTTCTTCCGCCCGGGCTACGTGCCACCGTCCACCGGCCTGGCGGCCATTGGGGCGGTGGCGCCCGAGTTCCAAATCGTCAACGAAAGCAGCGTGGGCGGTTACCTCAACTTCATGCAGAACGCCGTGCGCAACGGCCTGTATGCCAACGCGCCCGACCAGCCCAACCCGGGCAGCAACGCCACCAACGGCTTCGACATGAAGCCCAACTACGCCAACGAACTTGCCATCGTCACCGACGCCGACGCGCTGGTGGCGCGCCTGAACCTGCTGCTGTGCGCGAACCAGCTCAGTGCGGCCACGGTCAAGCTCATCAGCGATGCGGTCAAGACCATCACCGTCACCGCCTCCAGCAACGAGGACACCAAGCTCAACCGCGTGGCAGCCGCCGTGCTGCTGGTCATGGCCTCGGCCGAGTACCTCGTGCAGAAATAACCGATTCCAAGGCGTCGCCATGCACCTGCTGCAACCCCACCTCCACACCCGCCGCGCGTTTCTGCGCCGCAGCGCCCAGTTGGGCCTGGCCGGCACGGCCCTGCCGTTTGCGCTGAACCTCGCCGCCATTGGCGAAGCCGCCGCCTTCAACGCCACCGACTACCGCGCGCTGGTCTGCGTGTTCCTGTACGGCGGCAACGACTACGCCAACACCGTCATCACCTACGACGACGCAAGCTACAACCGCTATGCCAGCATCCGCGGCGGCGGTGGCGGGCAGACCGCTGGCGGCATCGCGCTGGCCAAGTCGGACCTTGTCGGCACCCTGCTCAACCCCACCACGGCGCTGCCGGACGGTCGCCAGTACGCTTTGCACCCCTCAATGCCGGGCATGGCCAACCTGTTCAATACGGGCAAGGCTGCGGTGCTGCTCAACGTGGGGCCGCTGGTGGTGCCGCTCACGCGCGCCCAGTACAACAGCGCCGACCGCGTGCGCTACCCGCTGCCGCCCAAGCTGTTCTCGCACAACGACCAGCAGTCCATCTGGCAATCGTCGTCGCCCGAGGGCTCCACCGTGGGCTGGGGCGGCAACCTGGGCGACCTGGCCCTGTCGTCCAACACCAACGCGCTGTTCACCTGCATGTCGGTCACGGGCAATGCGGTGTTCCTCTCGGGCGATTCGGCGCTGTCGTACCAGGTCAGCACCCGGGGCGCGGTGGCCATCAACGGCGTGAAGAACAACGTCTATGGCTCGGCCGGGGTGCGCAGCGCACTCACCACGCTGATCCAGCAGCCCAGCGCACATCTGCTGGAGCATGAGTACACGCGCGTGACCTCACGGGCGGTGACGGCCGAAAGCCAGATCACCGCGGCCCTGGCCACCAGCAACCCGACCACGGTGTTTCCGACCAACAACGGCCTGGCCGATCAGCTCAAGATGGTGGCCCGGCTGATCGGTGCGCGCAACGCGCTGGGCGCCAAGCGGCAGGTGTTCCTGGTGTCGATGGGCGGCTTTGACCTGCACGACAACCTGATCGCGCAGCAGCCCGGCCTGCTGCAGCGCCTGAGCGAGGCGGTCACGGCGTTCTACAACGCCACCGTGGAACTGGGCGTGGCCGACAAAGTGACCACGTTCACCGCCTCCGACTTTGGCCGCACGCTCAGTTCCAACGGCGATGGCTCGGACCACGGCTGGGGCAGCCACCACTTCATGGTGGGCGGCGCGGTCAAGGGCAAGGCTTTCTACGGCTCGGCGCCGCCCGTCAGTGTCACCAACACCGCTGCGCCTGAAGACCAGTGGCACGTGGGCCAGGGCCGGCTGCTGCCCAGCACGTCGGTGGACCAGTACGCCGCCACGCTGGCCACTTGGTTCGGTGTGGCACCGTCCGAGCTGAACGGCATCCTGCCCAACCTGCGCAACTTCGGCTCGGCCTCCTACCCGATCAACCTCGGCTTCATGGCCTGAGCCTAGAAACCGCAGTTGACCGCTTGTTCGCACTGAAAAGTCAGATGTCTGTTGAAGTTGCGCCTTGTGGGCGCGCTCAGCTTCTGGGTGAAAGCGCTATGCGCCCGCCAGCACCATGCTAGCCGCGCCATGCGGCGTTGTGCTTCCTTGCGCACAGGAGTGCGCCGCGGCATCTGGCCTTGCCTGGCGCGCCGATCACGGCACTGGCGGGCGCATCCCACTGCGGTTTCTAGGCTGAGCGGTGCGGGCTGGCCGCGGGCTCAGTCGGGCGCGGTCTCGTCCACCCAGGCGGCGATCTGCGCCACCACCTGTGCCGTGGCCTCTGCCAGAGCGCGGGCGCCGCCCGCAGCGTCGGGTGTGGGCGCAGGCCGCTGCACCACGAACAGGCGCTGGCCGCGCAGCAGCTCGCCCGTGCTGGCAGGCTCGACCAGCGTGGCGCGCATGCGCACCAGGGCAACGCTGCGCTGTTCGGACTCAAACACTTGGCTGAACTCGTCCAACTCGGCCCGCAGCACCAGCGGCAGGCGGCCCTGGCGGCGCGCCTGCACCACGGCATCGCGCGCGGGCAACACGGCCCGGCGCTCGGCCAGCGCGTCGCGCAAGGCCTGCTGCACGAGTTGGGCGGGCGGCTGGCTCCAGCGCGCCAGGGCGTACGAGCGCACCTGCTGCGCGTCGGCATACGCCAGGCGGTAGAGCACATCGTTGCTGCCCTCCACCAACCCAGGCGCGTCCAGATCGGCCAGCGCCAGCGGTGCGCGGTCCCCGCGCGCAGGCTGGCTGGGCGCCTGCGACGGGCCAGGGCCAAAGTCGTACACCAGGGCCCGTACAGGCGGCGAGGGCAACGAGGAGCAGCCCGCCATCACCGCCGCAGCCGCCAGGCACAGGGCGGTGGTCCGGGCGGTCCGGGGAGACAGGGGAAGCAAGAGGGGGGGCGTCATGGTGCGGTCTTGGTGCGTTCAACGGGCCGGGGCGGGCAACGGGGCCACAAAGCCGGGCTCCCCTGGGCCGGGCGGCAGCCGGCCCGAGCCGTAGATGAACAGTTGGGGGTTGTCGCCGATGCTGTCGGCCGCTAGGCCGAACAGGCGCGCGGCACGGGCCACTTCGTCGGTGGCGCGCTGGATGCGCGGTAGCGTGGCCAGATTGAACTGGTCGGCTGCGCGGGCAAACGCGCGGCTGCCCTCGTCGATCTGGTCCATCATGCCGCCCTCGGCGTTCACGCGCTGCAGCGTGCGGTCGAGCTGGCCGGTGAGCGCCGCCACGTTCTGGCCCGCCTGCTGCAGCGACTGCAGCGCAGCCCGCGCGTCGCCCGCCAGCGGCGGCAGGCTGGCCAGTGCCGGGTCGAGCCGCTGCTGCACGGTGCCATCAAGCGTGCGCGCCAGCGCCGCCACCTGGCCTGCGGCCTGGCCGATCTGCCCCAGGGCTTCGGTCAGCAGGCGCTGGTTGTCGTCCCCCAGGATGCGGTTGATGCGGCGCGTGGCCTCGTCCACGCGCATCAGGATATCGGGGGCCTGGTCGGCCAGACGTCCAAAGGGCGATGGCTTGAGCGGCAGCCGCGGCAGGCCGCTGGCACCGCTGGGCAGCGGCGCGTAGGGGGTGGACGCGTCGTCGAGCAGCACATGCGCCAGGCCGGTGACGCCTTGGTAGCCGAGCACGGCAAATGTGGTGTCGCTGACCGGGGCCTGTTCGTTCACGGCGATGCGGATCAGCACATTGCCGCTGACCTGCGGATCAAAGCCGATGCGCACGACCTTGCCCACGGCCACGCCTTTGTAGCGCACGGCCGCCTGGGGCTGCAGGCCGCTCACGGCATCTTTGGTGGACAGCTCGTAGAGCCGGTAGTTGGCGCTGTCGCGCGTGAGCCAGACGGCCAGCCCGATCAGCAGGACGGCCACCGCCAGCACGAAGGTGCCCGCAGCCAGAGCATGGGACTTGTTTTCCATCAGGCTTCCTTGGAAGACGGCACGGGTGCCATGGCCCGCTGGCCACGCTCGCCCATGAAAAAGTGTTCGATAAAGGGATGCGGATGGCGCGCCACTTCGGCGGGGGTGCCGGTGACGATCACGCGCTTGTCGGCCAACACGGCCACGCGCGTGCTCAGCGCAAACAAGGTGTCCAGATCGTGCGTGACCATGACCAGCGTGAGCCCGAGCGCCGCCCGCAGCTCGCGCACCAGCGCACAGAACTCGTCAGCGCTGCTGGGGTCGAGCCCGGCCGTGGGCTCGTCGAGCAACAGCAGCGGCGGGTCCATGATGAGCGCGCGCGCCAGCGCCACGCGCTTGACCATGCCGCCCGACAGGTCGGCCGGCATGCGCGTGGCGTGCTCGGGCTTGAGTCCCACCATTTGCAGCTTGACCATGGCGGCGTCACGGACCACGTCGGGCGGCAGCGTGCCCTGCTCGCGCAGCGCAAAGGCAATGTTGTCGAGCACGCTGAAGGCCGAGAACAGCGCCCCGTGCTGGAACAACATGCCCACGCGGCTGGCTGCGCCTTCGCGCCCCATCTCCGACGCGGGGCGCCCCAGCACCGTGACCGAGCCGCGCGCGGGCTGCGTGAGCCCAAGAATCTGGCGCAGCAGCACTGTCTTGCCCGTGCCCGAGCCCCCCACCAGCGACAGCATTTCGCCGCGGCGCACTTCAAAGCACAGGTCCTGGTGCACGGCAAAGCGCTCACTGCCCTTGCCGAACACCGTCCAGAGGTCGCGCACGTCCACCACCAGATCGCGGGGCGGGGACGGAGGGGTGGGCGGCAGGCTGGGCGCGGTCATGGAACGGTCTTACATGCCGACGTTCTTGAACGCCACGGCGAACAGTGCGTCCACCAGAATGACCATGGTGATGGACGTGACCACCGAGGCCGTCGTGCCTTCGCCCAGGCTTTGGGTGTTGGGCTTGACGCGCAGGCCCCAATGGCAGCCGATCAGGGCAATCAGCACGCCAAACACCACCGACTTGGCCACCGCCAGGCCCAGGTTGCCGATCTTCACCGCCCCAGGCAGGGCCTGCACGAAGTACGCGGGCGAGATGTTCATGGCCAGGTCTGCGGCCAGCATGCCCCCGGCCAAGGCCGCCAGCGTGGTCCACACGCTGATCAGCGGCATGGCCAGCGCTAGCGCCAGCGCGCGCGGCAGCACCAGCCGAAAGCCGTGCGCAATGCCCATCACGCGCATGGCGTCGAGTTCCTCGGTCACCCGCATGACGCCGATCTGCGCAGTGATGGCAGAGCCCGAGCGCCCCGCCACCAGGATGGCCGCGAGCATCGGGCCCAGTTCGCGGATCAGCGAAATACCCAGGATGTTGACGATGAAGGACTCGGCACCGAACTGACGCAACTGCTGCGACATGAGGTAGGCCAGCACCACGCCGATGAGAAAGCCCACCAGCGCGGTGATGGGCAGCGCTGTGGCCCCCATGTGGTACAGGTGGCCCGAGACATCGCGCCACGGCCCACGGCGCGGCGCACGCGCCAGCCGCCCCAGATCAAGCGCGAGCTGGCCCACCAGTTGCAACAGGTGGCGCGCATGGTCCACGCCGTGCAGCACCAGCACGCCCAGGTGGTCCACCTGGTCGATCAAGCGCCAGGGCTGCTCGGGCGGTGCGGGCACGGTCAACTGCGCCACGCGTTCGAGCAGCGCGCGTTCGCGCGCATGCATCTGCAGTTGTGCGGGCCAGGCGCGGCCCCAGTGGTCCCAGAGCCACTGCGCGCCCACGTGGTCGAGCCAGGCGATGCCGGTCAGGTCCCAGGCCCAGGCCTGGGCTGGCGCATGCGCTGCCAGTTGCGAGGCCAGCGCGCGTACTCCTTGGCGATCGCCCAGATCCCCGGCCCCCCAGCGTCCAAGCACGCGCACCACCGGCACGCCGCCGTCGGCAGACGCGGCGCAGACGCGCTCCAGGCGGGGGCGCGTTTCAGCAGGCGAAGAGGAAGCAGCGCGGTCGGGCAAGATGGTGGCGGCAGGCGGCAGGCGGCAGCAAACGACTGGCAGGAACAAAACGGGGCTGGCGCTCAGGCAAGCAAATGGCCGCGCGGTGCGGCGGCGCGGCCATCGCCGGACACCCCGGCCCTGTATGCGCCAGCGACTGCGCATCCTACCGCGTGCCCCGCGCCTCGGCCACCGGGCATGTGGCGGGTAGCGCACAATGACGCGCACTGACCCCAAGGCCCCGTGCGCCATGCGCCCAGCCCGTGCGCTAGCCCCTGTGTGCGCAAGGCCGCAGTGGATTTCAGCCCCAGACCAGGTCCAGCGCTCCCAGAGCGGCCGCAATCAGCGGCTCGTGGCTGCGGGCGCGTTGCCACACCAGGCCCAGGCTGCAGTCGAGCTGCACCTGATCGGCCACCACCAGGCCACGCGCCTGGGCCTCGCGCATGGCAATCGCATCGCGCACCAGCGACAGACCGATGCCCGAGCGCACCAGATCGAGCATGCTCGCCTCCTGGTCCACCAGCGCCACGCGGCGCGGCTCCACCCCGGCAGGGGAGCCGGGGCCGAACACGGCGGCCTGTAGCCGGTGGTGCACCGAAGCAGGGGGCGTGCCGATCCAGGGCAGCGCCGCCAGCGCGCGCCAGTCACGCCCCAGCACCTGCGGTCCCCAGCCGGCCGGCGCCAGCACGCGGTAGGTAAAGCGCGTGAGCGTGCGCTGCGCAAAGTCGGCCCCGGCCGCGCCCTGGGCCACTGCGTCGGCCTGCGCATCGCCCAGGTAGAAGGCCACATCGAGCGCACCGCGCGCCAGCGGCGCCAGGTGGTCGCCGCTCATGGCCTGACGCAGTTCGGTGTCGGCCTGCGGTGCGGCGTCGATGAACGCGCCCAAGAACGCGCCCAGGCGGGTGAACTCCGGATCGAGGATGGTGCCGATGCGCAGCGTGCCACGCACCGCGCCTTGCAGGTGCTGGGCGGCCTGGGCGAAGTCGGCCAGCGCGGCCAGCGCGCGCTCGGCCTGCGGCAGCAGCACGGCCGCGTCACGCGTGGGGGCCAGGCCGCGCGAGGTGCGCGTGAACAGCACCAGCCCCGTGTGCTGCGCCAGCGCCTTGAGCTGCAGGCTCACCGCGGGCTGCGACAGGTGCAACAGCCGCGCCGCGCGCGAGACGCTGCCCTCGCGCGCCACCGCCACAAAGGCGCGCAGGGCTTGGGGATCGATGGCGCTCATGCTTTATTTGCTGTGCAAATAAAACCATTTTGCCGATTTCATTGGCCTCGTGCTCTACTTTTCTGGATACTTGCCGCCGAAATGCCGCCGAAATGCCGCCAAGGCGCATCAGCGATACAAATAACACCACGCGCACCACCACAGGAGACACGCCCATGGCCACCCCGGAATTCGACTACATCGTGATCGGCGCAGGCACCGCCGGGTCACTATTGGCCAACCGGCTGAGCGCCAATCCGCGGCACCGGGTGCTGCTGATCGAAGCAGGCCGCAAGGACGACTACCACTGGATCCACATTCCCGTGGGCTACCTGTACTGCATTGGCAACCCGCGCACCGACTGGCTCTACCAAACCGAGCCCGAGGCCGGGCTCAACGGCCGCCGCCTGCGCTACCCGCGCGGCAAGACGCTGGGCGGCTGCAGCAGCATCAACGGCATGATCTACATGCGCGGTCAGGCGCGCGACTACGACCAGTGGGCGCAGATCACGGGCGAGGACGCTTGGCGCTGGGACAACGCCCTGCCCTACTTTCGCCGCCACGAAGACCACTGGCGCCTGGACCCCCCAGGCCAAGCCGACGATACCTTTGCCCAACTGCATGGACACCGCAGCCGAGGCAGCACAGGCGAGTGGCGCGTGGAGAAACAGCGCTTGCGCTGGGACATCCTGGACGCGTTTGCGCACGCGGCACAGCAGGCGGGCATTCCCGCCACCGACGACTTCAACCGCGGCAACAACGAGGGCGTAGGCTACTTCGAAGTCAACCAGAAAAGCGGCTGGCGCTGGAACACGGTCAAGGCTTTTTTGCGGCCCACCTGCTATGGGCGGCCCAACTTCGAGCTGTGGACGAACGCGCTGGTCTCGCGCCTGATCGTGCAAGAGCAGCCCGACGGCCGCAAGCGCTGCATGGGCGTGCAGGTGTGGACGGGCAGCGAGATGGTGACGGTGCAGGCCTCGCGTGAAGTGGTACTGAGCGCGGGCGCGGTGAACTCGCCGCAGATCCTGCAGCTCTCGGGCATTGGCCCTGCGCCGCTGCTGCAAGGCCACGGCATTGCGGTGGTGCACGAGCTGCCCGGCGTGGGCGCCAACCTGCAAGACCACCTGCAGATCCGCGCGGTGTACAAGGTGCAGAACACGACCACGCTCAACACCATGGCCCACTCAGTGTGGGGCAAGGCGCGTATCGCGCTGCAATACGCGCTCCACCGCAGCGGGCCCATGAGCATGGCGCCCTCGCAGCTGGGGGCCTTCACGCGCAGCAGCCCCGAGCAGCCCTGGCCCAACCTTGAATACCACGTGCAGCCGCTGTCGCTGGATGCGTTTGGCGAGCCGTTGCACCGCTTTGCGGCCTTCACGGCCAGCGTCTGCAACCTCAACCCCACCAGCCGCGGCACGGTGCAAATCCAGGGACCAGACTTCCGCCAGGCCCCGGCGATTGCGCCCAACTACCTGAGCACGCCCGAAGACCGCAAGGTGGCGGCCGACAGCCTGCGCGTGACGCGCCGCATCGTCGCCCAACCCGCGCTGGCCCGCTACCAGCCCGAAGAATGGAAGCCCGGCCCGCAGTTCCAGACCGACGAAGAACTCGCGCGCCTGGCCGGCGACATTGCCACCACCATCTTTCACCCCGTGGGCACCACGCGCATGGGCCGCGCCGACGACCCGATGGCCGTGCTCGACCCGCAACTGCGCGTGCGCGGCATCGACGGCCTGCGCGTGGTGGACGCAGGGGCCATGCCCACCATCACCAGCGGCAACACCAACGCACCCACACTGATGATGGCCGAGAAGGCGGCCGAGTGGATCCTGGCCGAAGCCCAGCGCTGAGACTGCGCCCCCCGCCCAACCGGTTCGGGGCCGCCCCGCCTCACAGGGCGGCGGCAGGCCTTACAGCCCAATCGGCCGCTTGTGCCTGAAAATCAAGCACAAGCAGCTATTAAAACAATAGCAAACCAACTCAGCGCAAGCCACCCACATAGCGCAGCCTGTCGGGCGCGGGCGCAGCAGCGGATGGGGTGCTGCCTTGCACCGGGGCCGCCGCGGGCGGGGCCAGGCGCTCGCGCAGCGTCTGCCTGGCCTGCACCAGCAGGGGCGCGCGCGGTGCGGGTGCGGCAGCTGCAGCCTGCCAGGCCTGCTCCAGCCGCGCAGCCCAGTCGTCCAGTTCGGGTGCGGCGTCCTGCTGCGCACGCAGCCGCGCAAAGCGCACCACCTCACGCGCGTAGTCGGCGTTCACGGCCATCCACTCGGTGTCGGTCACCCGGCCGGTTTTTCGCCGCAGCAGCACGTGCATGTGCGCTGCGATGGCGAGCCTGTCGCTGTCCTGCATGGCACCTCCTTGCTTCCGATCGGTTTCATGGAGCGGGTCATCGCGCGATCAATGGCCGAGCCGCTCGCGGTGCTGGGCGATGTCCAGCCCGGCTTGCTCGGTGTTCTCGTCCACCCGCAAGCCCGCCACACGGTCGGTGATCCACAGCAGCGCCGCCGTGACCGCGGCACTGAAGGCCATCACCGCCACCACGCCCAGCGCTTGCGTGAGCACACTGCGCGCCACACCACCCACGCTGCGCTCGGCCAGCAGGCCGGTGAGCAGCGAGCCCACGATGCCGCCCACACCGTGCATGCCAAACACATCCGGAGAATCGTCGGCCCGCAGCCCGCGCTTGAGCGCCGTGGCGCCCCAATAGCAGGCCAAGCCTGCCACCGCACCTATCAGCGCTGCCGAGCGCGGCGTGACGAAGCCCGCGGCTGGCGTGACGGCCACCAGCCCTGCCACCAGGCCCGAGCGCAGCCCCAGCAGCGACGGCCGCCCACACACCACCCGGCCCTGTTGATTGCGCCCATGCTTTCGCTCCCTGTGCTGTTGTGGGACAGGTCACAGCACAACGCCGGCCAGCACGCCCAACCCTTGGGCTGGGCGGCTCTGCGCCCCACCCGAGGCCCCAGCGTCCCACAAGCGGGGGGCGGGTTAGCCCCAATGCACCAGGGCAGTGCAGCCGCTACAGTGCATGCACTCAAAGCGCACCGCGGTGCGCTGCAGAGGAGCCCGAGGAGACATTTCAAGCTCGAACGACACCATTGCAAGCACCCGCATGAGGTGCATATCCTTCCCAAGCGCTGGCGATCCCGGCGCTTTTTTATTGCCTGCGGCCGCCCGGTTCGCTCACAGTTTCGCTCACATATCCATAGCAACCGAGGTGCGACAATACCCGTATGGAATGGTTTTTCATGGGGTGCGCTTCGCTGCTGGCAGGGTTTGTGGATGCGATCGTGGGTGGCGGTGGCCTGGTGATGGTGCCCGCGCTGTTCGCGGCCTTTCCCGGCACGGCTCCCGCCACACTGCTGGGCACGAACAAGGCGGTGTCGGTCTGGGGCACCTCCATGGCCACCTGGCAATACAGCCGCAAAGTGCAGATGCGCTGGAGGGCCCTGCTGCCCGCGGCGGCGGCCGGGTTTGCGGGTTCGCTGGCGGGCGCCTGGACGGTGACCCTTGTGTCGCCCGAATTTCTGCGCAAGCTGCTGCCACTCGTGCTGCTGGCCGTGCTGGCTTACACGCTGGCCAAAAAGAACCTGGGACAGCACCACACCCCACGCTTTGACGGGCGCAAAGAGGCCCTGGTGGCGAGCCTGATCGGCATGACCATCGGCTTCTACGACGGCTTTTTCGGCCCCGGCACCGGGAGCTTCTTCGTGTTTTTGCTGGTGCGGGTGCTGGGCTACGACTTCCTCAACGCATCGGCTGCGGCCAAGCTGCTGAACTGTGCGACCAACATCGCAGCCATCATGCTGTTCGGCCTCAAGGGACATGTGTGGTGGCACATCGCCCTCATGCTGGCCGTGGCCAATGTGGCCGGCAGCTTGCTGGGCACGCACATGGCACTGCGCCAAGGCACGGGTTTTGTGCGCTGGATCTTCATCTTTGTGGTCAGCGCACTCATCCTCAAGACAGGTTACGACGCCTTCCTGCGCTGAGGGGCGCCCCAACCCGCGCCGCGCTGGCGCGGTGTTTGCTCGACGCCACGCCAGGCAATCGCCGCTTGTCAAGCAAAACAAGGCCGTCCCTATAATCTTGTCCGTTTGATGACAATTTCGGGCGTGGCCAAAGGCCGCAGCCCAAGCCCTGCCTCCGGCCTGCCTACCCGCAGGCCGGATTTTTTGTACCTGCATCACCCCCCACAGGACCCACCATGAAGTTGCTCAAGTCCGTCGCCGCCGCCGTCGCACTGTGCGCCGCCGTCACTGTTCATGCCCGCCCGCTGGCTGAAGTGCAGAAAGACGGCAAGATCCTGATCGCCACCGAAGGCCAGTTCGCGCCGTTCAACTTCTTCAACGGCACCACGCTCACCGGTTTTGAGGTGGAAGTGGCCGAACTGGTGGCCAAGAAGATGGGCCTGACAATCCAATGGAAGACGCTGGGCTTCGACGCCCTGCTGACCGGCCTGCGCCAGGACCGCTGGGACCTGGTGATCGCCTCGCACGGCATCACCGAAGAGCGCGCCAAGGCCGTGACCTTCACCGATCCGCACTACTGCTCGGGCGGCATGATCATCGCCATGGACCCCGCGATCAAGACCGCCAAAGACCTGTCGGGCAAGGTCGTGGCCGTGCAAACGGGCACAAGCTACCTCGACAACGTCAAGAAGGTCTCGTCCATCAAGGAAGTGAAGAATTTCCCCACCGACGTGGACGCCCGCAGCGCACTGACCTCGCGCCGTGTGGACGCCTGGGTGACCGACCGGTTCGTGGCCAAGGCCGTGGCCGACAAGAACCCGGGGGCAGGCTTCAAGCTCGGTGACATGCTGTTCATCGAACGCATTGCCGCGGCCGTGTCCAAGGGCAACACCAGCCTGGCCGGCGCCTGGAACAAGGCCCTGGCCGAAGTGATGGCCGACGGCAGCTACGCCCAACTCTCCAAGAAGTACTTCAACGAAGACGTGCGCTGCAGCAACTGAGCCTGCGCTGACGATCCTCTCCAGGCCTCTCGCCCATGCTCACCGCTCTCTGGCCGCAGCGCTGGTCTCGCACCCAGAGCAGCAACGCCACGCTCGTGTCGGCCCTGGTGCTGATGGTGCTGGCCCTGTCGCTGCTCGGCACAGTCCTGTCTTTTCTGCCTGAGCCCATCGGGCCCAACGCCCAGGCATTCTCTGATGGCGCACGCACCACCCTCTGGCTCACGCTGGTCAGCGGCGCCGTGGGGCTGGTGCTGGGCACGGCCGCAGCGCTCGCCCGCACAGCCCGCTGGGCACCCTTGCGCTGGGTGGCCGGGTTCTACATCTGGGTCATCCGCGGCACGCCGCTGCTGGTGCAAATCCTGTTCGTGTACTTCGCACTGCCGGTGCTGGTGCCCGGGCTCAACCTGCCCGACTTTGCTGCGGCCGTGGTCGCCCTCGGCCTGAACGTGGGCGCCTACAACGCAGAAGCCATCCGCGCCGGGCTGCTGGCCGTACCCCGCGGCCAGACCGAGGCCGCCAAGGCCCTTGGGCTGGGTCGCGTGCATGTGTTTCTGGACGTGGTATTCCCGCAGGCGTTCAAGATCGCCCTGCCCCCGCTGGTCAGCAACTTCGTGGCACTGCTCAAGGATTCTTCGTTGGCCTACGCCATCGGCGTGGTGGAACTCACCAACGTCGGCAACCGCATCCAGTCGGCCACCTTCCAGCCGATTGCCACTCTGACCACGGTGGCCATCACCTACCTGCTGCTGACCACGCTGGTCACCCAGGTGAGCAACGCCATCGAGTACCGCTTCGACGTGGAAGGGCGCAACAAATGAACGGCGAGCGCGCTCCCTACATCGTGGTGGAGAAGGTCTGCAAATCGTTTGGCAGCCACCAGGTACTGCGTGATGTCTCGACCGTGTTCCGCACCGGCGAAGTCACGGTGATCATCGGCGCCTCGGGCTCGGGCAAGAGCACGCTGCTGCGCGCCATCAACCGCCTGGAGCCGCACGACAGCGGGCGCATCACCATCGGCGGGGTGGAAGTCACCGACGACATGGCGACGCTGCAGCGCCAGCGCAGCGAGGTGGGCATGGTGTTCCAGCAGTTCAACCTGTTCGGCCACCTGACGGTACTGGACAACGTGACGCTCGCGCCCCGGCGCATCCACCACACGCCCCGCGTGCAGGCCAACGACGCGGCCATGGCACTGCTCACGCGCGTAGGCATGCAGGCCCATGCCCACAAGTACCCGTGGCAACTCTCGGGCGGCCAACAGCAGCGGGTCGCGATTGCGCGCGCGCTGGCCATGGCACCCAAGGTGATGCTGTTTGACGAACCCACCTCGGCGCTGGACCCGGAGATGGTCCAGGAAGTGCTCGACGTGATGCGCGAGCTGGCCCGTGGCGGCATGACCATGATCGTGGTCACGCACGAAATGGGCTTCGCGCGCGAGGTGGCCGACCGCGTGATGTTTTTCGACCAGGGCTGCATCAGCCACGACGCGCCGCCCCAGGAATTCTTCCAGCAACCCGCCAACGACCGCATCCGAGCGTTCCTTGGCCGCATGAGTGCCTGAGACCCGGGCCCTCCTGCCTCACGACCTCAGCCCCTACCGGAGTGACCATGAAACTGAACCACACGTTCCTCGCCCTGATGGCAGCAGGCCTGTGCAGCCTCCCGCCCGCGGCCTTCGCGCAAAGCGCCAAAGACTTTGAAGACCTGCGTAACGAGATCAAGGCCCTTCGTGCCGAACTGGCCCAGATCAAGGCTCAGCAAGCCCAGCAGGCGCCTGCAGCCAGCGCATCGGCCTGGAATGACCGCATCGAAGCCGTCGAACTCAAGCAAAAAGACGCCGTGGTGCTGGGAGACATCCCGGGCAGCTTCCGCCTGCCGGGCAGCGAAACTTCGATCCGCGTGTACGGCTTTGCCGAGGCCAACATGGTCAAGGATTTCAAGGCCACCGCCCCTGGCGACATTTTCACCAACCTGATGGAGCAGCCCCTGGGCCAATCGTCGCAGGGCAAGACTAGCCTGACGGCCCAGACCTCGCGTTTTGGCTTCGAGACTTCGACGCCCACATCGATCGGCACGTTCAACACCAAAATCGAAGCCGACTTCTACGCATACTGCGGCAGCGAATGCAACCGCAACCGCCTGCGCCTGCGCCATGCCTACGGCGAATACGCTGGCTGGCTGATCGGCCAGACCTGGTCTACCTTCATGGACACGGACAATCTGCCCGAGACCGTGGACTTCAATGGCCCGCCCGGCGCAACCTTCCGTCGCCCGTCTCAGGTGCGCTACACGTACAACAACCCCACGCTCGCGAAGTTCCAGTTTGCGCTGGAGGAGCCCTCGGACGGTGCGCGCACCCCCAACCTGGTGGCCCGCGTGGACAAAGCCTACGACTGGGGCAATGTCAACGCCCGCCTGATGACGCATGAGCAGCGCATCGAAGGTGTGAGCAAGCGCGGCCTGGGCCTGGGCCTGGGCCTGGGCTACAAACTCACCGGCGCGACCACGCTGATGGCCCAGTACACACGCATGGACGGCGACGGCGATGGCGCCTACCTGATTGGCGCCAACTACCCGGTGCTGTCGGGCGGCACGGTACGTCTGGACAAGGCCCACGGCCTGGTGCTGGGCGTCTCCAACGTGTTCAGCGAGCAGCTGCGCGGCACGGTGTCGCTGGGCCTGGTGCGCTCGCGCCATCACCTGGGCGATGTGTACGCCGCCGCAGTGGGTGGCACGGGCAACCAGCGCCTCTACCAATGGCATGCGGGTCTGTACTATCTGCCAATCAAGAACGTCGAACTGGGCAGCGAGCTGATCGGCGGCCGCCGCACGACCTACGCGGGCGAGACGGGCGACATGCTGCGCCTGAACCTGCAGGCACGCTACCTGTTCAACTGATCCGGCGTCCCTCCCTCACAGGCCGACCGGCACCCCGGTCGGCCTTTTTGTTTTCTGGAACCTTGTCATGCGCGCACAACGCTGGGGCCTTCTGGCCCTGCTCGCCGTCACGGTGGTATGGGGCACCACCTTTCCTGCCATGAAGCTGCTGTCGGCCCACCTGGATGCGGTGCAGATCATTTGGCTGCGCTTCGTCATCGCCTTGGCCGTCCTCGCGCCACTGTGGCGGGGCATGCTGCGGCATGAACGCGCATGGGGCTTGGGCCTCGGACTGCTGCTGTTTTTGGCCTTCTGGCTGCAGATTGAGGGACTCGCCCGCACGAGCAGCAACCGCAACGCTTTTGTCACCGGCCTGAATGTGCTGGTGGTGCCGCTGATGGCCATGGCCGTGCTGGGCAGGCGCTATGGCTGGCAACTGTGGGCCGCCTGCGCCATGGCCCTGGCGGGCATGACCCTCATGTTCCACGAAGACCAGCCCTGGAACCTGGGCGACACGCTCACGCTGGCCAGCACGGTTTTCTATGCGATCTACATCCTCACGCTGGAGGAATGCGCCCGCCGCACCGTGGCCACGCCGGTGCGGGCTACACGCATGGCCACGGCCCAGGCCACCGTGATGTGCCTGGCCTCCAGCCTGCTGCTGCTGATGCGCGACCCCGCCATGCCCTGGCTGCGCGACCTGGCCGAACTGCCCGCACGCTCGTGGATGGCCCTGCTGTACCTCGGATTGCTGGCCAGTGTGGTGGTGGTCACGCTGCAGGCCTGGGGGCAGCAGCGGGTGGACGCCATGCGCAGCGCCATCGTGTTCGGGCTGGAGCCGGTGTTTGCCGCGCTCACTGCCTGGGTGCTGCTGGGCGAACGCCTGGGCTGGGCAGGCACGGCGGGGGCGGCCCTGATCGTGCTCGCACTCATCGTCAGCCAGTGGCAGCCCGCCTCGCGCACGGCAGACGAGCGCACCCGGGCCGCGTAGCGCCGCTTCACGGCTCCATCAGGGGCACGTCGGCCGCCAGCCGTGGCTTGCCCAGGGGGGCGGCCGCCAGACCCTTGCGCACCGCGGCCATGTCCTCTTCGCTCGGGTACTCGCCCAGCAGCCAGTAGTCGAACACGCGCCGCGCAATCGGGGCAGCGTGGGCCGCGCCAAAGCCCGCGTTTTCAACGATCACGGCCACCGCGATCTTCGGATCTTCCGCGGGGGCGTAGGCCATGTAGAGCGAGTGGTCGCGCTGGTGCTCTTGCAGCTTCGAGGCGTTGTACTTCTCTTTCTGGCCGATGGTCACGGCCTGTGCCGTCCCCGTCTTACCCGCCGACAGATAGCGGGCTCCGGCAAACACCTTCGCCGAGGTGCCTTCTTGCGTCACCCCCACCAGCGCCTTGCGGATCACGGCCACGTTCTGGGGCTTGTAGTTCAAAAATACCGGCGGCTCGGGCGCAATCGGCTGGATTGCGCGGGTGACGGCATCCACGGTGGCGATGGCCATGCGCGGCCGATGGCGCACTCCGCCGTTGGCCAGGATGGCCGTGGCATGGGCGAGCTGCAGCATGGTGAAGCTGTTGTACCCCTGGCCGATGCCCAGGGAAATCGTCTCGCCCGCATACCACTTCTTCTGCTCGGGCCTGCGGTAGGTGTTGCGCTTCCACTCCTGGCTGGGCAGCACGCCGCGCACTTCGCCCTGCAGATCGATGCCCGTGATCTGGCCAAAGCCCAGGGGCTTCATGAAGTCGTGTATCAGATCCACGCCCATCTCGTTGGCCAGCGAGTAGTAGTACACGTTGCTCGACTTGACGATACTGGTGTGCATGTCCACAGCGCCGAGGCCATGGTCGCCGTGGCTGCGGAAGGTATGGCCACCGAAGGTCCAGGAGCCCGCGTCGTAGATCACGGTGCCCGCGGCGCGCTTGCCGGTCTCCAGCGCCGCCAGCGCCATGAAGGGCTTGTAGGTCGATCCGGGCGGATAGGTGCCGCGCAGCGCACGGTTGAGCAGCGGCTTGTCGATAGACTCGTTCAGTGCGGTCCAGTTTTCGACATCAATACCTTCGACAAACAGATTGGGGTCGAAGGTGGGCTTGCTGACCATGGCCAGCACCTCGCCATTGCGCGGATCGATCGCCACCAGCGCTCCGCGGCGGTCACCGTACAGGTCTTCCACCATCTTCTGCAGCTTGATGTCGAGCGAGAGCATCACGTTGTCGCCGGGCGTTGCAGCCCGGCTGGAGAGCTTGCGCACAGCGCGCCCACCGGCCGAGGTTTCCATCTGTTCCACGCCAGTCTGCCCGTGCAGCGCTTTTTCGTAACTGTGCTCTATGCCCAGCTTGCCGATGTATTCCGTGCCCCGGTAGTTGGACTCGTCCTCGGACTCCTGGATGCGCGCCTTCTCGACCTGGTTGATGCGGCCGATGTAGCCGATGGCATGGCTGGCCACATCGCCCAGCGGATAGTGGCGAAACAGCCGCGCCTTGATGTCCACCCCAGGAAAGCGGTAGCGCTGCGCGGCGAACCTGGCCACCTCGACGTCCGTAAGACGGGTGCGGATGGGCAATGATTCGAAGTTGCGCGACTCTTCCATCAAGCGCTTGAAACGGCGCCTGTCGCGCTGATGGATGTCCACGATGCGCGACAGATCCTCAATCGTCTGATCGAGCGAGGCCACGCGCGACGGCGTGATCTCCAGGGTGTAGGCCGAGTAGTTGGTGGCAAGCACTACGCCGTTGCGATCCAGAATCAGCCCCCGGTTGGGCACGATGGGCACCACCGCCGTGCGGTTGCTTTCGGCCTGCGCCGCCAGGTCTTCATGCCGCAGCACCTGCAGCACCACCAGCCGTGAGAGGATCAGGCCGAAGCACAGCAGCACCACCAGCCCGGCCGCCAACACACGCGAGCGGAACCGGGCGGCATCGGCTTCAACGTTGCGCAGTTCGGTCATGGCGTTGGCAGTACGTGGTCAGTACGTGGTCACAGAGGCCTGTTCTGGTCGCGGTCGGGGGGGCGGCGCTGCGGCGCGAGCAGCACAATGCTGGCCAAGGGCCAGAGCGCTGCCTCGAGCAGCGGCGACAGCGCCACCGACAGGCCTGGGAAGATGCCGCCGCTCACCATGCGCACCAGCAGCTCGACGGCATGCCCGATCGCAAACAGCGGCAGAACCTGCAATGCCTGGGACGGCAGGCTGAACCAGAGCAACCGGCGGTGCATGGCAATCGCCGCGTACGACAGAACGGTGTAGGCCAGTGCATGCTGCCCGAGCAGCGCGAACTGGTGCACATCCATGCACAGGCCCAGCACAAAGGCCATGCCCATGCCCACGCGCAGCGGCTGATGCACGCACCAGAACACCAGGGTCAGCATGACCAGGTCCGGCATCCAGGCCACGCGCCCGAGGGGCAGCATGTTGAATGCGAGCGCCACCACCAAGCTGGCGGCCATAAAAACCGGATTGACCGGCAGCAACAGCGGCTGGCCGCGGGGCATGATCATGACAGCGCCCTCCGGTCACACCAGACCCGGACCTGCCGGAGATGGACATGACCACAGCACCTCACTTGCGACCCCCTTTGCGCTGCGGGGCAGCAGCGGGCTCCGGACGCTCGGGCAGCGCATCGGCGACCGGCTGCAGCACGGCGACATGCCGCGCCGCCAGCACGCGGGCAACAGGCTCGCAATAGATGCGCGCAAATGCCGAGTCGGCGCGACGCTCCACGCGCTGCACACGGGCCACCGGCAAGCCGGACGGGTACAGGCCATCCACGCCGCTGGTGCTCAACAAATCTCCTTCGCGCACATCCGCATTCACCGGCATGAAACGCAGCTCCATCCCGCCGCCATGGCCCACCACCGGATCGCCGTACGCCACCGCACGGGCGCCGGTGCGCAGATTGAGCACTGGAATCGCCTGATCCCGGTCCACCAGCAGCGTGACCTCACTGACCATGGGAAACACCCTGGTGACCTGCCCCAATACGCCCGACTCATCCAGCACGGGCGCGCCCAGCGGTACCCCAGCCAGGCTGCCGCGGTCGATGACCACCCGCCGGGTGAAGGGGTCGGCAGTGTCATACACCACTTCGGCCGTCACGAAAGGCGTCGACACCCGCTGGCGCAGTTCTAGCAACTGGCGCAGGCGCGCGTTTTCCTGCAGCAGGTGCTCGGTCTGGTTCGCACGCAGCGACAGATCGGCCAATTGGCGGCGTGCCGCGGCGGTCTCGGCCTGCGCCTCCTGCAGCGACTGGAAGTAGCCACGGCCTTTACCGGCGAATTCGACCGGCTGGAGCATCACCCACTGCAACGGATACAGAAGGGTTGCCACAGCCTGGCGCAACGGCCCTGTGAGCTGCAGGCGCGTATCGGCCACCATGAGGAACAAGGCAAGCGCGCTGTACGCAGCCAGCCGTGTCAGGGCCGAAGGCCCCTGCCGGAACATGGGCGGCGCAGAACGTTCAAGGGTGCCAAGCGGCAAGGCTTATCCCCAGGAGAGAAAACGGCCCGAACCGCGAGAAGCGGCGGGCCGTGGTCGGGCGGCGTGACAGGGCCACATGGTCAATCGGAGGTCTTTCGCTCAAGGCTCAGGGCGCTCAAGCCACATGCCCGGCCCAGGGCCTGCGGATGAGGACAGGCCGGGCAGATCATCACTCGCTCGTGAAAATGCTACCCAGGCGATCCATGCGCTCCAGAGCAATACCGCAACCGCGCACCACACATGTCAGCGGGTCTTCGGCCACCAGCACGGGCAGACCGGTTTCCTCGGCCAGCAGGCGATCCAGATCGCGCAGCAACGCGCCGCCGCCGGTCAGCATCATGCCGCGGTCGGCAATGTCGGCGCCGAGTTCGGGCGGCGTCTGCTCCAGAGCGTTCTTGACCGCGGAAACGATCTGGTTGAGCGGGTCCGTCAGAGCTTCCAGCACTTCATTGCTGGAGATCGTGAAGCTGCGCGGCACGCCTTCTGACAGATTGCGCCCCTTGACTTCCATTTCACGGACTTCAGAGCCCGGAAAGGCAGAGCCAATGGTTTTCTTGATGGCTTCGGCCGTGGGTTCGCCGATCAGCATGCCGTAGTTGCGGCGGATGTAGCTGATGATGGCTTCGTCGAACTTGTCGCCTCCCACACGGACGCTGCCCTTGTAGACCATGCCGCCGAGCGAGATCACGCCCACTTCGGTGGTGCCACCGCCGATGTCCACCACCATGGACCCCGACGCTTCGGAAACCGGCAGTCCAGCCCCGATGCCGGCGGCCATCGGCTCTTCGATCAGGTACACCGCTGTCGCACCCGCCGCTTCGGCCGCGTCCTTGATCGCGCGACGCTCCACCTGGGTAGACCCGCAGGGCACGCAAATGATGATGCGCGGGCTCGGCGTGAGCATGGTCCGCGGATGCACCATCTTGATGAACTGCTTGATCATCTGCTCGGTGATCACGAAGTCGGCGATCACGCCGTCCTTCATCGGACGGATGGCTTCGATGTTGCCGGGCACCTTGCCCAGCATGGCCTTGGCTTCATGACCAACGGCCTGGATCACTTTCTTGCCATGGGGGCCGCCTTCGTGGCGAATGGCCACCACCGAGGGTTCATCGAGCACGATGCCCTTGTCGCGGGCAAAGATCAGGGTGTTGGCAGTGCCGAGGTCAATCGCAAGGTCGGTGGAGAAGTACCGACGGAAAGCTCCAAACATTCAAAATCCTCTCAGGCACGGCATGCTCGTCGGCCTGCCGTCGCCGGGTCTACAGGGTTCTTTTTTGCACAATCGCCGGCAGGACGGAGGGTAGTGCGGCAAAGCCGGGATAATACCGCATCCCCTGTGAATAACTCCCCCTGCGGACCGTTCATTCGCAGCTTTACATCCGGTTTCCTCCCCCCCATTTTTTTATGGCACTGACCTCCGAGGACATCGGCCGCATCGCCAATTTGGCACGGCTGGATCTCTCCCACGAAGAAAGTGAGCGCATGCTCACGCAACTGAACGACTTCTTTGGCATTGTCGAGGCCATGCGCGCTGTGGATACCTCGGGCATCACGCCGCTGGCACACCCGGTGGCCGCCATCCAGGACGTGGCCCTGCGCCTGCGCGACGACGTCGCAAGCGAGCCCAACCAGCGCGAAGCCAACCAGCAGAGTGCGCCGGCCGTCGAGCGCGGACTGTTCCTGGTGCCCAAGGTCATCGAGTGAGGATCGCAGCATGAGCACCCCTTCGACCCCTTTGCACGACTGGACCGTGGCCGAACTGGCCACCGCCTTGCGCGCCCGCAGTGTCTCGGCCACCGAAGCTGCCGAGCACTACCTGGCCCGGATGCAAGCGCACACCGGTCTAGGCGCCTATGTGGCTGTGAACGAAGAAGTCACCCGCGCCCAGGCCCGCGCCGCCGATGCAGCGCTGGCCGCTGGCACGGCCGGCCCGCTCGCCGGTGTGCCGATTGCGCACAAGGACATCTTTGTCACGCGCGCCTTCCCGACCACGGCCGGCTCTCGCATGTTGGCCGGCTATCGCTCTCCCTTCGATGCCACGGTGGTCACCCGCCTTGCCGACGCTGGCGCGGTGACGCTGGGCAAACTCAATTGCGACGAGTTCGCCATGGGGTCGGCCAACGAGAACTCCGCCGTGCCCCCCGTGGGCTTTGATGCGCCCGCGCCGGTGCGCAACCCCTGGGACACCACCCGCGTACCGGGCGGCTCCTCGGGTGGCAGCGCGGTGGCCGTGGCCGCACGACTGGCCGCCGCCGTCACGGGCACCGACACCGGTGGCTCCATCCGCCAGCCGGCAAGCTTCTGCGGCATCACGGGCATCAAGCCCACCTACGGGCGCGCGTCGCGCTACGGCATGGTGGCGTTTGCCTCCAGTCTCGACCAGGCAGGGCCCATGGCCCGCACGGCCGAAGACTGCGCACTGCTGCTGTCCGCGCTGTGCGGCCCCGATCCAGACCGCGATTCGACCTCGCTCGATCGCCCGGCCGAAGACTTCAGCCGCTCGTTGAACGACTCGCTGGCGGGCCTGCGCATCGGCATTCCGGCGGAGTTCTTCGGTGAAGGCCTGGCACCCGACGTGCGTGCGGCGGTAGAAGGCGCGCTCAAGGAGTACGAGAAGCTCGGCGCCATCCTGGTGCCAATTTCTCTGCCCCGCACCGAGTTGTCGATCCCGGTGTACTACATCATCGCGCCGGCTGAGGCGTCGTCCAACCTCAGCCGCTTTGACGGCGTGAAGTTCGGCTACCGCGCGAAGGACTACACCGATCTGGTCAGCATGTACAAGCGCACGCGCGCCGAAGGCTTTGGCGACGAGGTCAAGCGCCGCATCATGATCGGCACCTATGTGCTCTCGCACGGCTACTACGACGCCTACTACCTGCAGGCGCAAAAGATCCGCCGGATGATCGCGGACGACTTCCAAAACGCGTTCAAGTCCTGCGACCTGATCGCCGGTCCCGTGGCCCCCACAGTGGCCTGGAAGATCGGCGAGCATGGCAACGATCCGCTGGCCGACTACCTGGCCGACATCTTCACGCTGCCCGCATCACTGGCCGGCCTGCCCGGCATGAGCGTGCCCGCCGGCTTTGGCGAAGGCGGTATGCCGGTGGGTTTGCAACTCATCGGCAACTACTTCAGCGAAGCCCGCCTGCTGAACGCCGCCCACCGGCTGCAGCAGGCCACCGATTTTCACCTCCGCCAGCCCGCAGGCCTGTGACATGAGCACGAGCAAACTGATCCAAGGCTACGAAGTCGTGATCGGCTTCGAAACCCATGCCCAACTTGCCACCAAGAGCAAGATTTTCAGCCGCGCGCCCACAGCATTTGGGGCCGAGCCCAACACCCAGGCCTGCGCCGTGGACCTGGCCTTGCCCGGCACGCTGCCCGTGATGAACCGCGAGGCCGTGGCCTGCGCGATCCGCCTGGGCCTGGCGCTTGGCTCCCATGTTGCGCCATACAGCGTGTTCGCGCGCAAGAATTATTTCTACCCAGATCTGCCCAAGGGCTACCAGATCAGCCAGTTCGAGATCCCAGTGGTGCAAGGCGGCGAGGTGTCGTTCTACCTGGGCAATGAGAAAAAGACCGTGCGCCTGGTGCGTGCGCACCTCGAAGAAGATGCGGGCAAATCGCTGCACGAGGACTTCATCGGCCAGTCGGGTATCGATCTCAACCGCGCGGGCACGCCGCTGCTGGAGATCGTGACCGAGCCCGATATTCGCAGCAGCGAAGAGGCCGTGGCCTACGCGCGCGAACTGCATAAGATCGTGACCTGGATCGGCATCTGCGATGGCAACATGCAGGAAGGCAGCTTCCGCTGCGACGCCAACGTGTCGGTGCGCAAGCCCGGTCAGCCGCTGGGCACGCGCCGCGAGATCAAGAACCTGAACTCGTTCAAGTTCATGCAGCAGGCCATCGACTACGAGATCCGCTGGCAGATTGAGCAGATCGAAGATGGCCATGCGATCCAGCAAGCCACTGTGCTGTTCGATCCGGACACGGGCGAGACCCGCGCCATGCGCACCAAGGAAGATGCGGCCGACTACCGCTACTTTCCGGACCCCGACCTTCCGCCGCTACACATTTCAGAGCAATGGATCGAGCAGGAACGAGCACAAATGCCCGAATTGCCTCGGGCCATGGCTGCGCGTTTCATGGCCGACTACGGCCTGCCCGAGTACGACGCCACCACGCTCACACAGAGCAAGGCCATGGGCGCGTACTTTGAAGCCACAGCCAAGGGCTGCGGGCAAGCCAAGCTGGCCTCCAACTGGGTGATGGGCGAACTCTCGCGCCGCCTGAACGCCGAAGAGATTGGCATCGAGCAGGCCAAGGTGGGCAGCGCGCAGCTCGCGGCGCTGATCCGCCGCATCCACGACGGCACCATCAGCCACAACGCCGCCAAGCAGGTGTTTGATGTGCTCTGGAGCGGCGAGGCCACCGAGGTGGATGCCGTGATCGAGGCCAAGGGCCTCAAGCAGATGAACGACACTGGCGCGCTGGAGAAGATCGTCGATGAGGTCATCGCAGCCAACCCGGACAACGTGGCCCAGGTCAAGGCCGGCAAGGACAAGGCCTTCAACGCGCTGGTGGGCCAGGTGATGAAGGCCAGCAAGGGCAAGGCCAACCCGCAGCAGGTGAACGACCTGTTGCGTGCGCGCCTGGCGTGAGCGCTGTCGCCCCCGCCCTGCGCGGTGGGGACGCCGCAGGCTCCTGGGAGCCTGCCGGACTTGGGAATCGTTGGCTGCCAATGGGCCGCTGCGGCCCATTGTTCACCGTCTTTGGGCCCCATAGCCCCGCTATGGGGCTGCCAACACGGCGAAAACGGTCCTCGCTGGGGCTCATGTTCGCTTTCGACGCCCCAAGTCCGACAGACTCCTAGCGTGCGCCGCTGGCCGGGGGCGCGCCCAGCGGCAATGCGGGCACCATGCGCTGCGCCGCCCACATGCGCTGTAGCGTCGCCAGTTCGGCATCAAAGCGCTGGTGCACGCGGCGCTTTTCCTGCTCCTGCGTCGCCAGATAGCGCTGGCGCTCGGCAATGTCTTCTTCGTTTTCCGCGATGCGCCGACGCAGCACGGCGGGGGCCTTGGTGGGGTCCTTCTTGTAGAACTCCATCTCGGTGTCGTAGCCCTTGCGGATGGCCTGCAGCTCTGCGATGCGCTTGTGCGCAATCGCCATGAGGTCGTCGATCTGCGAGAGCGCTGCGGCGCGCTCGGCGTCGTGGGCGGCTTTGTCCGGGTAACGCGCCAGCAGCGCCCGCTCGCGCCGTCGCTCCTCAAGCTGGCGGTTGCGCTCTTCGGCCTCTCGCCGCCGCTGCTGCTCCAACTCGGCCCGCTCGACCTCGGTCAGCGTGGGGCCGATCTGACGGCGCACGGTGCCCGAAGGGCTGAGTTCCTTCTGTTCACGGTCAGCACATTCAGGGATCGGGCGGTCGGCGGTGATGCGGCGGCCGTTGCGGTCCACGCAGGTAAAAATACCGGGCGAAGCGGGCTGGGCCCATGTGTCGGCAACCACCAGGGTGGCCCACACTGCCGCTCCGATGATCCACGCCGATGTGCCCAAGCCGCTCACCTTTCGTTGATTCCGTACCGCTGGCGATAGGCCAGCACCCGTCGGTGGTGGGCGACCATCTCGGGCTCGCCCTTGCCTTCCAGATACAGCAATAAGTCTGCCAGCCGCGCGATGGCGCACACCTGCAGGCCCAACTGGTGGCGCACATACTGGACCGCACTGTGCTCCACATCTTGGCCATTTTCAGTGGCTTTCTCCTGGCGGTCCAGTGCAATTGCGACGGCATGCGGCGTGGCACCGGCCGCACGGATCAGGGCAATCGACTCGCGGGCCGCAGTGCCGGCCGACATCACGTCGTCGATGATCAGCACCCGCCCGGCCAGCGGCGCGCCCACCAGCGTGCCGCCCTCGCCGTGGTCCTTGGCCTCCTTGCGGTTATAGGCAAAGGGCACGTTGCGGCCGCGCCGGGCCAGTTCCACCGCCACCGTGGCGGCCAGCGGAATCCCCTTGTAGGCCGGGCCGAACACCATGTCGAACTCGATGCCGCTTCCCAGCAAGGCTTTTGCATAGAATTCTGCGAGCAGGCCGAGCTTGCGGCCGTCATCGAACAGGCCTGCGTTGAAGAAATACGGGCTCAGGCGTCCTGCCTTGGTCTTGAACTCTCCAAACCGGAGCACCTGCGCTTCCACGGCAAACCGTACGAAATCCTGCGCCAACTGGCCCTGCGCCAGCGTGGGCGTGCCTGCATCCACCATGGGTTCTTCCTTGTTCAAGTTAACCAGCCTCAATCTCAATGGCATCCGCTCGGCCAGTACCAAGGGCGTTGAGCGCTGGATCGCCACCACGCGGCCGGATTGTATTTGCGTGCAGGAAGTCAAGGCCCAAGCGGCCGACCTGGCCGGGCGATTCGAGCGGCTGGCCGACATGCAGGGCCATTTCCACCTCGCGCAGAAGAAGGGCTACTCGGGCGTGGGCGTGTACACGCGCCACGAGCCCAGCGACGTGCTGGCGGGCTTTGGCTGCGACGAGTTCGACGCCGAGGGCCGCTACGTGGAGCTGCGCTTTGACACCCCGGCGCGCCGCCTGTCCATCATCAGCGCGTACTTTCCGAGTGGCTCGTCGGGCGAAGAGCGCCAGCAGGCCAAGTTCCGCTTCCTGGAGCGCTTTCATCCGCACCTGATGGCGCTGAAGGCCTCGCGCGAGTTCATCCTGTGCGGCGACCTGAACATCGCGCACCAACCGATCGACCTGAAGAACTGGCGCAGCAACCAGAAGAACAGCGGTTTTCTGCCCGAAGAGCGCGCCTGGATGACAAAGTTGTTGCACACAGGAGGTGCGGACGGCGGCCTGGTGGACGTTTATCGCCAGCTGCAGCCCACCGCCACGGACACCGCCTACACCTGGTGGAGCAACCGCGGCCAGGCCTATGCCAAAAATGTGGGCTGGCGGCTCGACTACCACTTGGCCACGCCCGCGCTGGCCGCCCTGGCGCGGCAGGAGTCGATCTACAAGGACGAGAAGTTCTCGGACCACGCGCCCATCACCATCGACTACGAATTCCGGCTCTGACACGGCCGGAGTTGCGGCCACGGGCCGCGCCAGACCCGGGTCTGCCCGCACGCCACCACGCCAGCCCGCCATGACCGACACCGCCGCCCCCTTGAAGACCGCACCCGCCAGCGTGCAGCCGAGCAGCACCGACGCCCTGTGGCAGCTGGTGTCTCAGCCCCACCCGGTAGCAGGCCGCGCGCCGCACCTGGGACAGGCGCTGGTGCAAGCGGGACTCGTGCGCGAGGAAGACCTGTCGCACGGTCTACTGCAACAGCAGCAGGAGCGCGAGCAGGGCCAGCACCGCTTGATTGGCCAGATCCTGCGCGAGCGCACCGGCCTGTCGGCCGAGCAGCTGCGGCTGGCGATTGCCGCATGGTTGGGCGACTTCACCGTGCATCCTGGCCACCTCAGGCCCGAGCCCCAGGCCCTGTCGCTGGTGCCACGCCACCTGGCCGAGCGGGAATCGGTGCTGCCGCTGATGCTGCGCGACGATGCGCTGGTGCTGCTCATGGCCGATCCGTACGACCGCACGCTGCTGGATGAGCTGCGCTTTCTCACGCAGCGGCGGCTGGTGCCGCTGCAGGCCGCGCCGGGTACGCTGATGCCGGCCATCCACCAGGCCTACGGTGGGCACCCGGCGGGGCCGGCGACCATGGCCGAGCGCGCATCGGCGCAAGAGCTGGCCACGCACCTGACCACGACCGAAGGCGAGGCCGAGAGCGAGCAGGCCGACGTGGTCAGCGAGTCCGACAACACGCTGGTGCGGCTCATCAACACCATGATCGACGAGGCGATCCGCCACCGTGCCTCGGACATCCACATCGAGACCGAGCCCGCGCCGCAGAGCGTGCGCATCCGCCTGCGCATCGACGGCACGCTCAGGCCCTACCTGGAGCTGCCCGCACGCTACCGCTTCGCCATGGTGGCGCGCATCAAGATCATGGCGGGCATGGACATCTCCGAACACCGCAAGCCGCAGGACGGCAAGATCGACTTCGCGCGCTTCGGCGGCCCGCCGGTGGAACTGCGCGTGGTCACGGTGCCCACCTCGCACGGGCTCGAAGACGTCGTGCTGCGCCTGCTGGCGGGTGCCAAGCCGCTGCCGCTGGAGCAGATCGGACTGAGCCCAGCGAACCTGGTGGCCATCCGCGCGCTGGTGCAAAAAAGCTACGGCCTGGTGCTGGTGTGCGGCCCCACGGGCTGCGGCAAAACGACCACGCTGCACTCGGTGGTGCGCGACATCAACACCGCAGGCCGCAAGATTTGGACGGCCGAGGACCCGATCGAGATCACGCAGAGCGGGCTGCGGCAGGTACAGATCAACGCGCGCATCGGCTGGACCTTTGCCGCCGCCATGCGCACCTTTTTGCGCGCCGACCCGGACGTGATCATGATCGGGGAGATGCGCGACGAGGAGACCGCGCGCATCGCCATCGAGGCATCGCTCACCGGGCACCTGGTGCTGTCCACCCTGCACACCAATTCGGCCCCCGAGAGCATTGCGCGGCTGCTCGAAATCGGACTGGACCCATTCAATTTTTCGGATTCACTGCTGGGCATCCTGGCGCAGCGCCTGGTGCGCCGCCTGTGCACGCACTGCGCACAACCCCAGGTGGCCAGCGACGAAGCGCTGGCCTCGCTCGCATCGCAGTACCTGGGCAGCGGCGGCAGCAACACGCCCGAGGCGCGCAACGCCCTGGTGGCCGAGTGGCGACGCCGCCACGGCGGCGAAGGCGGCCGCCTGCGCCTGTGGCGTGCCGTGGGCTGCACGCAGTGCGAGGGCCAAGGCTACCGCGGTCGGCTCGGCATCCACGAGCTGATGGTCAGCGACGAGGCCATCCGCCACCAGATCCGCCACCGCGCCTCGGCCGCCGAGATCCGGCAGTCGGCCTTGGCGCAGGGCATGCTCACACTGCGGCAAGACGGCATCGAAAAAGTGCTGCAAGGCCTGACCGACCTGCCCGAAGTGCTGGCCGCCACCAACCTATGACCCCAGGAGCCTGCGCCCCTGCCCCCCTCCATGCTGCACTACCACACCATCCCTGTCACCGCCTTCGCCCAGAACTGCTCACTGCTGTGGTGCGACGCCACGCAGCAGGCCGCGCTGATCGACCCGGGCGGCGACCTGGACACGCTGCTCGCCGAAGTGCAGGCGCGCAGCCTCACGCTGTCGCAGATCTGGCTCACGCACGCGCACATCGACCACGCAGGCGGCACGGGCGAATTGGCCCAGCGCCTGGGGCTGCCCATCGTGGGCCCCCACCCGGGCGACCAGTTCTGGATCGACGCGCTGCCTCAGCAAAGTGCGATGTTCGGATTCCCGCCTGCGCAGCACTTCACGCCCACGCGCTGGCTGGCCGATGGCGACACGGTGCAGATCGGGCACGAGACGCTGCACGTGCGCCACTGCCCAGGCCACACACCCGGCCACGTGGTGTTCCATGCGCCGCAGATTGACCGCGCCTTTGTGGGCGATGTGCTGTTTGCCGGCAGCATCGGGCGCACCGATTTCCCTCAGGGCAATCACCAGCAGCTCATTGACAGCATCACCCAGCGGCTATGGCCCATGGGCGACCAGACGGTGTTCATCCCCGGCCACGGGCCCGAAAGCACCTTCGGCCGCGAGCGGCGGCTCAACCCCTACGTGCGGGGCACCTGAGCGCCGCACACACGGCGTGCGGCGCCGTCAGCCGCTGTCGCCACCTCGACAATTGCTATGCATTTGATAGCTTGTCGTGCTTAAATTTGCTTGCTCTGCGCCTGATTTGGCGCTGAAGAACGCCCGCACTCACCCAGCGCGGCGCGCCGCTTCGTACAGGCCCTGCACTTTGGGCACGTTCTCCTGCAACTCGCGGATGCGGTCGGGCCCGCTCGGGTGGGTGGACAAAAAGGCCAGGCTGCCTTCCTTGCCGCCCGTGGCCTCGCCCATCTTGCGCCACAGGCTCACGCTGGCCAGCGGATCGTAGGCACCGCGCGCCGCCAGTTCCAGGCCCACCAGGTCGGCCTCGGTCTCGTCGGAGCGGCTGAACTTCAGGCTCAGCAGTTTCGTGCCCAGATTGGCCGCCGCATGGCCCAGGTCCCCCAGGCCCAACAGCTGCGCGCCAATCGAAAGCCCCAACCCGGTGGCCTGCGTCTTGGCAATACGCGCACGCGCATGCTCGCGCAGCGCATGGGCCATTTCGTGGCCCATGACCATTGCGGTCTCATCGTCGCTGAGCTTGAGCTGGTCGAGAATGCCGGTGTAGAAAGCAATCTTGCCGCCGGGCATGCAAAAGGCGTTGATCTGGCGGCTGGCGATCAGGTTGACCTCCCAGCGCCAGCCCCGGGCGCGTTCGTTCCAGCGCGCCGCAAACGGGATCAGCTTGCGTGCAATCGCGTGCAGGCGTTCAAGCTGCGGATGCCCCTCGGGGGCAAGCGCACGCTTGGCCCGTGCCTGCTGCAGCATCTGGTGGTATTGCTGCTGGGCCGAGTGTTCGAGCGACTCGGCCGGCACCAGGCGGCGCATGCCCGAGGCGCTGCCCACATCCACCTGCGCCAGCGCGGGCGCGGCCACCGCGGCACCGGCCGCCAGCACAAAAGCGCGGCGTGCGTTCCAGGGCGATGCAGCGGCGGGCTGCGAGGCAAAGCAGAGGCGACACATGCAGGAATAATAGACAAAAACCCCCGGGGCCCCATGTCCGACGCCACGCCATCTTCTTCCGCCTCTGTGCCTGCGGGCTCCGCCCCCCCTGCCACCCGCCGCTCTTGGCGAGCCGCGCTGGCCGTGTACCTGGAACCCGCCAGTCTGCGCATGCTCACCCTGGGCTTCGCGGCCGGGCTGCCGCTTTTGCTGGTGCTGGGCACACTGTCGTTCCGACTGCGCGAGGCGGGCATCGACCGCAGCACCATCGGCTATTTGAGCTGGGTGGGCCTGGCCTATGGCTTCAAGTGGGTGTGGGCCCCGCTGGTGGACCGTATGCCCCTGCCCGGCCTCACGACCCGGCTCGGGCGACGGCGCGGCTGGCTGCTGCTGTCGCAGACGGTGATCGTGGCGGGCCTGGTGGGCATGGCACTGGCAGACCCGCGCAACACACTAGGCCCCATCGTCTGGTGCGCGCTTGCTGTGGCCTTTGGTTCGGCCACGCAAGACATTGCGCTGGATGCCTTTCGCATCGAATCGGCCGAGGCCGACCAGCAGGCCGCACTGGCCGCGTCGTACCAGACGGGCTACCGGCTCGCAATGATCTGGGCCGGTGCGGGCGTGCTCTGGATTGCCGCACGCGCCGAAGCGCCAGTGCTGGCAGCCACTGCGGGCAGCGCGGCCACCGCCGCGGGTGCGGCCTACCAGAACGCCGCCTGGCAGACCGCCTACCTGGTGATGGCCGCGTCCATGGCCGTGGGCATGGTCACGGTGCTGTTCTCGCGCGAGCCGCACCCACAGCCACTGCCCCCCACACGCGGGCCGGCCGAATGGCTGCAGGATACGGTGGTCGCGCCGTTTGCCGACTTTCTGCGCCGCTACCGCTGGCAGGCGGTGCTGATCCTGGCGCTGATCGCGGTGTACCGCATCAGTGACATCGTGATGGGCATCATGGCCAACCCGTTTTATGTGGACATGGGCTTCACCAAAGACGAAGTGGCCGCCGTGACCAAGGTGTACGGCGTCATCATGACGCTGGTGGGCGCTTTTGTAGGTGGCGTACTGTCCATGCGGCTGGGCGTGCTGCGCATCCTCATGCTGGGGGCGGTGCTCAGCGCAGGCAGCAACCTGCTGTTTGCCTGGCTGGCCGGGCATGGGCACGACGTGAGGGCGCTGATCGCCGTGGTGTCGGCCGACAACCTGTCCGGTGGCATCGCCTCAGCGGCGTTCATTGCCTACCTGTCGGGACTGACCAACGTGCGCTATTCGGCCACGCAGTATGCGTTGTTCAGCTCGATGATGCTGCTTGTGCCCAAATGGCTGGCAGGCTTCTCGGGCCAGTTCGTCGACCTGCACGGCTACCCCACTTTCTTCGTGGGCACGGCACTGCTCGGGCTGCCTGTGCTGCTGCTGATTGCGCTGGCCGCGCGCCATGCGCCGTTGAACCCGGCCTCTGCACCTCCAAGCGAAGCGGCGCAGCCGCACCAGCCATGAGCACTGCCCTTGTCGCGATCGACCTGCCATCGGCTTTGTCGACCCTGCCCCCGTCCGGTCGGATTTACCTTTCTTTACGCGCACGACATCCGCCCGCACACTCGGCACGCGATGATCGGCGGTTGAGGATCTGCCCATGCCCGCTACCGCCGCCCGCCTGCTGATGATCGAAGACGACGCCCGCCTGGCCGACATGGTGGGCGAATACCTGGGGCAGTCTGGCTTTTCGGTGACGCACCGCGGCGATGGGCGCAGTGGCCTCGGACTGCTGGAAGGCAGCGAAGGGACACCACAGCCCGACCTGGTGATCCTGGACCTGATGCTGCCCGACATCGACGGCCTGGAAATCTGCCGACGCATCCGGGCGCTTCCAGGCGCTGCAGCCCACGTGCCGGTGCTCATGCTCACGGCCAAGGGCGACCCGATGGACCGCATCATCGGTCTGGAGATCGGGGCCGACGACTACCTGCCCAAGCCCTTCGAGCCACGCGAGCTGCTCGCGCGCATTCGCGCCATCCTGCGCCGCCGCGGGGACGCAGCGGCCGGCGGCGCGGCGCACACGATGCGCTTCGGCAGCCTGGAGATCGACCGCGACGCACGCACCGTGACCGTGGCGGGCCAGACAGCCGAGCTCACCTCCTACCAGTTTGACCTGCTGGCAGCCCTGGCCGAGCGCGCAGGCCGCGTGCTCACGCGCGACCAGATCATGGAGGCCGTGCGCGGCCGCGAACTGGAGGCCTTCGACCGATCCATCGATGTGCACATGGGACGCATCCGCGCTGCCATTGAAGCCGACCCCAAAAACCCCAAGCGCATCCTCACGGTGCGCGGTGTGGGCTATGTGTTCGCCAAGCAGCAGGATTGAGCAGCGCACCGCCCGCGCTGCTGCGCTGACATCGCCCCGTTTCGCATGAACCCCCTGCGTGTTGTCTCCCGGCGTCTGTACCTGCGCATCTGGTTGGCTGTGGTGGGCGGCGTGGCCGTGCTCACCTTGTTGGTGGGTTGGGCATGGCGGGTGGCTGCCGAGCAGAACGCACAAACCCTGTCGCCACCTTCGCGCGAAGTCGTGCTGCGCAATGCCCAGGGCGAGGTGCTGTGGCGCGGCATGGCCACGCGCCAGCCGGGGCCGCCGCATGAAGGTCTGGAACTGCGCATCGACACCGATGCAGGGGAGGATTACACCCTGCAAATGGCCCCGCGAGCGCCCCGCCAGGGCCGGGCCGGCCGTGTGCCAGGCCATGCGCCTGCGCCTGCGCCGCACGACAGCGCCTTCTGGAGCAAACCACCGTTCGGATTCATCTGGATGTTGGGCCTGGTCGGGCTGGCGGTGGCCCTAGGGGTGTTCCCCATCATCCGCCGCCTGACACAGCGACTCGAATCCCTGCAGCGCAGCGTACAGCGGTTTGGCGAAGGCGACCTGTCGGTGCGTGTGCCCGTGCAAGGCGAGGACGAGGTGGCCGATTTGGCTCGGCAGTTCAACGCCGCGGCTGAACGGGTGGAAAAGCTCGTGCAGATCCACAAATCGCTGCTGGCCAATGCGTCGCATGAGCTGCGCTCGCCGCTCACGCGCATCCGCATGGGGCTGGAGCTGATGGGCGGGCAGCAGCCGTCCCCCGCGTTCCGCACCGAAATCCTGCGCAATATTGCCGAACTGGACCAGTTGGTGGATGAGATCCTGCTGGCCAGCCGGCTGGACGCCCGCGAAGCCGAGGTGGGTACCGTCGAGGAAGTGGATCTGCTGGGCCTGGCTGCGGAGGAATGCGCTCGGGTGGATGCCGACCTGAACCCGCAGGCGGACCCGGCCCATCTTCAGGTGCGGGGCGTGGGCAAGCTGCTGCGACGTGCGGTGCGCAACCTGCTGGAGAACGCCCGCCGCTACAGCCAGGGCCCAGTGGCACTGACCCTGCGGCGCGATGGGACGTGGGTGGAGTTGCGGGTCTGCGACCGCGGCCCCGGCGTGCCGCCGCACCAGCGCGAACGCATCTTCGAGCCCTTCTACCGACTGCCGGGTGCCAGCGAGCGCGCGGGTGGCGTAGGCTTGGGGCTGGCGCTGGTGCGCTCGATTGCTGAACGGCACAACGGCCAGGTGCACTGCGAAGATCACCCGGGAGGCGGCGCCTGCTTCGTGCTGCGCCTGCCAGCCCACCCACCGCTGGGCACCTGAGCCTCAGCCTTGCCTCGGTGGTGCGGGGGTTTCGCGTGGCAGGTCGGTGGGGCCGCACGACACCACCACCCGGTTGCGGCCGGTTCGCTTGGCCGTGTACATGGCATGGTCGGCCGCGTCGATCAAGGCTTGCATCTCGCTGGGCTTGGGCAGCGGCATCACATGCACGCCGATGCTGATGGTCACACGGATGTCTTCTGGGTCCCAAGGCACGACCAGGCGCTCGACCCTTGTGCGCAGGTGTTCGGCCAGGGTAGCGGCCCCCACTTCTCCGGTGCCAGGCAACACCACCAGAAACTCCTCGCCGCCGTAGCGGCCCAGAAAGTCCTGGGCGCGCAGGCCGCCCTTCAGACACTGGGCCACGGCGGCCAGCACCGCGTCGCCCGCAACATGGCCCCAGGTATCGTTCACGTGCTTGAATCGGTCGATGTCCAGCATCAGCACTGCCACCGGCCGCTGCTCGCGCGCCGCCTGGGCCAGCGTGCGGTGCAATTGCCCCAGCAAGGCTTTGCGGTTGGGAACGCCTGTCAGTGCGTCGATCAGTGCCTCCTGCACATGGTCGGCATCCACACGCTCCTTGCTCATCAGCACGTAGCCCACGGTCAATACCACCAAACCTGTCAACCCCAGCAGGAAGGCAGCACTCTGTACAGGATGCGGCCCAAAGGGCGCTGCGAGCGCAGTGTGCCCCAAGGCCAAAGCGCCGAGCCGCAGCAAGAACACCGCCAGCACCAGTGCAGCGCCAAGCATCAAGACACAACGTCCTCGCCCTGGCATGGCATCACGCCATCGATGCGTTGCAAGCAGCAAGCCAAGCCACTGCAGGGCAAACAGCGCATTCAACACACCGAAGCGGAGAACATGCCGGTCTGCCAGCACCCACGACACGGCCGCCACCACGGCCTCGGGCGCCAGCACGCGCCACCGCGGCCAGCGAGCGCGCTGAAAGCCTGCCAGCGCCCACAAGGCGGCCGCATAGGATGCAGCCAGCAGGGCATTGCCCATCGCCAATCCCAACCGCGGCCAAGGCGGACTGCCCAGCACGAGCAGCACGCCGAAGCTCAAGCCCATGAGGGCCAGCCCCACGCCCCACACGCCGAGCCCGTCCGGCTCACGCTGCCCCCAGGCCGCAATACCCACCGCCAGCGCCAAGGCAAACGCCACCAGCGCCAGGACGACGGCCAAGGTCGGAACATGCAGGGCGCTCATGCGTGCCCCTCCTGAGCGCCTTGTGCGATGCGTGTCCACAGCGCTTCCAAGAATGGCGGCCGCTGCGCAGTGCGCGTCACCAGCCATGTGGTCTGGCGCGCCCAGACCGGCGCAAGGGGGCGCTGCAGCACCGAAGCCGCATCGCCCAGAGCCAGCACCGATCTTGGCACCAGGCCCATGCCCATGCCTGCGGCCACCGAGGCGATCAAGGCATGGTAGGAGCCGATCTCGACGGTGCTGTGAACCTCGGGATGTTGGGAGCGTGCCCAGGCCAGAGCCACCGCACGGTGGGAGAGAAAAGATTAGAGGTGACAAGGTAGAGGCGACAGGATTTGGCGGGAAATTCCGGGAAATGGCGAAAAATAAAGTTGTGACAATGACTTAGCGCAGTTATCCACAGGGCGCGGGCCGTTCCTGGGGGTTTGCGCGGATTGGAGGCGACAAAAAGCGGGCCGGAGGGCCTGTTTTTGCTTGTGGAGGGGTCAGGCGCGTTTGATGGCGGCGCGAAGCTCGGCGACCGCCTGCCTTAGCTCGACCGCCTCTGCCTTGTCACGAGCGCGCGCGAAAAATTCCTCGACGATGGCCGAGGATTCATGCTCGGGCATGGCCTCGACCAGCTCGATGATCTTTTGCCAGCGGCGGGCATGGGGGCCGCTGGCGAGAGGCGCAAGTGTTTGATTTTGCGGCGTTTTTTCGGTGTATTCGCGGCGCTTTGGGCCGCGTCCGGTGGCCAGCCAGTCCAGCGATACGCCTGCGGCGTCGGCGATCTTGACAAGGTTCGTTGCCGATGGTTCAGAGCCCGCCAGATACTTCCTGATGAGGCTTTCGCCGATGTCGCAACGACGGGCGAAGGCTGCAACTGGCTCCTCAGCGATGCTCTCTCGTATGCGGGATGGGAGTGTTGAGTCTGTCATTGTGTTGCCTCCACCATCGCATGAATCGGAACTGAATCGGAACTGAATCGGAACTGAATCGGAACCGAATCGGAACTGAATCGGAACTGAATCGGAACCGAATCGGAACCGAATCGGAACTGAATCGGAACTGAATCGTGCGCGAATCGGAACTGACGGGGCAGCAAAAAACGCACCCAGGTGTTGCACTATCGCCGTATAGTGCGTTATACTCGCACCGTCTGTGTAGCAAAGGATAGCACCATGACTCGACATACTGTGCAACCACTGGGCGATGCAAACCGCGTCAGGGCTTTGCTGTTGATGGCCGGTTACAGGTCAATCAACGCCTGGGCGAATGCGCACGGCATCAAGCCTGCCACGGCGCGGCGCGTCATCTATGACTGGGCTCAGCGCGACGACCGGGAGCCGCACGGCGGAATCGCCAGGGATGTGATGAAGAAGCTGCGGGAAACGGTACTCACGACGTCTGCATGACCGAACGCGCTGGGTTGGCATATGAACATGTGGCTGACACCTCAACAGATCGCATCCATGCGGCTGGCTGGCATGCCAGCGACTGATCGTGGTGTTCGGAAGTGGACACAAAAAAATTTGCCCACAAATCGCACCAGGGTGCGAGGCAAAGGCATCGAGATCGCCATCGACTCGTTGCCCATCGAGGCGCAGCGGGATTACTACGCAAGGAAAGGAGCAGGCAATGGAAATGGTCACACACCCGGACACCACGCTCATGGTGGCCACGCTCACCAAGACAGCGCCACGGCGGTGGATGCTCATGCTGTGGGATGGGCAGGGCGAGTATCGGAAGACCGATTGGTACAAGACGAAAAACGACGCATTGCAGGCCCTCTACCTGCACTGCCGCCAGTTGCGCATAACGGGGGAGGAAATCTTCAGCCAATGGCGTCGGTGGCCTCGTCCATGACCGCCCCCACCGGCGAGCCCACCCAGCCTGCGGATGCTCCGACGCAGGCCACGCCAGCGACGACGGCCATCGTCGCGGGTGGGCTCACCCGTGGGGGTGGCGCGGTGGTGGCCATGGACGATCTGCCAGACCATGTGCTGATTGGCCACTTGGCGGGTAGCAGCCCGCGCGAGGATGTGATTGAGCGCGTGCAGCGTGCGCGCATCCTCATGGCGGCGCTGGCGCCATTGCTGGCGCTGCCCGAGCGCGCGCGCAACCGCCGCGCGGTGGCCGAATCCATCGCCCGCGACCTGCAATGCAGCTTTCAGCACGTTTACCGCCTGGCCGACCGCGCCCGTGAGGGTGGGCTGATGGCCCTGGCCCGCATGGGCGAGCGGCGCGACCGTGGGCAGGCCCGCACCCTGATCTCTGGGCCTTGGCTGGCCTGGGCGCAGACCGTGGTGGATGCCGTGCCGGGGCAGGATGTGCCGCAGCTGGCCGACCTGACCCGGCAGGCTGTTCGGGCGGCCTGGGTGTCTGGCGCACCATCGGCCAGCCAGTGCTGGCGCATGGCGACGGCCTCGATGGCGCGGCAGTTGCTCGACGCCTCGGTGCCCACCGGCGTGGTGACGGCGCTTTTGTCTGTGAGCGCCCCGCGCAAGTGGCTGGAGGAAGAAGGCAAACACTTCCGCGTGGCGGGCAAAGCCTTGCGCGACGGAAAGGCCGTGTACGACAACAACTACACGCCGGTGCAGCGCACGGCGGATGGATACACGCCCGGCGACTTGGTGTGCGGCGACATCACGCCGCTGGATATTCCGGTGCTGCGCGAAGACGGCAGCACGGCGTATGCCCGCCTCATTTCGTGGCACGACGTGGCCACCAACTGGCTGTGGGTGGATTGTGTTCTGCTGGACAAAGGCCAAGGCATCCGCCGCGACGACGTGGCGGCCAGCTTTGCCAAGATGTGCGAGGCCGCGCCCTTTGGCATGCCGCGCCAGTTGTATCTGGATAACGGCAGCGAATACCGCTGGGACGAGATGCTGGTGGCCATGAAGCACCTGGCCGACCTGACCGGCCACCAGTTCACCGCGGACGAAGCCGCCACCGCCGCGCCGCAGCGGCAGGTGATCCGCAGCATCCCCTTCCATCCAAGGGGCAAGCGCATCGAGGGCCAGTTTGGCAACTTGGCCGACTGGCTGGGCTGGTGGTTCGGGTATGTCGGCGGCAACCGCATGACCAAGAAGGTGGTGACCATGGGCAAGGGCGTCAAGCCCTCGCGCATCGAGGAGGTGCGCGATTGGCTGGGGCGGCTCTTGGCCGACTACCACGTCACCCCGCAGCCGCGGGCCAAGCACATGGGCGGCTTGAGCCCCAAAGACCGGCTGGAGCACTTCATGCGCGAGGGCTGGAAGCCGTGGAAGATCGACCGGCTGGCGCTGGCGCTGGCATTTGCCGACCGCACCGAGCGCAAGGTCACGCGCGGCACGGTCAGCCTGGGCGGCAAGACCTACTTTGCCGACTTCCTCATGCACATCGACGGGCGCGTCACCGTGGCGCACCCGCGCGTGCTGGCTGGCCCGGTGGATTGCGTCTATGTCATCGACAAAGGGCGGGTGCTGGGCGTGGCTGTCGAGGAGCAGGTGTACCGCATCACCGACCCGGCAGGCGCGAAGGAAGCCGGGCGCAGGCGGGCCGCATTCCGGCTGCTCACCGGGCAGAAGGTCGAGCAGGCTGGCGGCGTGTTGGACGTGGACAAGCTCACCGGCACGCACGCCCAGCTGCTCGGATTGCAAGCGACATTGGACAAGGCCGAGTCTGTTTCGCGGCAGGTCGAACTCTCGCCCGAGGCGCAGGAATTGCAGCGCGCCTATCTGGCCGCACAGTCGCGCGCCGTCGAGGAATTGAACAGGCGCGCCGAGGCCAGAAAGAGTGCGGAGCTTTTGACCCGTCTGTCTGACGATGACGAGGACACGAAGCTCGCGCGTGCGATGGGGTTCTAGTCAGCCGGGCTCCATGTCGTTTCGTGTGGAAAGCAACACTGTCACTGGGGCATCGCCGGCGCGAACGGACTGGCCGGCAGGTGCTTGAGCTTGGACATGCGCAGGTAGGCGATGGCGATGAAGTTCTGGCTCGTCCTGAAGCCGCGCGCGGCGCGCTTGGCCTGCTGCAGCAGCCCGTTCATCGCCTCGACGAAGGCGTTGCTGCGGTGATCGACCATGCCGCGCACCACCGCGTCGAACCGCTCCTTGAGCGTGGCGGCCAGCTTCTTGAACGGCTCGAGCCGACAGCGCCGCGCCCAGCTCAGCCAGGCCCTGAGGTCGGATGCGGCCTGTTCGATGCTGTTGTGCGCTGTGGCCCGCGCGTACACCTCGCGCAGCGCCATCTTCAGCCGCCACGCCCGCGCGCT
>JBKBUN010000077.1:0-14674 GCA_046289925.1 Burkholderiaceae bacterium | reverse complement strand
CCTGCACACATGCCCACCGGGCTCGACGACCAGGAGTCATTGTGACTGTTGGGTTCCACACGAAATGACGAAGAGCCAGGGGCAGGGCGGGTTGGCGCGGCGGGATTTATTGGGCGGACTGGCTCTAGGGGCTGCAGGGCTGGTGGCACGGGCTGCCGAGCCGCTGGCAGCGCGCATGCCCGATTCCATGAAGATGCTGGGGGGGACGGACCTGCCCTACGGCCAGCCGTCGCACCATGAGCAGCGGGTACAGCGCCAGCTCTCCAGTGAGGCCGGGTTTGCGGTCTGGCGTACACCCTTGCAGAAGCAGCACGGCATCATCACGCCCAGCGGTCTGCATTTCGCGGTGCACCACAACGGCCTGCCTGATATTGCGCCCGAGCAGCATGTATTGATGGTCCACGGCTTGGTCCACAAGCCTCTGCGCTTTGACCTGCAGCGACTGATGCGCTACCCCATGGTCAGCCGTGTCCATTTTCTGGAGTGCGCGGGCAATTCGGCGGCCAATGCGCTCTCGCCCCTGCCCGTGAAGCAGACCCTGGGCGAGATCGCGGGCGAGGTGTCGTGCTCGGAATGGACCGGCGTGCCACTGTCGTACCTGCTGCACGAGGCGGGCTTGCGCGAGGGTGCGCAATGGGTGGTGGCCGAAGGCGCGGATGGCGGATCACACAGCCGCAGCCTGCCTTTGCAAGCGCTGCTGAAGGACGCCATGGTGGCGCTGTACCAGAACGGTGAGCGCCTGCGCCCATCGCAGGGCTACCCGATGCGCCTGTTCATGCCGGGCTGGGAGGGCAATGTCAATGTGAAGTGGCTGCACCGGCTGGAGGTGACCGATGCGCCTGCGTACACCAAGGATGAGTCGGGCCTGTACACGCAGGTGCTGGCTGACGGGCGCATTGAGCGCTTTGCCTTCCATATGGATGTGAAGTCCGTCATCACCCATCCATCGGGCCAGCAGACGATGCCCGAGCCGCGTGGCTTTTTCGAGATTGCGGGGCTGGCATGGTCCGGCCATGGGCGAATTGCACGGGTCGATGTCTCTGTCGATGGAGGGCGCTCCTGGCTGTCCGCGCAACTGCACGGCCCGGTGCTAGACCGCGCCTTCACGCGCTTTACCCTGCCGTGGCGCTGGGACGGGCGCAAGGCCGTGCTGATGAGCCGCGCCACCGACGAGCACGGCCGCACATAGCCCTTGCGCAGTGCATGGAAGCGCCGATATGCCTCCCATTCCTTCAACCACTACAACGCGGTGCAGGCCTGGGGGATCGATGCCGATGGGCAGGTGGAGAACGTCTATGCGTGATGCGCTGACCCGGTGGCTGCGCGCCGCAGCGTGGGGTGCGCTTGGGCTGGGGAGCGCGGTGTCGGCGCAGACGGCGCCCCCCGCCCTCGTAGGGCTGGGGGAGCCGCTGGAGCCTGCCCGGCTGGCGCGGCATGACATCACCGTCTTTCCCAGTGGCCGCAATTTGCCGCCGGGGCGGGGCAGTGTGGCGCAGGGCGCGCGGCTATACCAGGCGCAATGCGCCGCCTGCCATGGCCCCAGGGGCATCGAAGGCCCGGCCGCGCGGCTGGCGGGCAGCGATGGTTGGATGGGTTGGGACGATCCGCTGCGCCCCCTGCGCATTCGCAAGCATCCGCTGCTGATCCAGTCCGTGGGCGTGCGCTGGCCGTATGCCACCACGCTGTTCGACTATGTGCGCCGGGCCATGCCGTACCACGCCCCCAAGAGTCTGACCGACGACGAGGTGTACGCCATCACGGCGCACCTGCTGCACCTCAACGGCCTGGTGGGGGCTGAAGCGGTGATGGAGCGCGATGCGCTCCCCAAGGTGGTCATGCCGGGCCTCGCCCGGACGGTCAGCGCCTGGCCGCCGGGGCCTTGAGCCTGAGTGTGGTGGGCGCAGGGATCAGGCCCAGCCGTGCCCTGATGCGTGACAATGACACCGGAGAAATGCCCAGATAGCTCGCCACATGGTGCTGGGGCAGGCGCTCGGCCAGATCGCCCTGGTCCGCCAGAAAAGCGCGGTAGCGTGCTTCGGGAGACAGGCCCAGCAGTTCGGATTCACGCCGCGCATGTTGGGTGAAAACGTAGCCCATGGCTTCATCGAGCAGGGGCCGGATGCGCGGAAACCGCTCGCGCCAGTCCTGCAAGGCCGCATAACCCAGTTCCACGGCCAGCACGGGTTCCAGCGCCTCGATGGTGTAGGGGCTGGGCAAGGCCTGGGGCGGCATGACGCCGCTCACCCAACTGCCTTCGAGGTGGAACGAGCGGTTGCGCTCGGTGCCCTGGTCGCTCAGGTAATACAGGCGCACCAGCCCGCTCTCGAGCAGCCACGCGCGGGTGCAGGTTTCGCCGCTGTGCAGCAGCACGGCGTTGGCGGCGAAGTGGCGGCGCGGCAGGGCCTGCCACAGCCCGGTCATGGCCGGTTCCGACCGCAGCAGCGCCTCCAGCGCAGTGGTCTGGCAGACGGTACAGGCGCTGGTGGCTGGCGTCATGTCCGCAGGCTTACTCTGCCGGACCCACCGGCACGCAGCTGCAGAACAGGTTGCGGTCGCCGTACACGTTGTCCACGCGGCCCACGGGCGACCAATATTTGCTGCGGCGCAGGCTGTCCACCGGATAGGCGGCCACGGCGCGCGTGTACGGCTTGTCCCAGGTGTCGGACAGCAGGCTTTCGGCCGTGTGCGGTGCGTTCTTCAGCGGGTTGTCGTCTTGCGGCCAGGCGCCGGTTTCCACCTGGCGGATTTCCTCGCGGATGGCGATCATCGCGTCGATGAAGCGGTCCAGCTCCTCGCGGGTTTCGCTTTCGGTCGGCTCGACCATCAGCGTGCCCGCCACCGGGAACGACAGCGTGGGCGCATGGAAGCCATAGTCGATCAGGCGCTTGGCCACGTCTTCGGCCGTCACGCCGCTCGTGTCCTTGAGCGGGCGCAAGTCCAGGATGCACTCGTGCGCCACGTGGCCGTTCTCGCTTGCATACAGCGTATCGTAGTGGCCGCGCAGCCGGGCGCTGATGTAGTTGGCGCTCAGGATGGCCGTTTCGGTGGCGGCCTGCAGGCCTTCGGCACCCATCATGCGGATGTACATCCAGCTGATGGGCAGCACGGCCGCATTGCCTAGCGGAGCGGCACTCACCGCCCCCACACCACCGGCTACCCCGGCCGTGGCATGGCCCGGCAGGAAGGGTACGAGGTCTTCCACTACGCAGACCGGACCTACGCCCGGGCCACCGCCGCCGTGTGGAATGCAGAAAGTCTTGTGCAGGTTCAGGTGGCTCACGTCGCCGCCAAACTCGCCCGGCGCGGCCACGCCCACCAGGGCGTTCATGTTGGCACCGTCTACGTACACGCGGCCGCCATGGCGGTGCACGAGTTGGCACAGCTCTTTGACCTGGGTTTCGAACACGCCGTGTGTGCTGGGGTAGGTGATCATCACGCAGGCCAGGTTGGCACTGTGCTGCTCGCACTTGGCCTGCAGGTCGGCCATGTCCACGTTGCCGTTTTCGTCGCACTTGGTCACCACCACCTGCATGCCGGCCATCTGGGCGCTGGCGGGGTTGGTGCCGTGCGCGCTGCTGGGGATCAGGCAAATGTTGCGGTGGCCCTCTCCACGTGCGGCATGGTAGGCGCGAATGGCCAGCAGGCCTGCGTATTCGCCCTGACTGCCTGCGTTGGGCTGCAGGCTGATGCCCGCGTAGCCCGTGGCCTGGCACAGCCAGGCGCGCAGTTGCTCGTCCAGCAGGCGGTAGCCTTCGAGCTGGTCGGCAGGCGCGAACGGGTGCACGTGGGCGAACTCGGGCCAGGTGATCGGGATCATCTCGCTCGTGGCGTTGAGCTTCATGGTGCACGAGCCCAGCGGGATCATGCTGCGGTCCAAAGCCAGGTCCTTATCCGAGAGCTGGCGGATGTAGCGCAGCATGCCGGTCTCGCTGTGGTGTGCGTTGAATACCGGGTGCGTGAGGTAGGCGCTTGTGCGGCGCAGTTCGGCCGGGATCAGCGGCTCCAGGCCCTTTTCAAAGCGGTCGAAGTCGGGCAGGGCCTGACCGTCTGCAGCAAAGATGGACCAGAGCAGGCGCACGTCGTCGCGGGTGGTGGTTTCGTCGAGCGAGACACACACATACTCGTCCCAGCAGATGCGGAGGTTGGCACCGCGTGCTACCGCGCGTTGTGCCAGAGCCTTCGCCTTGTCGGCGCCCACATGCATGCAGAGCGTGTCAAATGCGTGTTCGCAGATGATGCGATAGCCCAACTCGCGCAGGCCCGTGGCCAGTACGGCGGTGAAGGTGGCCACGCGCAGTGCAATGCGCTTGAGGCCTTCGGGGCCGTGGTAGACGGCGTACATGCTGGCCACGACCGCGGGCAGCACCTGGGCTGTGCAAATATTGCTGGTGGCTTTTTCGCGGCGAATGTGCTGCTCGCGCGTCTGTAGGGCCAGTCGGTAGGCGGGCTTGCCATGGGCATCCACGCTCACCCCCACCAGACGGCCAGGCAGGCTGCGTTTAAAGGCGTCACGGCAGGCCATATAGGCGGCGTGCGGTCCGCCTGCGCCCATGGGCATGCCAAAGCGCTGGGTGGTGCCCACCACGATGTCGGCACCGCCGCCCGCGGCCGGGCCGCCGTCCCATTCGCCTGGTGCCTTGAGCACGCACAGCGCCAGCAGGTCGGCCGCCACGATGTAGGCCGCGCCCTTTTCATGCACCTTGCGGGTGTCTCCTTTGTCGGTGCTGATGCGGCCGCAGGTCGAGGGGTATTGGTCGAGCACGGCAAAGTAGTCGTCGCCGGCGAGCAGGCTGTCCCATTGCTCCGCGCTGTCGGCCAGCACCACCTCGATACCCAGGGGCTCGGCGCGGGTACGGATCACTTCGATGGTCTGCGGGTGCGCGTCGCCTGCGACGATGAAGCGCGAGCCCTTGGCCTTGACTGAGCGCTTGGCCAGGGTCATGGCCTCGGCAGCGGCCGTGGCTTCGTCCAGCATCGAGGCGTTGGCGATGTCCATGGCCGTGAGGTCGGTCACCATGGTCTGGAAATTCACCAGCGCTTCCATGCGCCCCTGCGAGATCTCGGCCTGATATGGCGTATAGGCGGTGTACCAGGCCGGGTTTTCGAGAATGTTGCGCAGAATCACGCCCGGCGTGTGGGTGCCGTAGTAGCCCTGTCCGATGAAGCTCTTGAGCAGGCGGTTCTGAGATGCAATCGCCTTGAGCTCGGCCAACGCGGCCGCTTCGGTCGCAGGCGCTGGCAGATCCATGGCCCGGCTGCGCGCGATGGTACGGGGCACGATGGAGTCGATGAGTGCGCGGCGCGAGGCCTCTCCGATCACCGACAGCATGTGCGCTTCATCGGCCGCATCGATGCCAATGTGGCGAGGCTGGAATTCGGCGGCGTTCTCAAGGTCGCCGATCGGCGGGGCGGATTGCATCAGCATGGTCGGACTACGGGATGGAGGAACAGAGAGGGTCAGGCGTTCTTGACGAAGTCGGCGTAAGTGGTTTCGTCCATCAGACCATCGAGCTGGGCGGCGTCAGACAGCTTGACCTTGAAGAACCAGCCTGCACCCAACGGATCGGTGTTCGCCAGCGACGGGTCGGCACGCAGCGCCTCGTTCACTTCCACCACCTCTCCCGACACGGGCATGTACACGTCGGCAGCCGCCTTGACAGACTCCACCACGCCCGCCACTTCGCCTTGGGCGAACTGTTTGCCCACTTCGGGCAGATCCACGAACACCACATCCCCGAGCGCGTCCTGCGCGTGCACGGTGATGCCTACCACGGCAGCCGCGGCGTCGTCCGCGTTGATCCATTCGTGGTCCTTGGAAAATTTGACGGTCATGGTTGACTCCTGAAAAAAGAAAAGGGGTGATCGTGGTCGTGGGCGGTCGGACTTTGAGCCCGGCCTACACGCGCTTTAGCCGCGGTAATAGTTGGCGGGTACAAAGGGCATGGCGCGCACTTCCATGGGCACGGCTTTGCCACGCACGAGGGCCTGCACGCGTGTGCCCAAAGCGGCATGTTCGGTGCTGACATAGCCCATGGCCACGGGCTCGTTCACGGTGGGGCCCAGCAGGCCGCTGGTGACTGTACCAATGGGTTCGCCTGCAAGACTTTGCAGCGGCGTGTGCTCGCGCACGGGAATGCGCTCGAGCGCCACCAGGCCCACGCGCTTGCGCGTCAGCAGCGCGGGGGTATCGAGTTGGGCGAGCACCTTGGCTGCGCCTGGAAAGCCGCCTGCGCGAGCACCGCCGGTGCGGCGTACTTTCGGGATGGCCCAGGTCAAGTTCGCCTCGACCGGGGTGGTGCTGGTGTCGATGTCGTTGCCATACAGGCACAGACCGGCCTCCAGCCGCAGGGAGTTACGCGCGCCGAGGCCGATGGGTTTGACCTCCGGCTGCGCCAGCAGCGCACGTGCCAGGGCTTCTGCCCGGTCAGCGGGCACCGAGATTTCGAAGCCGTCTTCGCCGGTGTAGCCGCTGCGTGTGACGAAGCACTGGGCGCCTGCAATCATGAACGAGGCGCCGGTCATGAATACAAGCTTTTCGACACCCGCCGCTAGGCGCGCCAGAGCGGTCACGGCCTGTGGGCCCTGCAAGGCGAGCAGCGCTTGCTCGGGCATGGGAATGACTTCGCAGCGCTGGCCGATACGCGCCTGAATGTGGGCCATGTCGTCCACCTTGCAGGCGCCGTTGACGATGACAAACAGGTCATCGCCGCGGTTCACGAACATCAGGTCGTCAAGGATGCCGCCCTCATCGTTGAGCAGCAAGCCGTAGCGCTGTTTGTTCACCGGCAGGCCAATCACGTCCACCGGCATCAGGCTTTCAAACGCCGCGGCGGCGTCCGGGCCTACCAAGCGCAACTGGCCCATATGCGATACATCAAACAGCCCAGCCGCTTGGCGGGTGTGGAGGTGCTCGGCTATGAGGCCGGTTGGGTATTGCACCGGCATGGAGTAGCCGGCAAACGGCACCATGCGCGCACCGAGTTCAAGGTGTAACGCGTTCAGCGGGGTGGTGAGCAGGGGGGCAGCAGGGGTGGTCAAAGCGAACTCCGGGCAAATAGGGGCTGCGACACATGCATGCCGCAGAATTTGCCCTGCTGTCCGCTTTACCTGAGAGATTCACCACAGCGCCCTGGCTGGCCTGCGTGGCTTGCTCCTTCGGTGGATGGCGGGAAGACCGCCACCTCTCTCCAGCAAGGGAACGCCCGCATCCCTGCGGGCGGCTGCCAGTCCTTTTGCCTGAGCGTTCGGAAGGTTCCTGCGCCTTCGGCGGTGCTACGCGGCGTATGCGTCGCTCACGTCGCACTCTCTCCTGACGCTGGCGATTCTAACGGGTTTCGCTTGCGAGCCTGACCTGTCGATCGACATGCGGCTGCTGTACGCGATGGACCCAGAGCAGCAGCGCTCTATTATTCTGGCAAGCTCGATAAACTCAGCGTCACTGCGCGCAGCAAGCGCCACCGCGCGCAACAAGCGCAAGAGTGCGCAGCACCGGCCTTCGATCATCGCCGTCTGCTGGGTTCGGGCTGGGCTGTGGTGAGAGAATGCTCAATAGCAGGGAGTAGGCCAAATCCGTAGCAACAGCACTCGGTCTGCCGCAGGCGCTTCCTCTCGCTTGGTTTCGAGGGGACCGAGCCGCCCTCGGCATGGGGATTTTCATCCAGTGAACCGCATGATGGGGCATGCGCCCCGTTGATTCCCGCGATCCGGATGCCGTGTTTGAGCCGTATGCGGGGAAACTCGCACGTACGGATCTTAGGGGGGATACTATCGGGAGATGCTGTCAATCCCCCCCAATTTCACGACTTCTCCCGCTCGGTCGCGCTACGCGCGGGTTTTGTCCATTGCCGGCTCCGACAGCGGGGGCGGTGCGGGCATTCAGGCCGATCTCAAGACATGTGCCGCCTTGGGCTGTTACGGCATGACGGCCATCACGGCGCTCACCGCGCAAAACACCCTGGGCGTGCGGTCCATTCACGCGGTTCCGGCGGCCATGCTCCGCGATCAGATCGCCGCGGTCATCGAGGACATCGGGGTGGATGCGGTCAAGATTGGCATGTTGCATGCGCCCGAAATCGTGCAAGTGGTGGCTGATGCGCTGCGCGAATATCGTCTGCAGCAGGTGGTGCTCGATCCAGTGATGGTGGCAACCAGTGGCGACCGCCTGATTGCCGAAGAGACCGTGAGCGTGCTCGTGCAGGCACTTTTTCCGCTTGCCACAGTGGTCACGCCCAACCTGGACGAAGCCGCTTTGTTGATCGGACGCCCAGTGCGATCGTCTGAAGATCTAGAGTTGGCAGCACAGGAACTGCTGACCCTGGGCGCACCGTCGGTGCTGCTCAAAGGTGGCCACCTGCCTGGTGACAAGATCGAGGATTTGCTGGTGGAGCGTAGCGGTGCCAGCCAGCGCTGGACTGCAGCGCGCATTCCCAGCCGCAATGTGCACGGAACGGGCTGCACTTTGTCGTCTGCCATTGCGTGCTATCTTGCGCTGGGAGAGCCTTTGGCGGAGGCGATCGCCAAGGCGCGGCAGTACATTTTAGGGGCCATCTCTGCTGGGGCTGCCGTGCAGACAGGTCGTGGTCACGGACCGCTCAATCACGGCCATGCACCCTTGGTGCAGCACATCCTGCGCTGACAGCGGCAGCCGCCTGTGGGTCCGATCTGGTGCGCAGCACATGGTTGTGATGCCCGGATGGACATGGGCATGTCTTGGACATTGAGCAGTGGTTGCCACACATCATGCCCCATGCGGGCCCGTTCTTCCGGTGCGCGATGGTGTTGCGCCCAGTTGTGTCGTGCTGCCCTCCAAGGGCGGAGGCACCGTGTTGCAGTTTTTGGTGCGACGACTGCCGGCCGTACCAGAGTCGGCATGGATGGATCGCATGGCGCGGCGCGAGGTGGTCAGCGAGTATGGTGAGGCCATCACGCCGGAGATGCTGCTGCAGCCCGGGGTGCGCATCTACTACTACCGCGAACTGCCGCACGAGCCCTTGCTGCCTTTCTTGGAAACCGTTGTGTACCGGGATGAACATCTGTTGGTGGCGGATAAGCCGCATTTCATGCCGGTCATTCCTACGGGGCGCTACCTGCAGCGGAGCCTGCTGGTGCGATTGCGAAAGCAATGGGATCTTCCCGATTTGTCGCCTTTGCACCGGATTGATCGCGACACTGCGGGCCTCGTTCTGTTTTCCGTACAACGTGCCACCCGTGGTGTGTACCAAGCCCTTTTCCGCGAGCGAGCGATCCGCAAGACCTATGAGGCTGTGGCAGCCCTGTCGATGCGGCCTTGGCCTGCTGAATATGAAAGCCGCATCGAAGAAAGTGCGCAGTTCTTTCGTATGCAGGAGGTCTCCGGGCCACCCAACAGCCTGACGCGCATCGCACTGCTGGATCGCTGTGGACCGTGGGGACTATTCCAACTCGAACCCGTCACGGGTCGCCGCCACCAATTGCGCGTCCACATGGCTGCGCTCGGCATGCCTCTGCGCCATGATCCCTTCTACCCGGTCGTCAACGATCCGCCAGAGGGCGACTATTCGCGGCCTTTGCAGTTGCTGGCCAGGTCGTTGGAGTTTCGTGATCCCTTGACGGGGCAGCCCCGCGCTTATCGAAGCCAGCGTTCGCTACTCTGGCCTCCGGAGGTCCATCCGATCTGAGGAGCGTTGGTGGCAGGTGACGTGGCGGTCGCGGGGGCGATGGGGTGTGAGTCGGGTATGGAGGAGGCTTGTTGCTCTGAGAAGATGAAGCCATGACCGGGTCAAACAAGCTCTCATCCGCAGTCTGCGAGCGCGCCGTTTGCCTGGTTCCGGAATGCCGCAAACCACCCAACGGAACGCAGCGCTGGTCAGGGAGAGGGCCGGAGATGGCCGTAGAGGCCGGAAGACTGCGCACCCAAGCGCAGCAGATAGTGGAGGCCGTCGTCTTCTTTCAGCTGGGCGCGGATGTCAGTGCGCAGGCCGCTGGGTCCGTGGAGGAGGCCCGCAGAGGCGCAGCACTCCGTCCGTTCCGTACCCTCCCTGTCGGCCTCAAAACCGGCGTAAGAGCCCGAGCGCGCGAGATGAAAGACCAATGTTGGAGTGGTCAACCGCCGCGAGGAATGCAATGGGCGGGCGGTTGGAGCGGGCGATGGGAATCGAACCCACGTCTTGAGCTTGGGAAGCTCAGGTCCTACCATTGAACGACGCCCGCACGACGTTTCAGTCTGCATTATAGGCTGAGTGTCTTGTTCGACGGTTCGGCCCGCTGTTGACTCAGCGCAGTATGTCCCCGACGCACAGGTACTTGATTTCGACGTAATCGTCTATGCCATGGTGCGAGCCCTCGCGGCCCAGGCCGGACTGTTTGACGCCGCCAAAAGGCACATGCTCGGTGGCCAGAATGCCCACATTGATGCCCACCATGCCGTACTCCAGTGCCTCGCTGACACGGAAGATGCGTCCCACATCGCGGCTGTAGAAGTAGCTCGCCAGGCCGAATTCAGTGTTATTTGCCGCTGCGATGGCCTCTTCTTCGGTTTTGAAGCGGAACACCGGCGCAAAAGGCCCAAAGGTTTCCTCGCGCGCGCACAGCATGTCGGGCGTGGCATTGGCCAGCACTGTGGGCTCGTAGAACTGGCCTGAGCCCAGGCTGCTCAGGCGCTTGCCGTCGGTGAGCACCTTGCCGCCCTTGGCAACGGCATCGTCCACATGGCGCTGTACTTTTTCCAGCGCGGCTTCTTCGATCAGTGGCCCCTGGTTCACGCCTTCTTCGAAGCCATTGCCCACCTTGGCTGTTTGTACCTTGGCGGCGAATTTGCGCACGAATTCGTCGTACACGTCCTCCTGCACATAAAAGCGGTTGGAGCATACACAGGTCTGGCCCGCGTTGCGGTACTTGCTGGCAAAGGCACCTTCCACGGCCGAATCGATGTCGGCATCGTCAAACACAATGAAAGGCGCGTTGCCGCCCAGCTCCAGCGACATCTTCTTCACTGTGGGCGCGCTTTGCGCCATCAGGATGCGGCCCACCTCCGTGCTGCCGGTAAAGCTGAGGTGGCGCACCGTATCGCTGGCGCACAACACCTTGCCAATGGCAATCGAATTGGCAGCATCGGCCGACAGCACGTTGAGCACCCCCGCCGGAATGCCCGCGCGCACCGCCAACTCGGCCGCAGCCAGGGCGGTGAGGGGGGTCAGCTCTGCGGGCTTGATGACCACCGGGCAACCCGCGGCCAGGGCCGGGGCCACTTTGCGCACGGCTTGGCTGAGCGGGAAGTTCCAGGGCGTGATGGCCGCGCAGACACCGATGGGCTGCTTGAGCACCAACAAACGCCGGTTGTTGTCAAACTGCGGCAGGGTCTCACCATTGACGCGTTTGGCTTCTTCGGCAAACCACTCGACAAAGCTGGCACCATAGGCCACTTCGCCCTTGGCCTCAGGCAGCGGCTTGCCCTGCTCGGCGGTCATGATGCGGCCCAGATCGTCCTGGTTCGCCATGAGCAAGTCGTACCACTTGCGCAGCAAGATGGACCGATCCTTGGCGGTCTTGGAGCGCCAGGCGGGCCAGGCGGCATTGGCGGCGGCGATGGCAGCCTGGGCATCCTGGGGGCCCAGGTTGGCCACCTCGGCCAGCTTGGCGCCGGTGGCCGGGTCGTGCACGGCGAAGCGGCGGGTGCCTGCGATCCATTGGCCGTCGATCAGCGCATCGGTTTTGAGCAGGCTGGGGTCTTTGAGCAGCGAAAGAGGAGAGGCGTGGTCGGGCATGGTGTCAAAAGCCAGTTGGGCAGTACAGGCACACGGAGGCGCCGCTTTGGGGCGGGTGCCGTACAGGCACCCGCTGCGAAGCAGCATAACGCTCGGAGTGCGGCGCTGCTGCGCCTCTGGTGACATAGCCGGAAACCTATAATTGCCGGTTGGTCTTAGCGCCCGCGCGCCCGCGTATTCGCAGGCTTCGCACAACCTCCGTACCCACCATGAGCACTCCGACTTTTTCCGTTGCCGACATCCGCAAGACCTTCCTGGACTTTTTCGCCTCCAAAGGACACACCGTCGTGGCGTCCAGCCCCTTGGTGCCGGGCAACGACCCCACGCTGATGTTCACCAACTCGGGCATGGTGCAGTTCAAAGACGTGTTCCTGGGCACCGACAAGCGCCCCTATGTGCGGGCGGCTTCGGTGCAGGCCTGCCTGCGCGCTGGCGGCAAGCACAACGACCTGGAAAACGTGGGTTACACCGCGCGCCACCACACTTTCTTCGAGATGCTGGGCAACTGGTCGTTTGGCGACTACTTCAAGCGCGAGTCGCTCAAGTGGGCCTGGGAACTGCTGACCGAGGTGTATAAGCTGCCGCCCGAGCGCCTGCTGGCTACCGTGTACGAAGAGGACGACGAGGCCTACGATATCTGGACCAAAGAAATCGGCCTGCCGCCCGAGCGCGTGATTCGCATCGGCGACAACAAGGGTGGTCGCTACAAGAGCGACAACTTCTGGATGATGGCCGACACCGGCCCCTGCGGCCCATGCAGCGAAATCTTCTATGACCATGGCCCCGAGATTCCTGGTGGCCCCCCGGGCAGCCCAGAAGAAGACGGCGACCGCTTCATCGAGATCTGGAACAACGTGTTCATGCAGTTCGACATGAAGGAAGACGGCTCCGTAGTGCCGCTGCCCGCCCCGTGCGTGGACACCGGCATGGGCCTGGAGCGCTTGGCCGCTATCTTGCAGCACGTGCACTCCAACTACGAGATTGACCTGTTTGACACACTGATCAAGGCTGCCGCGCGCGAGACTGGCACCAGCGACTTGAGCAACCCCTCGCTCAAGGTGATTGCCGACCACATTCGCGCCACCTCATTCCTCATCAGCGACGGCGTCATTCCCAGTAACGAAGGCCGCGGCTACGTGCAGCGCCGCATCATCCGTCGCGCCATCCGCCATGGCTACAAGTTGGGCCAAAAAACCCCGTTCTTCCATAAGCTGGTGGCCGATCTGGTGCGTCTGATGGGCGACGCCTACCCCGCCATCCGCGCGCAGCAGCAACGCATCACCGAGGTGCTCAAGACCGAGGAAGAGCGCTTCTACGAAACCTTGGCCAACGGCATGGAGATTCTGGATGCAGCGCTGGACGGCGGCACCAAGGTGCTGCCGGGCGAAGTGGCCTTCAAGCTGCACGACACCTACGGCTTCCCGCTGGACCTGACCAACGACGTGTGCCGTGAGCGCGGCGTGGCGGTGGACGAGGCCGGCTTTGCCGCCGCTATGGACAAACAGAAGTCCCAGGCCCGCGCCGCTGGCAAGTTCAAGATGGACCGTGCGCTCGAGTACACGGGAGCGGCCAACACCTTCACCGGCTACGAACGCCTGAGTGAGACCGCCAAGATCGTGGCCATTTACGTGGACGGCACGCCTGCCGCGCAACTGCGTGCGGGCGAGGCAGGAGTGGTCGTGCTCGATACCACGCCGTTCTACGCCGAAAGCGGTGGCCAAGTGGGCGACCAGGGTGTCATCACCAGCGGTTCGGCCCGCTTCGCAGTGGAAGATACCCTCAAGATCAAGGCCGACGTGTTCGGCCATCACGGCACGCTGACCACTGGCACTTTGAGCGTGGGCGACACCGTGGTGGCCGAGGTGGACATGGCGCTGCGTGCCGCCACCATGCGCAACCACTCGGTCACGCACATCATGCACAAGGCCTTGCGCGATGTGCTGGGTGCCCACGTGCAGCAAAAGGGCAGCTTGGTCAACGCCGATCGCACGCGCTTTGATTTTGCGCACGGTGCACCGGTGACCGATACCGAGATCCGTGAGATCGAGCGCCGCGTGAACGCCGAGATCCTGGCCAACACAGCCACCCAGGCGCGTGTGATGGACATCGAATCGGCCCAGAAGACCGGCGCCATGATGCTGTTTGGTGAGAAGTATGGAGAGACCGTGCGCGTGCTCGACATCGGCACCAGCCGTGAGTTGTGTGGCGGCACGCATGTGCAGCGCACGGGCGACATCGGCCTGTTCAAGGTGGTGGCCGAAGGCGGGGTGGCCGCAGGTGTGCGCCGCATCGAGGCCGTGACCGGCCAGAACGCGCTCGCCTATCTGCAGCAGCTCGAAGACACGGTGGGGCAGGCTGCTGCTGCCCTCAAGGCTCCGGTGGCTGAGCTCACAAGCCGCATCGGTCAGACGCTGGAGCAGGTACGTGCGCTGGAGAAGGAAGTCGCAGCCCTTAAGGGCAAGCTGGCGTCTTCGCAGGGTGACGAACTGGTGGGCCGGGCGGTCGATGTGAAGGGCATCAAGGTGCTGGCTGCCACGCTGGCCGGTGCCGATGCCAAGACGCTGCGCGACACCCTGGACAAGCTCAAGGACAAGCTCAAGACCGCCGTCATCGTGCTGGCCGCCGTGGACGGCGACAAAGTGCAGCTTGCCGCGGGCGTGACGGCCGACAGCACTGGCAAGGTCAAAGCCGGCGATCTGGTGAACTTTGTCGCCCAGCAGGTGGGTGGCAAGGGCGGCGGCAAGCCCGACATGGCCATGGCCGGCGGCACCAACGCAGCGGCGCTGCCTGCCGCCCTGGCGGGTGTGGCCGACTGGGTGGCCCAGCGCGCCTAAGAGTCCTCTCCGGTCAACCTAGGTGTCTGTCGGACTTGGGGCGTCGAAAGCGAAAATGAGCCCTAGCGAGGACCGTTTTCGCCGTGTTTGCAGCTCCAT
>JBKBUN010000076.1:14095-14722 GCA_046289925.1 Burkholderiaceae bacterium | reverse complement strand
GGCCCGGTGGCCTGCTGCCGGCGGGGCGGGCGCTTGAGCGCACGGGCATCCCCACGCCGCACGATGAGACAAGACGTCGCACGACGCTTGTCAAAGCACAAAGGGCTCCTTCGGGAGCCCTTTGTGCTTGGTGTCGCGGTGCCCTGCGCCCGATGATGCGCAGGACTGCCACTTACTTGCTGCGGGCCTGTGCCACCGCGGCCTGGGTTTCCTTCCACAAGGCTTCGCCCACATTGGCGGCAATGCTGGCGTTCACGGCGCTGAGTTTTTCGCGCATGCGGTTGGCCTCTGCAGGCGAAAGCTCATTGACCTGCATGCCCTTGGCCTTGAGTTCGGCCAGCGCCTTGTCGGCCTCGGCACGGGTGTCCTGGCGTTCGAAGTCGCGGCTTTTCTTGGCGGCGTCCATCAGAATGCCCTGCTCGGTCTTGGACAAGCCGTCCCACCACTTCTTGCTCACGGTGACGATCCAAGGGCTGTAGACATGATTGGTCACCGTCAGGTATTTCTGCACCTCGTAGAACTTGCTCGACAAGATGGTGTTGTAGGGATTTTCCTGTCCGTCCACCGTCTTGGTCTCAAGCGCGGTGAACAACTCGGAGAAAGGCAGCGGCACCGCATTGGCCCCCA
>JBKBUN010000076.1:8771-14085 GCA_046289925.1 Burkholderiaceae bacterium | reverse complement strand
CAGCGTCTTGAAGCTGTCGAGGAACACGTTGTTCTGCATCACACGCAGCTTGATGCCGTCCATGTCTTCCAGCTTGTTCACGGGCCGCTTGCTGTTGGTCAGGTTGCGGAAGCCGTTTTCCCAGTACACCAGGCCCACCAGACCCTTGTCCTGCAATTGGTCCATCACCTTCTGGCCGACAGGGCCGTCGAGCACGGCGTCGGCTTCGCGCACGTTGTTGAACAGGAAGGGCGTATCCCAGATCGCCATTTCCTTGGCAATGCCTACGAGTGTGGCGGTGGAGCCCACCATCATCTCCTGCGCACCGCCGATCAGCGCCTGCTGCATCTGCACGTCGGTGCCCAATGCCGCAGCGCCAATGGCTCGAACCTTCATCTTGCCGCCTGAAGCCTTTTCGACTTCCTGCGCGAACACCTTGACCGCACGCCCCTGGTTGGACGCTTCATTGAGGCCATAGCCAAAGCGGATGATGCGCGGCTTGATGTCTTGCGCTGCGGCCTGGAACGAACAGGTCAGTGCGACCACCGACAAGGCGGTCAAAAGCGTGCGGCGAAGGGGTTTCATAAGAGTCTCCAGTCGTTGAGGGAAAGAGCAGGCGAAAAGCCTCAGGCACGAGGCCTGGTCAGCGCATCCACGCCACCGGAGCGGTGACGATCTGCGGAAACACCACCAGCAAGGCCAGGATGGCCACGTAGGTGAACAGGAACGGGTTCACACCCCGGATGACCGAGTGCATGGAAATGCGCCCCACCCCGGCCACCACATTGAGCACGGTGCCCACGGGCGGCGTGATGAGCCCGATAGCGCCGTTGAGCACGAACATCAGCCCGAAGTACACCGGGTCGATGCCTGCCTTGACGGCGATGGGCAGCATCACCGGCGCAAAGATCAGGATGGTGGGCGTGAGATCCAGCGCCGTGCCAATGAGAACGAGCACCACCATCATCACGGCCATGAGCAGGCGCGGGTTCTCTACCAACGGCCCCAGCCAAGCCGTGAGCAGATTGGGCAGGTCGGCCAGGGTGATCATGTAGCTGGCCACCTGGGCTCCGGCGCACAGGAACATCACGATGGCCGTGGTGCGTGCGGCGCGCACCAGCACGCTGCCGATGTCCCGCACCCGCATTTCACGGTGCACGAACAATGCAACGCCAAGGGCGTAGAACGCCGCCACTGCAGCCGCCTCGGTCGGGGTGAATACCCCGGACTTCATGCCCCCAATGATGATGATGGGCATGAGCAGGGCCCAGAACGCCCGGGCCGTGGCACGCAGGCGCTCACGCACCGGCAGCGGGTGGCCCTGCGCAAGCTTGAGCCCGCGCAGCACCCAGCGCCAGGCAAAGATCAGGCCCATGCCCATCAACAGGCCGGGGACGATGCCCGAGAGGAAGAGCGCCGAAATCGACGTGTTGGTCGTCACGCCGTAAATCACGAAGGGCATGGACGGCGGGATGATGGGCGCGATGATGCCGCCCGACGCAATCAGCCCGGCCGACGTGTTCACGGGGTAGCCCTTCTGGCGCATCATGGGCAGCAAAATGGTGGCGAGCGCCGCCGTGTCGGCCAGCGCCGAGCCGCTCATACTGGCCATCAGCACCGCCGCCGCGATGGCCACATAGCCCAGCCCGCCGCGGATATGGCCGACCCAGGCCTGCGCCATCTCGATGATGCGGCGGCTGATGCCACCCGAGTTCATCAGCTCGCCCGCGAGCACGAAGAATGGCACGGCCAGCAGCGGAAAGCTGTCCACACCGGCCACCAGGTTCTGCGCCAGCAACTGGGCGTCCCAGAAGTCGAGCACCCAGGCCATGCCCGCGCCCGTCAACACCAGGGCCAAGCCCATGTTCATGCCGGTGCCCATAAGCGCCAGCATGCCCACCGAAAACACGATGAAGGCCTGCGCCTCCGCGGTCATGCCCCACATCACTCCACCTCCCCGCTGTGGCCCAGGTCCAGCGGCGTGCGCCGCACCAGTTCGACAAACGCCATCAGCCCGATGGCCAGGGCGCACAGCAGCGCAGGCAGCGGGAGCAGCGCAGCCGGATAGCCCAGCACCACCGAGCGGCTGTGCATGCCCACCAGCACCTGCTGCCAGGCCCCCCAGCCCAGCATGGCGCAAGCCGCCATCACCAGCAAACGCACCAGGGCCGTGAGCAGCGCAAACGCGCGCGGCCGTCGCGCCAGCTTCGCCGCAAGGCTGGTGAACGCCATGTGCTCCCCTCGCGGGTACGCGGCGGCAGCGCCGATGAACACCATCCACACAAACAAGAGACGCGACAGTTCCTCACTGGCCACAATGCCGCTGCCAAAACCGTAGCGCAGCACCACGTTGACAAACACGGCCACCGCCATCAGCCCCATGCATGCGGCCATGGCAGCTTCTGCGATGCGCATCCACGGACTGGGTTTCGTTGCCTCTTTGGGCGAATACTCGGCGCTCATGCGGCCTCCGGCAAATGCAGCCAGGCGCTGGCACGCGCCTGCAAGGTGGGAATGTCCAGCAACGCGTCCAGGCGCAGCACACCGGGTTCGCCCACCGGTGACTGCAGCGTGGCGAACTGGCTGTCTACCAGGCTGCTGGAGAAGAAATGCGCATGGGCGCGGGCCGCCACCCGTTCGGCGGCATGCGGACGGTCAATGTCCAGAAACAGGAATCGCACAGCCGGGCAGGCCGTGCGAAGGCGTTGCCGGTAGGCGTACTTGAGTGCCGAGCAAGTGAGCACCGCACCGCGCGGATGCGCCTGCAACTGCTCGCCCAGGGTGGTGAGCCAGCCCTCGCGATCGGCGTCGGTCAGCGGCACGCCGCGGCGCATCTTGTCGCGATTGGCGGGGCTGTGGTGGTCGTCGCCTTCGATCAACGGCAACCCCTCGGCCTGGGCCACCGCGGCACCGAGGCTGGACTTTCCACAACCCGCCACACCCATCACCACCACAAACAGGGGCGCAGACGAGACATTCATAGATTTGGTAGCGCTATCCAAGACATTAAAAAAAACACGCCGCAGCGGGCGTGCTCAAAACTCCTCTAGACTGCTGGAAATACAAGGTAGAAACCTCTGTTGCGACCGTTTTCGCCCTTGTTCCAGTACCAGGACAGCGCTATCCTACGCCCAGAATGCTTGTGTCACCCCCGGGAAAACCCTTGAAACGTTCCGAACCCCGCCGCCGGTCGACCGGCCGGACCACCCTGAACGACGTTGCCCGCCTGGCCGAGGTCAGCCCCATCACCGCATCGCGCGCCCTTCGGGGTGAACGCGGGGTTGCAGCCGAACTGGTGGAAAGGGTCAAACTGGCCGCTGCGCAACTGGGCTATGTGCCTGACCCAGCAGCACGGGCGCTGGCATCGCAGCGCAGCGCCGTGGTGCCCGTGCTCGTACCCCTGCTGTCGAACGCGCTGTTCGTGGATGTGCTGGAGGCCGTGCACCGCACGCTGTTTCCGTTGGGCTACCAAGCCCTGATCGGCGTGACGCACTACGACCCGCAGGAAGAGGAGCAACTGCTGCGCACCTACCTCGCCCATCGGCCTGCTGGCCTGCTGGTCACTGGCTTCGATCGCACCGAAACAGCCCGACAGTTGATTGCCGGCAGCGGCGTGCCCTGCGTACACCTGATGGAACTGACCACTGCGCCCGGAGTGCACAGCGTGGGCTTTTCACAGCAGCAGGCAGCGTTCACGATGACTGCGCACCTGCTCGACCGGGGTTACCAACGCATCGCCTTTGTGGCGGCGCAACTGGACCCGCGCACCCTGCAGCGTGCCGAAGGCTACCGGCGCTGTCTGCGCGAAGCAGGTCGCTACGACGCGAGACTAGAGCTGCTGAGCCCCGCGCCATCGTCCATCCGTCTCGGCGCCGAACTGCTGGACGAGCTGCTGCGCACCCGCCCTGACGTGGATGCCGTCTTCTTCTGCAATGACGACCTGGCCCAAGGCGGTGTGCTGGCAGCGCAGCGCCTGCGGGTGGCGGTGCCCGGGCAACTGGCGATTGCCGGCTTCAACGATCTGGCAGGCAGCGATCAGATGGTGCCGCCTCTGACCACCGTGCGCACGCCACGGGCAGCCATCGGCGAGGCCAGCGCGCACATGCTGCTGGCCCTGATGCGTGGTGAGCCTGTGGCGCAGCCCAGCATTGATCTGGGCTTTGAGCTGATGGTGCGCGAAAGCAGCTGACGCTGCTTACCCAGTGCCGCGAGAAGCCGTCCGACAGGCTCTTAGAGCATGGAGGACACCTTCGGACGTGAACGGCATCCGCGGGCACCCGACACATGGGATGCCAGCAAGTTGGCACGGGGTTTGCATCCATATGGGCAAGACCGAAGACGGTCCCCTGCATGGTGCAGCGCAAGGGCGCGCTGCACCGCACAAGGACAAAGGCGTCCCCACCCTGGGGCTGGCACAGCCAGCGCCCGCGGTGCGGACGCCTTTTTTGTTTTCCGATTCACCCGCGGAGGTTGCGATGAAAAAGTCCCGGCTTGTGATGGTGGGCAACGGCATGGCCGGTGTGCGCGCCCTGGAAGAGTTGCTCAAGATCGCGCCCGATCTGTACGAGATCACCGTGTTTGGTGCCGAGCCGCACCCCAACTACAACCGCATTCTGCTGTCGCCCGTGCTGGCGGGCGAGCAGACGCTGGACGAGATCGTGCTCAACGACTGGGCCTGGTACGAGGAGCACGGCATCACGCTGCATGCCGGCTGCACCGTGACGGATGTGGACCGCACGCGCCGCGTGGTGCGCGGCCAGCAGGCCGATGGGTCGGTGGTCGAAGCGCCGTACGACCGACTGATCCTGGCCACGGGTTCCAACCCGTTCATGCTGCCCGTGCCGGGGCGCGACCTGGAAGGCGTGCTCGCCTACCGCGACATTGCCGACACGCAGGCCATGATCGACGCGGCCGCACGCTTTCGCCATGCGGTGGTCATCGGCGGCGGGCTGCTTGGCCTGGAAGCCGCCAACGGCCTGATGAAGCGCGGCATGGACGTGACCGTGGTGCACGCCAGCGAGTGGCTGATGGAGCGCCAGTTGGACAGCGTGGCGGGCAAGATGTTGCAACAGTCGCTGGCCGAGCGCGGCATGCGCTTTCTGATGCAGGCCCAAACCGCATCCCTGCGCGGTGAGGGCGACAACGGCCTTGCGGGCCGTGTGCGTGCTGTGTGCTTCAAAGACGGCAGTGAAGTTCCGGCCGATCTCGTGGTGATGGCCGTGGGCATTCGCCCCAACACGCAACTGGCCGAGAAGATGCGCCTGCATGTGAACCGCGGCATCGTGGTGAGCGACACGCTGCAGACCGTGACCGACCCGCGCATCTACGCCGTGGG
>JBKBUN010000076.1:0-8761 GCA_046289925.1 Burkholderiaceae bacterium | reverse complement strand
CTACGGGCTGGTCGCGCCGCTGTTCGAGCAGGCCAAGGTGCTGGCCACGCACCTGGCCGAATTCGGCATCGGCCGCTACCAAGGCTCGCAGACCTCGACCAAGCTCAAGGTCACGGGCATCGACCTGTTCTCGGCGGGCAATTTCCAGGGCGGCGCAGGCACCGAAGAAATCGTGATGAGCGACCCGTTCGGCGGCGTGTACAAAAAGCTCGTGATCCAGGACGACAAGCTCGTGGGCGCCTGCCTGTATGGCGACACGGTCGACGGCAGCTGGTACTTCAAGCTGCTGCGCGAGGGCCGCAGCGTGAAGGACATCCGTGACAAGCTGATGTTCGGCGAATCGAACATCGGCGACGTGGGCCACCAGGGGCAGAGCAAGGCCTCGGCCATGCAGGATTGCGACGAAGTCTGCGGCTGCAACGGCGTGACCAAGGGCGCGATATGCAAGGCCATCCAGGACAAGGGGCTGTTCACGCTCGATGAAGTGCGCAAGCACACCAAGGCCAGCGCAAGCTGCGGCTCGTGCACGGGTCTGGTCGAGCAGATCCTGATGTTCACCGCCGGCGGCGACTACAGCGCCACACCCAAGACCAAGGCGCTGTGCGGCTGCACCGACCACGGCCACGCCGCCGTGCGCGAAGCCATCCGCACGCCCCTGCCCGACGGGCGCAAGCTGCTGACGATTGGCGAGGTGTTCCGCCACCTGCAATGGCGCACGCCCAACGGCTGCGCCACCTGTCGCCCGGCCGTCAACTACTACCTGATCAGCACCTGGCCCAAGGAGGCCAAGGACGATCCGCAAAGCCGCTTCATCAACGAACGCGCGCACGCCAACATCCAAAAGGATGGCACCTACAGCGTGGTCCCGCGCATGTGGGGTGGCGAGACCACCGCGGCCGAGCTGCGCCGCATCGCCGACGCAGTGGACAAATACAAGATCCCGACCGTCAAGGTCACCGGCGGCCAGCGCATCGACCTGCTGGGCGTGAAGAAGGAAGACCTGCCCGCCGTATGGCGCGACATCGGCATGCCCAGCGGCCATGCCTACGCCAAGGCGCTGCGCACCGTGAAGACCTGCGTGGGCAGCGAATGGTGCCGCATGGGCACGCAAGACAGCACCCAGATGGGCAAGGACCTGGAGCGCGCCATGTGGCGCATGTACGCGCCGCACAAGGTGAAGTTCGCTGTCAGCGGCTGCCCGCGCAACTGTGCAGAGGCCGGCATCAAGGACGTGGGCATCATCGGCGTGGAGTCGGGCTGGGAGATGTACATCGCAGGCAACGGCGGCATCAAGACCGAGGTCGCTCAGTTCCTCGTCAAGCTCAAGACCGCCGAGGAGGTGATGGAGTACACGGGCGCGTTCATGCAGCTGTACCGCGAAGAGGGCTGGTACCTCGAACGCACCGTGCACTACGTGGGCCGCGTGGGCATGGACTACATCAAGCGCCGCATCCTCGACGACGCCGCAGGCCGCAAGGCGCTGTGGGAGCGGCTGCAGTTCGCGCTGGACGGCGAACCCGACCCGTGGTTCGAGTTCGACAAGGCCGCCGTGGACACACGCCAGTTCAGCCCCCTGCCCGCCTAAGCCATCGCCCCCAAGGAGTTGCACCATGCACCGCCGCACCCTGCTGCACGGCCTGGCCGCCACTGTGGTGGCCCACACTGCCGCCGCGCGCGCCCAGGTCCGCGACTTCAACGACGCCGTGAACAAGGCCGGCCGCCAGCGCATGCTCAGCCAGCGCATGGGCAAGGCCTGGCTGACGCTCGTGCACAAGCCGGACCACGACAGCGCCCGCGCCGTGCTCGATCAGTCCATGGCTTTGTTCGACCGGCAACTGGTCGAACTCAAGGCCTTTGCGCCCAACGCGCAGATCCAAGGCACCTACGCCCAGCTCGAAACCGCCTGGAGCGCCTACAAGCTGGCCCTGGTGGGCAGCGTGCCTGCCAAGACCGGTGCCGAAACCCTGCTGGCCGCAGACGCCCGCGTGCTGGCCCTGGCCCACCAGGGCACAGTGCAGTACGAAGCCGCCGCGGGCAAGCCCGTGGCCGCGCTGGTCAACATAGCCGGTCGCCAACGCATGCTCAGCCAGCGCATGGCCAAGTTCTACCTGGCCGCACTGCTGCCGGCGCAACAGCAGGTGGCCACCGCCGAAATTGCCAAGGCGCGCACCGAATTTCTGGCCGCGCTCGAACAACTGCGCACCGCGCCCCAGGCCACCGACCGCATCCGCGAAACGCTGCAACTGGCCCAGGGCCAGTGGGTGTTTTTTGACGCGGCGCTGCAGCGCCTGCAACCCGGCGCACAGTCCGCGCGGCAGATTGCCGAAGTCTTCACCGCCAGCGAAAACCTGCTGACCAGCCTGGACCGCGTGACCGGCCTGTATGCCGCCCAAACCGCCTGACCCTCAGGGAGCCTTCACCATGACCGACGACTGGAAACCAATTTGCCGTATCGACGACATCCCCGTGCTGGGCGCGCGCTGCGTGAGCCGCCCTCAAGGGCTGGACGTCGCCATCTTCCGCAACGAACAGAACCAGGTGTTTGCACTGCTCGACCGCTGCCCGCACAAAGGCGGCCCACTGTCGCAGGGCATCGTGTTCGGCACCCACGTGGCCTGCCCCCTGCACAACTGGACCATCGGCCTGTGCGACGGCCAGGCCAGTGCGCCCGACGAGGGCTGCACACCGCGCTTTACCGTGCGGGTGGAGGGCGGCCTCGTGCACCTGAACACACAGGAGCTGGCCACCGTGGCCACCGACCTCACACGCCCCGTGGCAGGCCCGGCGCGCCGCAGCGCCTGCACGCAGGCCGCAGACGCACCAGCGGCATGACCTTGCTCGCAGCAGTATTTGCTATTGATTTCATAGCTGCTCGTGCTTGATTCAAAAGCACGAACGACCGATTTGGCTTAAACCCCTGAAGCCCATGGCCACCACCCGATCCACCTGCCCGTACTGCGGCGTCGGCTGCGGCGTGCTGATCGACACCGACGGCGCGCTCATCACCGGCGTGCGCGGCGACCCTGAGCACCCTGCCAACCACGGCCGCCTGTGCACCAAGGGCTCCACCCTGCACCTCACGGCCACTGTGGCGGTGCTGCAGCAGGCCCGTCTGCTGCAGCCGCGCTGGCGCGCAGGCCGCCAGGGCCCGGGCACACCGCTCGCGTGGGACGCCGCACTCGACCAGGCCGCCGCGCGCCTGGCCGACATCGCCCAAGCCCATGGGCCCGATGCGCTGGGCTTTTACATCAGCGGTCAATTGCTCACCGAGGACTACTACGTCTTCAACAAACTGGCCAAGGGCCTACTGGGCACCAACAACATCGACACCAACTCGCGCCTGTGCATGAGCAGCGCCGTGGCCGGCTACAAAGCCACGCTGGGAGCCGACGCCCCTCCGGCCTGCTACGAGGACGTGGACCATGCCGACTGTCTGTTCATCGCGGGCAGCAACACCGCCTGGGCCCACCCGGTGCTGTACCGTCGCATCGAGCAGGCACGCGCCGCCCGTCCCGGCCAGCGCATGGTGGTGGTGGACCCGCGCCGCACCGACACCGCCGAGCAGGCCGACCTGCACCTGGCCATCCAGCCCGGCACCGACGTGATGCTGTTCAACGGCATGCTGCACCTGATGCTGTGGGAAGGCTGGACCGACAACGCCTACATTGCCGCCCACACCACAGGCTTTGATGCGCTCAAGGCCCGCGTGCGCGACTGCACCCCAGCCGAAGTGGCCCGCGTGTGCGGCATTGCCGAGGCCGACCTGCTCACCGCCACGCGCTGGTTTGCAGGGCGCAATGCCGACGGCCAGCCCACGGGCGGCCGCACGCTGAGCCTGTACTGCCAGGGCCTGAACCAAAGCAGCAGCGGCACCGACAAGAACGCCGCGCTCATCAACCTGCACCTGGCCACGGGCCAGATCGGGCGGCCCGGCGCGGGGCCGTTTTCGCTGACCGGCCAGCCCAACGCCATGGGCGGACGCGAGGTGGGCGGCATGGCCAACCTACTCTCGGCCCATCGCGACCTGGCCAACCCCGCCCACCGCGCGGAGGTGGCCGCGTTCTGGGGCGTGCCCAGCGTACCCGCCACGCCAGGCAAGACGGCCGTGGAACTGTTCGAGGCCGCGGCCGACGGCGCGGTGCGCGCCCTGTGGATCGCCTGCACCAACCCTGCGCAAAGCATGCCCGACCAGGCCACCGTGCGCCGCGCACTCGAACGCGCCGAATTCGTGGTGGTGCAAGAGGCCTTTGCCACCACAGCCACCGCCCGCTATGCCGACCTGCTGCTGCCTGCCACCACCTGGGCCGAAAAGACCGGCACCGTCACCAACAGCGAACGGCGCATCTCGCGCGTGCGCCCCGCCCTGCCTGCGCCCGGCCAGGCGCGGCACGACTGGGTAATCGTCACGCAACTGGCCCGGCGGCTCGAAGCACGGCTGCGCCCTGGGCTGCCCACGCTCTTTCCTTACGACACCGCCAACGCCGACGCCGGTGCCGAGGCCATCTGGAACGAGCACCGCGAAACCACGCGCGGGCGCGACCTCGACATCACCGGCCTGAGCTGGGCCACGCTCGATCGCCACGGCCCGCAGCAATGGCCCTGCCCCGAACCCGCCAGCCCCGTGCCCGCAGGGCAGCCTGTGGTGGGCACCGCCCGCCTGTATGCCAACGGCGTGTTTCCCACGCCCGACGGCCGCGCCCGCTTTGCCGCCGTGGCCTGGCGCCCCGTGGCCGAGCCGCGCAGCGCACGCTACCCCTTCAGCCTGACCACGGGCCGCCTGCGCGACCAGTGGCACGGCATGAGCCGCACCGGCACCGTGGGCCGCCTGTTTGCCCATGCGTGCGAGCCCTGCGTGCAAGTGCACCCGCAAGACCTGGAACGCCGCCGCCTACGCGACGGCCAACTCGTGCAGGTGCGCAGCGCACGCGGCAGCGTGGTGCTGCCGGTGCAAGCCAGCACCAGCGTGGCCCCCACACAGGCCTTCATCGCCATGCACTGGGGCAGCGAATACCTGGGTGGCCGCAGCGCCGATGGCCAGCCCCTGGCGGGCGTGAACGCACTCACGCCGCCGGCCTTCTGCCCAAGCTCTAAACAGCCCGAACTCAAGCACACCGCCGTGCGCATCGATGCGGTAGACCTGCCCTGGGGCCTGTGGGCCATGGCCTGGCTGCCGGAGGCCGAGGTGCTGCGCGTGCGCGAAGCGCTGGCCGCGCACCTGGCCGACTGGGCCTACGCCGTATGTGTGCCCTTTGCCAGCGACACGCCGCTGACCGAGGCTGGCCAGGCGCGCCATGGCGTGCTGCTGCGCGCGGCCGACGCCAGCGCGCCACCGGCCGCGCAACTCGCCGCCATCGAAGGCCTGCTAGGTCTGCGCCACGCCCAGGCGCTGCGCTACACCGACCCGGCCGCTGGCCACCACCGCGCGCTGCGCCTGCAAGCCGCCGCGGGCTTGCCGCCTGCGGCCAATGCGGCGCTCGACGCCTTTGTGCTCGCCGGCGACACCCAGGCCGGCCCCTGGCTGCGCAGCCTGCTGCTGTCGCAAGCGCCAGCGGCCCCCTTTGGGCGCTACCTGCTGCAAGCCCGCAGCGCCCCACCCGACGGCGCCGCAACGCCGCCCCGAGCGACCGCGGTGTGCAGTTGCCTCAACGTGGGTGCCGACGCCATCACAGCTTGCCTCTCGCGCAGCCCAGGCAGCGATGCCGATCGCCTGGCGCAGTTGCAGCAACAGTTGCGCTGCGGCACGCAATGCGGCTCGTGCATACCCGAACTCAAGCGCCTGGTGCGCAGTACGGCCCCGGTCGGCACACTCGATGCAAGCAGCGCGGCAGGCGCAGTGCCCGCGCTCAACTTATAACCAAAAGTTCTCAAGACTCATTCACAATCAAACCACCATCCACACCAGCAGCACACTCACAACATGGGCATCAGCCAGTACATCAAGGAAATCGGCCGTGGCGCGCGCGGGGCCAAGCCCTTGTCGCGCGCGCAGGCAGCCGACCTGTTCGGCCAGGTGCTCGACGGGCTGGTGACCGACCTTGAAATCGGCGCCTTCTGCCTGGCCATGCGCATCAAGGGCGAAACGCCCGACGAGATGTGCGGCTTTCTCGATGCGCTGCACACCCGCAGCGCCCACCTGCCCGCCAGCCCCCGGCCCGTGGTCGTGCTGCCCAGCTACAACGGCGCGCGCAAGCTGCCCGTGCTCACACCGCTGCTGGCCCTGTTGGTGGCGCGCGCGGGCCTGCCCGTGCTGCTGCACGGCATGCGCACCGAAGCCCGCCGCGTGCTCGCCAGCGACGTGCTGCAGGTCCTGGGCGTGCCCGCCTGGGCCGAGGGCGCACCACTGCGCGCCCTGCAGCCGGGCGAGGTGGTCCATCTGCACACCGCACAAATCGCCCCCGGTCTGGCGCGCCTGCTGGCGGTGCGCGAGGTGGTGGGCCTGCGCAACCCGGGGCACAGCGTGGTCAAGCTGCTCGCGCCCTGCGCCGGGCCGTCGCTGCTGGTCACGAGCTACACCCACCCCGAATACTTCGACATGCTGTGCCGCACCTGCGCACAGTGGGGCCTGAATGCGCTGCTGTCGCGCGGGCTCGAAGGCGAAGTGGCGGCCGACCCGCGCCGCACGCCGCGCTACGACGCCTTTGTGGGTGGCGTGGCCGACACCTGGCAAGACCAGCAGCCCGGCACCGCCAGCGAAGTGCCCGGCCTGCCAAGCGCCATCGACGTGGACAGCACCGCCGCCTACACCCGCGCCGTGCTCGACGGCACCCAGCCCGTGCCTGAGGCGATTGCCCGCCAGGTGGCCTACATCTTGCGACTGGCCGGGCAGATCCCTGCTACCCGGCCCTTGGCCTCCGCGGCCTGACGACCTGAAAGACCTGCCATGACCACGACCCCCTCCTCCCTGGCCGCAAGGCATGCACCGGGACGGTGCACCCTGGTAGGCGCAGGCCCGGGCGACCCGGAACTGCTCACGCTCAAGGCGCTCAAGGCCATCCAGGCGGCCACCGTGCTGCTGGTGGACGACCTGGTGAGCGACGCCATCGTGGCCTACGCCCCGCCCACCGCGCGCATCGTGTACGTGGGCAAGCGCGGTGGCTGCAAAAGCACGCCGCAGGCCTTCATTGAAAAACTCATGCTCAGCGCCGTGCAGGCGGGCGAGCAGGTGGTGCGCCTCAAGGGCGGCGATCCGTTCATCTTCGGGCGTGGCGGCGAAGAGGTGGAGCACCTGCGCGCCGCCGGCGTGCAGGTCGAAGTGGTCAACGGCATCACCGCGGGCCTGGCGGGCCTGACCTCGCTGGGCGCGCCGCTCACGCACCGCGACCATGCGCACGGCGTGGTGTTCATCACCGGCCATGCCAAGCCGGGTGACGCGGGCACCGACTGGCGGCAACTGGCCGCCGCCGCGCGCGACGCCAAGCTCACGCTCGTGATCTACATGGGCGTGAGCAGTGCCGCCCACATCCAGCAGGAACTGCTGGCCGGAGGTCTGCCCCCCGCCACGCCCGTGGCCGTGGTGCAGAACGCCACCCTGCCCACACAGCGCCATGCCGTGTGCACCCTGGGCAGCCTGCCGCTTACGCTAGCGGCCGCGCAATTGGGCAGCCCCTCGGTGATCGTGGTGGGCGATGTGGTGCGCGGCGTCGCAGCCGTAGCCCAACCCGATACCACCGTGGCCGAACGCCGCCACGGCTGATGCCCCCGTGCCACGCGCTGGCGCGGTGCTTGCTTGACGGTGCCCATCACCGGTTCAACGCAGGGGGATCCATGACCACACTATCGTCCTCGGCCCACCACGAAGGTGCCCACCGCGCCGCTGCGCCTGCGCGCGACGGCGACATGTCCCTGGTCAACATCGCCGCACGCCAGCGCATGCTGAGCCAGCGGCTGGTGCTGCAGACTGTGCTGGCTGCGGGAGGCAGCGCCAAGCACCTGGACGCCGCACGCAGCGCCCTGCAACTGTTTCGCGACAGCCAGCAGCGGCTGCAGTCCACACCCGAACACCTTGACAGCGCGGCCGCGCAGACGATTCGCGCCGTCTACACCGGCCCGCAGGGCGTGGGGCCGGTCATCGACGCCTTCGTGCAGCAGGCAGACCGCACGCTGGCGCTGGCCGAAAGCCGCAGCCCGCGCACCGAAGACGCGCTGTCCACGCTGGTCGACAGCACCGACCCGGTGCTGGAAGCCCTGAACAAGGCTACCTCGGCCTTCGACCAGATCACGCGCGCACGGTCGGATTCGATGATGCGTGAGCTCAGCGCCATCGTGGCTTCCATCCAGACCGTGGCGCGCGAGGCCAAGGTGGTGAGCTTCAACGCACAGGTCATCGCTGCGCGGGCCGGTCAGCATGGGCGCGAGTTTGCCGTGGTGGCCAACGTGCTGTCGGGCATTACCCACGAAATCGACGGCCTGTCACTGCAGGCCGTGTCGTTGGCCGGGCGCAGCCGCAGCGCGGCCTGAAGAAGGCGCCCCGGCAACAGCGCGCGCGACGGTGGCACCGGGTCGTCAGGCCACGCATTGCGGCGCACATGGCGCAGGTCATCTACCAAGCCGATACTCACCAGGCCGTAGATGGGTTCGGGCATATCCACAAGCCTCGCAGCTTGACGACTTCTACAGCGCCGCGCAGAACGCGCAGAACATGCGGCCTGGCCTTCGGGCCAGGCATTGAGCCTAGGAGCCTGTTGGGCTTGGGGCGTCGAAAGCGAAAATGAGCCCCAGCGAGGACCGTTTTCGCCGTGTTTGCAGCCCCATAGTGGAGCTA
>JBKBUN010000075.1:0-15021 GCA_046289925.1 Burkholderiaceae bacterium | reverse complement strand
TACATCCCCACCACACACCCCCGCCGCCCCGCCGCCGGGGGGGCGCGGCGCCCCAGCGGCCCGGCCACGCGCCCCACCCGCCCCCCCGGCCCCATGCCCAGCATGCGGGCTGAGTCGTCCAGGCTGCGTGGAATGCGCGCATACCCGCTTTGCACCGACTGCAGCGCCACCGCGGCAAAGCGCACGAGGTAGGCCCAGACAATGCCGACGGCGGTCGATGTGACCAGTGCCGCCAGCCCCCAGTGCGGCAGCGCCGCCTGCAGCCAGCCCACCGGCAGCAGCAGGCCCACCACGATCACCGCGCCCGGCACCGCATAGCCCAGGCTGGCCAGTTGCACCACGCCGCGCGTCAGCGCATCAGGGCGGCGGCGCACGGCAAACGCCAGCGCCAGCGCCACGCCCACAGCCAGCGCGGCAGTGATAGCCCCCAGCCGCACGCTGTGCCAGGACCATTCCACAAAGCGATTCCAGGGCAGCACCGACCAGTCGGCCGCCAACGGCCGCAGCATGAAGGCCACCGGTGCCACAAAACCCATCAACACCGGCAGCGCGCACAGCAGCAGCGCCAGCACGCCCCAGCCCCCGCGCAAGCGCAGCGGCTGTGCTTCGGCCGAGCTAGCGCGGGCCACGCCCTGGGTGGCAAAGCGCATGCGCTGCTGCGCGCGGTGCTCCAACTGCAGCAGCACCACCACCAGCAGCAGCAGCATGGTGGCCAGTTGCGCCGCAGCCCAGCGGTTGTCCATGGCCAGCCAGGCCTTGTAGATGCCGGTGGTGAAGGTCTGAATCCCAAAGTAGCTGGCCACGCCAAAGTCGGCCAGGGTTTCCATCAGCACCAGTGCCACGCCCGCCGCCACGGCCGGGCGCGCCAGCGGCAGCGCCACCGCGCGGATGCGCCGCGGCAGCGGTGCGCCCAGCAGGCGCGCAGCCTCCATCAGTTGGGGCGCGCGCTCGCTCAGTGCCGTGCGCGCCAGCAGGTATACATAGGGATAGAGCGAGAAAATGAACACCCACACCGCGCCGCCCAAGCTGCGCACCTCGGGCAGCAGGCGGCCTTCGAGCCCGAAATGTGCGCGCAGGCCCACCTGCAGCGGGCCGCTGAACTGCAGGAAGTCGGTGTACGCATAGGCCGTCACATAAGCGGGCATGGCCAGCGGCAGCAGCAGCATCCATTCGAGCGTGCGCCGTCCGCGAAAGTCGAACAGGGTGACGGCCGCGGCCGCGGCCGTGCCCACCACAGCCGCCCCCAGCCCCACCCACAGCGCCAGCCACAGCGTGGTGCCCGCATAGCGCGGCAGCACCGTGGACGCCATTTCGCGCAGAATAGCCCCGGCCATGGCCCCCCCCGGCGTGCCTGGCCACCAGGCCGAGAACACGGCCAGCACCGGCATCACGAGTAGCCCGGCCAGGGCGAGCAAGGCGGCAGAGCGCAGGAGGCGAAAGAGTCGGTGCATGGAGGCAGGCGTCGGGTTGGGCCGCATTGCACAGCAGGCTGCCCCCTGCGCAGACCTGGGGCCGCCGGGCGGGCAGCGCCGCAAGCAGGCCGCGCAATGCAAATGCGAATTTTAAGCATTTGCTTATCGTCCTAAAATCGCGCGATGTTCCTCGAAGTCTCGCAGCTCGACGTGCGCTACGGCGCGCAGCCGCAACCGGCCGTGCGCGGCGTCACGCTGGGCCTGCGCGCGGGCGAGATCGGTGTGCTCATTGGCCCCTCGGGCTGTGGCAAGACCACGCTGCTGCGCGCGGTGGCAGGGCTCGAACCGGTGAGCCACGGTGCGGTGCGCTTGGCCGGCGAAGCCGTGAGCCGCCCCGGCGCGAGCGTGCCGCCCGAGCAGCGGCGCATCGGCATGGTGTTCCAGGACTACGCGCTGTTTCCGCACCTCAGCGTGGGCCGCAACGTGGCCTTTGGCATCCACCGTCTGCCGCGCGCCGAACAGGCCGCGCGCGTGGCCGAGGTGTTGGCGCTCGTCGGCCTGGCCGGACACGCCGATCGCTACCCGCACGAGCTTTCAGGCGGGCAGCAGCAGCGCGTGGCGCTGGCGCGTGCGCTGGCGCCGCGCCCGCAGCTCATGCTGCTGGACGAACCGTTTTCCAACCTTGATGTGGACCTGCGCGAGCGTTTGGCGCACGAGGTGCGTGGCATCCTCAAGGCGGCTGGAGCGACGGCGCTGTTCGTCACGCACGACCAGCTCGAAGCCTTTGCGATCGGCGACCGCATTGGCGTGATGCACGAAGGCCGTCTGCACCAGTGGGATGACGCCTACACCCTCTACCACCGCCCGGCCACGCGCTTCGTGGCCGAGTTCATCGGCCACGGCGTGTTTGCCCCCGCCACGCTGGTGCAGCGCGGCCACAACGTGGTGGTGCAGACCCCGCTGGGCGAGCTGACCGACCTGGCTGAATGCCCGCTGCCCGCCTGCTACCCCGGTGGCGAATGCGATGTGCTGCTGCGTGCCGACGACATCGTGCACGACGACGACTCGCCGGTGCAGGCACGCATCGAGCGCAAGTCGTTCCGCGGCTCGGAGTTTCTCTACACGCTGCGGCTGGCCAGCGGCCACCAGTTGATGGCCCATGTGCCCAGCCACCACGACCATGCGGTGGGCGAATGGATTGGCATCCGTGCGCAGGTGGACCATGTGGTGACCTTTGCGCGCAACGCCCAGCCGGGCGCAGCCCCGGCCCCAGCGGCACCGGTGCGTGCAGTCTGAGCGCTGCAAGCCGCAAGCCAAAACGGCCTGCAGCCCAGCAAAGTCAAGCACAAGCAGCTACTGATTGAATAGCAAAAAAGCCCGCACGGATGCGGCCTGCGTTCAACCTAGAAACTGCAGTTGGATGCGCCCGCCAGTGCCGTGATCGGCGCGCCAGGCAAGGCGAGACGACGCGGCGCACTCCTGTGCGCAAGGAGGCACAACGCCGCATGGGGCGGCTAGCATGGTGCTGGCGGGCGCATAGCGCTTTCACCCAGAAGGTGAGCGCGCCCACAAGGCGCAAGTTCAACGGGCATCAGAACTTTTCAGTGCGAACAAGCGGTCAACTGCGGGTTCTAGGTTCAAGCCTGACGCAGCCTGTCCACCGTGGCCTGCAGGTGCTCGGTCCACGCGCGGCGGTCGCGCCCGTCGGCGCGCTCGGGCGCACCAAACGTCACCACGGCCTCGATGGGCCGGGCGCTGAGGGTGCGCCACAGCGAGCCCAGCAGGGTTTCGTCGCCGATGTAACGGGGCGCGTGGCTGGTGGTCTGGCTGGCGCGGTCTACAAAGCGCAGGCCCACGGGCTGCACGGGCGCATCGGCGGCCAGCGCGGCCTGGATCAGGTTGGCATGGAAGGGCAACAATGCATGGCCGTCGCCCGTGGTGCCCTCCGGAAACACGGCCACTACCTCCCCGCGCTCCAGCGATTCGCGCAGCGTGCCCACCATGCGCAGCGCGTCGCGACGCGAGCGCCGCTCGATGTAGAGCGTGCCCGCGGCCGTGGCCAGGGTGCCGATCAGCGGCCAGTCTTGCACGTCGGATTTGGAGACGAAGCGGCAGTAGCGGGCCGCATGCATCACCGGGATGTCGAGCCACGAGATGTGGTTGGCCACGAGCAGCACCGGCCCGGTGAGCGCAGGCGTGCCCTGCACGCGCAACGACACCCCCGCATGGGCCAGCAGTTGCAGCGACCAGGCCTGCACATGGGCCTGTTGCTGCTCGGGCGGCAGGCGCGGAAAGCGCAGTGCCACGATCCACAGCCCCTGGGCGATGTGGGCCAGCAGGCGCAGCAGCCGCCAGCCGGCGCGCAGCCGCTTCATGTCAGCGCTCGAACGCGACCTGCCCGCCCACTAGCGTGCACCGCACGCGGCCCGGCAGTTCGTAGCCGCCAAAGGGCGTGTGCTTGCCCTGGCTGCGCAGCGCCTCGGGCTGGACCGTCCAGGCGGCCTGGGGGTCGAACACGCACAAATCGGCCACGCCGCCTTCGGCAATGCGGCCTACGCTGGCCCGCAGCGTGCCCAGCGCCGGACCCAGCACGCGTGCGGGTTCGCTGGTCACGGTGGCGATGGCGCGGGCCAGCGGCACACGGTCGTCCTGCGACCACTTGAGCGCCAGCGACAGCAGCAGCTCCAGCCCGGTGGCGCCAGGCTCAGCTTCGGCAAACGGCAAGGTCTTGGCGTCTTCGTCCACCGGGTTGTGGTCGGAGACCAGCGCGTCGATGGTGCCATCGGCCAGCGCGGCGCGCAGGGCGTCGCGGTCACGCTGCTGGCGCAGTGGCGGCAAAAGGCGGGCGCGGCTGTCGAAAAAGCCGATGTCCACGTCGGTCAGGTGCAAGGAGTTGATGCTCACGTCGCAGCTCACGTTCAGGCCCTCGGCCTTGGCGCGGCGCACCAGTTCCACCCCAGCGGCGCTGCTCAGGCGGCACAGGTGCACATGGCCGCGCGTGCTGCGCATCAGCTCAAAAATGGTGTGCAGTGCAATCGTTTCGGCCGCCACCGGCACGCCCGACAGGCCCAGCCGGGTGGCCAGCGGGCCGCTGGCGGCCACGCCTTTGCCCAGGTGCAGCTCCTGCGGACGCAGCCACACGGTATAGCCAAAGGTGGCCGCGTACTGCAGCGCGCGCTGCATCACCTGGGTGCTGGCCAGCGGCACATCGGCCTGGCCAAAGCCCACGCAGCCGGATTCTGTGAGTTCGGCCATCTCGGTCAGCACCTCGCCAGCCAGGCTGCGCGTGAGCGCGCCCAGCGGAAACAGCCGCGCCTGGTGCAGCTTTTCGGCGCGGAACTTGAGCATTTCCACCAGGCCCGGCTCGTCGAGCACGGGGTCGGTGTCGGGCGGACAGACCAGGCTGGTCACGCCCCCGGCCACCGCAGCGGCCATTTCGGATTCGAGCATGCCTTCGTGCTCGTGGCCCGGTTCGCGCAGGCGGGCCGACAGGTCCACCAGGCCCGGCAGCACCCAGCAGCCGCGTGCGTCGATCACACGGTGCGGCGCAAAGTCGGCCGGGGCACGCTGCAGGCCCACCACGCGGCCAGCGGCCACGGCCACATCGCCCACCTGGTCGAGCCCGGTGGCGGGGTCGATCACGCGGCCATTCTGGATCAAGAGTTTCATGCTTAGGGTCCCCAGAGGCTGCTCGTGCTTATTGATGAAGCACAAGCAGCTATCAAACTTATAGCAATTGGTCGCAAGGGCTCAGGCCTCGTTCCCGGCGACGATGCTCATCACCGCCATGCGCACAGCGATGCCGAAGGTCACCTGCGGCAGGATCACGCTCTGCTGGCCATCGACCACGGCGGAGTCGATCTCGACGCCACGGTTGATGGGCCCCGGGTGCATGACGATGGCGTCGGGCTTGGCATGGCGCAGCTTCTCGGGCGTGAGGCCGAAGCTCTTGAAGTACTCCTGGCTCGACGGCAGCAGCGCGCCGCTCATGCGCTCGTTCTGCAGGCGCAGCATGATGACCACATCGCAGTCCTTGATGCCTTCTTCGAGCGTGTGGAACACGCGCACACCCATTTGCGCCATGTCGGCCGGCACCAGCGTGCGCGGACCCACCACGCGCACTTCGGCGCAGCCCAGCGTGGTCAGCGCGTGGATATCCGAGCGCGCCACGCGCGAGTGCAGCACGTCGCCCACGATGGCCACGGTAAGGTTGGCAAACTCCTTCTTGTAGTGGCGGATGGTGTACATGTCGAGCAGCCCCTGCGTGGGGTGCGCATGCCGCCCGTCGCCCGCGTTGATCACGTGCACATGCGGAGCCACGTGCTGCGCGATCAGGTACGGCGCCCCCGATTCGCTATGCCGCACCACGAACAGATCGGCCGCCATCGCGCTCAGATTGGCAATGGTGTCGAGCAGCGACTCGCCCTTGCTGGCCGAACTGCGCGCGATGTCGAGGTTGATCACGTCGGCTGACAGGCGCTTGGCTGCGATCTCGAAGGTGGTGCGCGTGCGCGTACTGTTTTCGAAGAACAGGTTGAACACGCTCTTGCCGCGCAAGAGCGGCACCTTCTTGACCTCGCGCTCATGAACGCTCACGAAGTTGGCGGCGGTGTCCAGGATGTGCGTGACGATGTCGCGCGGCAGCCCTTCGATCGACAGCAGGTGGATCAGCTCACCGTTCTTGTTGAGTTGGGGATTGCGCTTGTGCAGCACGGTCAGGCCTCGTTGACTTGGAAGTGAAAAGTACCGTCGGCCGCGCGGGCCAGCGCCAGCGACTGCGCGACCGGCAGCGCCACGCGCGCGGCTGCAAAGTCGGGCTGTACGGGCAACTGGCGGCCACCGCGGTCCACCAGCACGGCCAAGCGCACGCTGGCCGGACGGCCATAGTCGAACAGCTCATTGAGCACGGCGCGCAGCGTGCGGCCGGTGTAGAGAACGTCGTCGAGCACCAGCACGTCGGCGCCGTCTACCTCGAAGGGCAGCACCGTCTGCGCGCTGGCGGCCAGGCCACGCTGCGCAAAGTCGTCGCGGTGCAGGGCCGACGACAGCACACCGGGCGCACCCTGGCGGCCCAGGTCGCGCTGCAGGCGCTCGGCCAGCCAGGCACCGCCCGAGGTGATACCCGCCAGGTGCGTGGTGGGCGTGAGCATCTGGCGCACGCCGCGCAGCAGTTCGCGGTACAGGGCTTCCGCATCCAGCTCTAGGCGGCCGGCGGCGGGGGTCGGGGGGGCACTCATGAAAGACTCCTTAGAAACTGCTCCAGGATGATGCAGGCCGAGGCCGCGTCGGCATCGGCCGCTGCGGCCGCGCGGGCCTCTGTGGTGCTGTAGCGCTCGTCCACTTCGTACACCGGCAGCTTGAAGCGCCCGTGCAGTTGCCGGCCGAACTTCTGCGCACGCGCCGTGTTGTCGTGGGGCGCACCGTCGGGGTGGTAGGGCACGCCGATCACCAGGGCGTCGGGCTGCCAGGCGCGGATGCGCTCGGCCACCTGGGCGAAGCGGGCGTCGCCTTCGGCACGGATAGTGGGCTGCGCCGTGGCCGTGCGCAGCAGGCGGGTGCCTACGGCCACACCGGTGCGCTTGAGGCCCAGGTCAAAAGCAAGAAAGGTCTGGAAATGCGCAGGAACAGACGGCGGTCGCACCGGCCCGCTCATGCGTGCCCCACCTCGGGGGACAGCATCCAGGACTGCAGGCCCAGCAGGCCCAGCGCGCGGTCGTAGCGCTCGCCCGCCGGCGTGTCAAAGATCACGGCCGGGTCGGCGCCTACGGTGAGCCAGACGTTCTCGGCAATCTCGGATTCGAGCTGTCCCTCAGCCCAGGACGCATAGCCCAGCGTGACCAGCACGCGGCGCGGCCCTGCGCCGGTGGACAAGGCTTCCAGCACGTCCTTGGAGGTGGTCATCTCCAGCCCACCCGGAATCTGCAGGGTGGAGGCGTAGGGCGTTTCATCGTCCGCCAAACCTGGCGGCAGCAGCGGCTCGTGCAGCACAAAGCCACGCTCGGTCTGCACCGGGCCACCCTGGTACACCGGCGCCTGCTGCAGATCTTCGCGGCCCAGCGACAAGTCCACCTTGTCGAACAGGCCCTTGAGGCTCAGGTCCGACGGCTTATTGATGACCAGCCCGAGCGCGCCGCGCTCGCTGTGCTCGCACAAATACACCACGCTGCGCGCGAAAGACGCATCGGCCAGACCGGGCATCGCGATCAGGAAATGATGGGTCAGGTTGATGGGCGCAGAATCAGAGGCCATTGCCCGCAATTTTAACGGTGAAGATGGAACCCACCCTGGCCCGCGGCCTTGTCTGGCTGCGTCGCGACCTGCGCGCCCACGACCATGCGGCGCTGCACCTGGCGCTCTCGCAATGCGCACAAGTGCATTGCGTATTCGTGTTCGATCCCCACATCCTCAAGCCCCTGCCCCGGCGCGACCGACGCGTGGCTTTTTTGCAGGCCACCGTGGTCGAGCTGGACGCCACGCTGCGCTCGCTGGCTGCGCAAGCCGAAGCAGGCCTGATCGTGCTGCATGCCGTGCCGGAAGACGCCGTCCCGGCGCTGGCGCAGCGCCTGGGCGTACAGGCCGTGTACGCCAGCCACGACGACGAGCCCTATGCCCTGGCGCGCGATGCCCAAGTGCGCACGCGCCTGGCTGCACTGGGCATAGCGCTGCACACCGTCAAAGACCATGTGGTGTTCGAGCGCAGCGAGGTGCTCACGCAGGCGGGCCGGCCGTTCAGCGTTTTTACGCCCTATAAGAACGCCTGGCTGCGCCAACTCACCCCCGCGCAGCTGGCCGAGCAACCGGTGGCACCGCTGGCCCACCGCCTGGCCCCCCGCCCCGCCGACCTGCAGGCCCCGGCACCCACGATTTCGGCGCTGGGGTTTGAGCCGGTGGAACTGCCGCTGGCCGCCGGCACCAGCGGTGCGCGCGCCCTGTTGGACGACTTTCTGGCGCGTATGGACCACTACCACGAACGGCGCGACTTCCCGTCCGTCAAAGGGCCCAGTTACCTCAGCGTGCACCTGCGTTTTGGCACACTGTCGGTGCGCGAACTGGCCCGCGCCGCGCATGCGCGGGCGCAAGCGGGCCAGGCCGGAGCCGTGGCTTGGCTCAACGAACTGATCTGGCGTGACTTCTACGCCCAAATCCTGCACCACTGGCCGCACGTGGTGCATCGCAGCTTCAAGCCCGCCTACGATGCCATTGCCTGGGAACAAGGCCCCGAAGCCGACGCCCTGTTTGCCGCCTGGTGCGAGGGCCGCACCGGCTATCCGCTGGTGGATGCGGCCATGGCCCAGCTCAACCAGACAGGCTATATGCACAACCGCCTGCGCATGGTGGTGGCGAGCTTTCTGGTCAAAGACCTGGGCATCGACTGGCGCTGGGGCGAGCGCTACTTTGCCGCCACCCTCAACGACTTTGACCTGGCCTCCAACAACGGCGGCTGGCAATGGGCCAGTTCGAGCGGCTGCGACGCACAGCCCTACTTTCGCATCTTCAACCCGGTGAGCCAGAGCGAGAAGTTCGACGCCGACGGCAAGTTCATCCGCCGCTACCTGCCGCAACTGGCCCGCCTGCCCGCCAAGGCCTTGCACGCCCCCTGGTGCGCCCGGCCGCTGGAACTGGCCGATGCGGGCGTGGTGCTGGGGCGCGACTATCCGCTACCCATCGTCCAACACGACGCAGCACGCGAGAAAACGCTGGCGCGCTACGCAGTGGTCAAGGCGACTGCCGCCAGCAACTGATCGGATGGCCTGCCGCACGTGAGGGCCGCTCACGGGCGCTGGATTCGAGGCCGCTGCTGTGCTTGTGCTGCACCCGTGCGAAGCTGGTGCCCAGTTGGAACCTGGCCAGCGCCGTGCGGGATCGGGGCATTGCAGGCCCGCCGCCTGGTCGGCTCTTGCGGGGGGCGGTGGAACTCTCTGCGTTCTCTCTGCGTTTTGTGCCGCTTCTAAACCTAGGAGTCTGTCGGACTTGGGAATCGTCGGCTGCAAATGGGCCGCAGCGGTCCATTTTTCACCGTCTTTGGGCCCCATAGCCCCGCGATGGGGCTGCCAACACGGCGAAAACGGTCCTCGCTGGGGCCCATTTTCGCTTTCGACGCCCCAGGCAGGAGTGTCCGCGGCCAGGTCCGCCTCCAACCGTCCCCACAGTACCGAGGCCCCCAGAGCCCCGGCCGGGTGCAGCGGCGAGCCTCTGGCACACAAAGCGGGTGCAGGGCCCGGGGCTCAGGCGGCGCTGGTCGCCTCGGCTTCCTTGCGCGCGTAGTGCTGGATCAGGCTCAACAGTTCCTCGTCGGAATACGGCTTGCCCAGGTAGTGGTTCACCCCCAGCTCCATCGCATGCTCGCGGTGCTTCTCAGCAATGCGCGACGTGATCATGATGATCGGCAGGTCGCGCAGCGCCGCGTCGGAGCGGATGTTGCGCGCCAGATCGAAGCCGTCCATGCGCGGCATTTCGATATCGGACAGCACCACCGTGGGACGCTCTTCCTGCAGGCGTTCGAGTGCCTGCAGACCGTCGGCCGCCATCGCCACGCGATAGCCTTCGCGCTGCAGCAGGCGCTGCGTGACGCGGCGCACCGTGATGGAGTCGTCCACCACCAGCACCAGCGGCACCTGCTGCCCCGCCGTGAGCGCGCTGGGCATGGCCCCCGCCGCACGGGCAGCGGCAGGCGTTTCGGCCTCGATGACCGCGGGCAGGCCCGCGCTGGCCGAGCGCACCTGATCGCCATACACCGCGGCCAAGGCCACAGGGTTGTAGATCAGCACCACAGCACCGGATGCCAGTACCGACATGCCCGCCAGACCCGGCAGGCGCGACAACTGCGGCCCCAGGTTCTTCACCACCACTTCCTGGTTGCCAAGCACTTCGTCCACGTGCATCGCAATGCGCTGTGCAGCACTTCGGAACACCACCACCGGACGCGTCTTGTGGCCCGCCTCGGTGCTGCGCGTGGAAGCCTGCAGCAAAGCGCCTGCCCAGAAGAAGGGCAGTGGCTCCAGCCCGTCGTCGAAACTGCCGCTGCGGTAGGCCTGCTCCAAATCAGACACCGAAGTGCGGCGCACAATCTCAACCAGATTGGCGGGCACGCCGATCGTGAGCTCGCCCGCGCGCAGCATCACCACCTGCGTCACCGCCGTGGTCAGCGGCAGCACCATGCGGAACGAAGTGCCCTGACCGGGCTCGGTGGTGGTCTCGATGCGACCACCCAAGGCGTTCACTTCGGATCGCACCACGTCCATGCCGATGCCGCGACCGGCCAAGCCGGTCACTTCGGTGGCTGTCGAGAAGCCCGGCATGAAGATCAGGTTGGCCGCCTCGGCGGCGGACAGCTGCGCATCGGGGGCAACCAGCCCCTGGGCCACGGCCTTGTCGCGGATGCGGGCAAGGTTCAGGCCCGCGCCGTCGTCGCGGAACTCGACCGACACGTCGTTGCCTTCCTGACGCAACGCCACCGTGATCGTGCCCACCGCGGGCTTGCCCGCTGCGGTGCGCGACTCGGGCGATTCGATGCCATGGACCACGCAGTTGCGCAGCAGGTGTTCGAACGCCGGGGTCATGCGGTCCAGCACGCCGCGGTCCATTTCGATGGAACCACCCGTGATGTCCAGCTTGATCTGCTTGCCGGTTTCCTTGGCCGCCTGGCGCACCACGGCGTACAGACGCTCGGCGATGCCTTCAAACTCCAGCATGCGGGTGCGCAGCAGATCGCGTTGAAGCTCGCGGGCCTGGCGGCCTTGGGCGATGAGATCGTCTTCTGCGCCTTCCATGGCGCGCTGCAGGTTGCGCTGCACGGTGGCCACGTCGTTCACCGACTCGGCCATCATGCGGGTGAGCTCCTGCACGCGGGTGAAGCGGTCGAACTCCAGCGGGTCGAAGCCCGCAGCCGAATCCTTGGACTGTGCAAGGCGCGACTGCATCTGGGTTTCGGCCTGCACTTCCACATCGCGCAGCTGCTGGCGCAGACGGTCCAGGTTGCCCGACAGGTCCTGCAGCGAACTGCGCAGCTGGGACAGGCGTGCATCCAGGCGCGAGCGGCTGATCAGCACCTCGCCCGCCTGGTTCACCAGACGGTCGAGCAGTTGGGCGCGCACACGCACCGACTGGTTGGCCGCTGCGCGCGCCGGTTGCAGCTGCGTGACGCCCACAGGGCGTGCCAGCGGCGCTGCCGGCGCGACCCGAGCGGCAGAGGCGTCCGACGCATCTGCCGAAGACGGTGGTTTGGCCGCAGCCGAAGGTGCCACTGCAGGGGGGGCGAGCACCACCGGCGCGTCGGGTGAGCCCTGCTCGCCGATGACGCGCAGTGCGTCGAAGCTGGCTTGCAGAGCGTCAAGACTCACCAGCAAGGGATCGATCTGCTCGGAGGTGACGGCTTCGGGGTCGAGCTGCTCGATGGCCGATTCGAGGCGGTGGGCCATTTCGCCCAAGCGCATGGCCCCCGCCAGACGGGAACTGCCCTTGAGCGTGTGCAAAGCCCGCAGCACCTCGGTGCGCGAAGCACCGTGCTCAGGATTTGCTGACCACTGGCGCAGAGCTCCACCCAGACGGGGCAGCAATTCGGCAGCCTCTTCTTCGAAGATCGGGAAGAGATCGGGATCGATGACGTCGATCGCATCGATGTCGTCGTCTACATCGGAGGCCAGCGCCACCGCGTGGGCGATGGCATCGTCCAAACGCTGATCGGCGTCGCGCTCGGCTGCGTCACGGGTCGACAGCGCAGGGGCCACATAACCAGGCACCACGGCGGGCGCAGCGGCTTGAGGCACGGGCTCGGCTTCGGGCTCTGCGGGCAGGCTCTCGGCGGTGGCCAGCAACGCCTCCTCTGCCTCGAAAGGCAGCACCGCCCGCGCCGACTCGTCGGCAAGCGCCGACAGGCCCGAATCCACCTCGGTGGCCAGCACTTCGCGCAACGCTTCCAGCACTGCCGGTTGGGGCTCTTTGAGGAAACCGGCCGCAAACTGGTGCAGCAGGCGGCGGATGTCCTCCGACGCCTCGAGGAACGCCCGGGCCTGGACTTCGGTGCCACGGCTTTGCAACTGCACATGCTGCAGCGCATGCTCCAGCAGACGGGACAGCTCCGACAACGCAGAGAAACCCACCGTGGCCGAACTGCCCGCCAGCGAATGGGCCAGCGCCACAGCGGTATCGGGCAGCGGCTCGTGCAGTTCCAGCGCCCATTCCTGCAGACAGGTGGCAAGGCGGCGCGACCATTCGTCGGCCTCGTTGAGGTACACGTTGTACAGCGGGATGCCAATGCGCAGACTTTCGATGACCTTCACGGCCTCATCGCCCGAAGCCTCGGCTCCGGTCGCAGACACTGCAGATTCTGCCGATGTGTCGGCCACATCCTCCTCTGCCCGCGCCTCATCGGCTGTAGCTTGCGCCGCCGGGCCTTCATCAGGCAGGGCGTCCAGCGATTCCGCAGCGATCGCATCGGGTGCGACTTCTGCATCCTGCAGGCTTGCGTTGGCTTCGGGCTGCAAGGCCTGGCCAAGATCCACCACATCGTCCACCACGGCGTGTGACGCGGACTCCTCGGTGTGCACACCCGCGGCGGGTGCGCCATCGTCCAGTGGCAGGTCGGGCAACAGATCCAGCGCCTGCGCATCCTCGCCAGTTGCGGCGGCCACAGAGGGCGCGACATCGTCCGGCTGATCCAGGCTGGGCAGTTCGATGGTGCCGTCTGTAGGCACCTGCGGCGCAGCCATGTCCGGCGCAGCAATCACCGCATCGGACTCATCCGGCAGCACCAGGTCGGGCAGTTCAAGGTCGATCGCGTTGGCGTCCGGGGCGGCACCTGCCGCCGCCGCAGCGGCCTGCGCATCGGCTTGCACTGCAGCCTCGAACACCGAGAAATCGATGTCTTCGGCCACCGGCGGCAGCGCTTCTGCCACCACCGGTTCTGCGGGACGCTCCTCGCCAATCTCGGTGGAGGCAAAGTCCACATGCGCCAACGGGTCGGTATCGTCGGCATCTGGCTCCAATGGCAGGGTTTCCAGCGAATCGGCAGCCGGGCTGGGCTCGACCAGAGCAACCGCTGAGGCCGCAGGATCTGGCTGCGCCGCCGGGGGCTGATCGACCGGATCGCCAGACGCATCGCCCAGCGGCAGAAAACGCCCCTCCAGTCGCATCATGTCCGCCGAACGGCGGAACATCTGCGGATCCCACGCGCCCGCTTGGCCGGCCGCAATGTCGTCGACCCAGCGGGCGAACAACTGCAGGGCCTGGGTGGACAGCGCCAACAAGGGTGGTTGAACCGGCTTTTGCTCGGCCAACCAGGCGTTGAGCACCTGCTCCATCGACCAGGCGGCTTCGCCAAAGTCGTTGAGGCCCACCATGCGCGAACTGCCCTTGAGGGTGTGGAACGCGCGGCGCAGCGTGGTTTGCTCGCCCAGGTTGCCGGGCTCGGCTTCCAGCGAGGCAATCGCGCCCAGGCCATTGCCCACCACCTCGCGCGCCTCTTCAAGGAAGATCTCGAGCAGTTCGTCTTCGACCTCTGTCTCGGCCGCCACAGGGGCGGCAGGCGCAGCAACCGGCGCTGCGGGCACCGCCTGCAAGGCGGGTTCTGCAGCCTGGGCAGCAGCCTCGGGCGCAGGCTTGGAGGCCGCATCGAAATGGAGTTCTGGGGCCAGGTCGGGCGCAGGCGATGCGGCCGGTTCGGGCGGCATGTCGAGCAGCGCAAAGTCGGTAGGCGCACTGATGGGCTCTTCTACCGGGAAACGAGGCACTACATCGGGCAGCGGCAGGGGCGCGCGCTCTTCAAGCTTGGCCGGCAGTTCTTCGGCCTGATCGCTCGCACGGCCACGCGCACGGCCGGTGAGAATGCGCAGTTCGTCGAGTTCCTCGTCGTACACGAACAGCTTGCGCGCCATGGTGCGCTGGTAGCTGAGCATGTCGATCAAGAAGCCCAGCGCCCCCAAGCTGTTGCCCAGCTTATCGAACAAAGCCTGGCGTTCGGGCTCCTCTACTGCGTTGACCACGAGACGGTCCACCGTGTCACGCATGCGCACGACGGCCAGCGAGGCCTGATCCAGCCCCAGCACCGAAAGCACTCCGCGCATCTGCGCGAGATGACCGGATACTGGCGCAAGCGGCGCGACGTCCGTGGGGCTGCGGAAGAATTGGTCGAGCGCTTTTTCCACCTCTCCCAAGGTCGAGCGCAGCTCATCCACCACGCTGCCCATGGTCTGGTTGTCGCTCACGCGGCGGTAGAGCTCCTCCATCCAGGGTTCCAGAGGTTCGGGTTCGGCACCGCCGCCAACCGCATCCAAGCGCTCTGCCAGACGGCTGGCGCGGACAGCCATCTGCTCGTCCGCGGCATCCAGCTCTTCAAAAGCCGCCTGCAGATACAGCACCGAAGTGGCCACTTCCATGGCCAGCGCAGGCGAAGGGGGCTCACCGCTTCGCACGACCGACTCCACGGCGCGCCCCAGTGCGGCCGCCAGGGGCTCGCTGCCCGGATGCAGCTTGCGCAGCGAATCGCACACCAGGCTGAACTGATCCGAGGCGGGCTTGATCTTGTTGCGATCACCACCTGCCAATGCCGACCAGGTTTCTGTGGCAGCCGCGATGCGCTTGCGGGCCTGCGCTAGAAGCGCAGGGTCGAAAC
>JBKBUN010000074.1:0-15071 GCA_046289925.1 Burkholderiaceae bacterium | reverse complement strand
GGCCAAAAGACGGTGAAAAATGGACCGCTGCGGCCCATTTGCAGCCGACGATTCCCAAGTCCGACAGGCTCCTAGGTTGAATGGTGTGCCGCACAGAGGCGATGGGAGGCGACGGGCCATTGCACAGCCTGCAAGCCTCCTGTTGCAAGGGCAAGGCCGCGCCCCCCGTTCTGGGATAGCAGAGGGGACAGCGGTGGTGTGGGGGCGCCGACAAGTGCGAGCCCCCAGGAAAGCTGATCAGCGCGAAGCGGCGACGGCAGGGGGCGTGGCAGCCGCTGTGCCCAGGGCGGGGTGCGTCGGTGCAGCCTCTGGTGCAGAGCCTGCCGGCTTGCTGGCGGGCTTGCGCTCTGCTGAAGTGTTGTCGGCCTTGTTCTTGGCTTTGTCTTGACGGGCCTGGGCCTTGGCATATGCCGCCGCGCTGAACTTGCGGCCATTGATGGTCAAGCCCTCGGCTGACAGTTTCTCGGCCGTCTTTTCGCCCACTCCGCTCACGCGTTGGGCGAAGTCGTGCCAGTCTTTGAAAGGGGCCTTTTCACGCTCGGTCACGATGCGCGCCGACATCGCGGGGCCAATGCCCTTGACGCCGTCCAATTCCGCCACGCTCGCTTTGTTGGCATCCACGGCGGCCCACGCGTTGAGCGACAGGCACAGAGCGATCAGAGCAATCAGGCGAGCAAACATGCAGCGAATCTCCTTGGGGCAGTGCGTACGGTGACATCGCGCATGCTAACGGTGCATCGCGTGCGCCACAGCGCCTTGGCAGCCGCGCAGCGCGGATGCAATCCGCAAGCGCAGTGGGCCTTCGGACGAAGGGGGCGGCCGAGGTGGCAACGCCTCCGAGAGTCCATCCAATACGGCGTCACAGTTCTTCCACGCGGCGGGCTGGGTAGCTGTCCCAGCTCTGGCAGCCGGGGCACTGCCAAAAATGTTGCCGAGCCTCGAAACCGCAGGCAGCGCAGCGATAGCGCGTAAGGGGTTTGCTTGCGTGTTCGAGCGCCTGCTGCACCGGAGGGTGGAGAGCCTCGCGCTCCAGGCGCTCGCCCGCCAGCCAGCGCGTTGCGGCAACCAGAGAGCGCTCACGGGCCAGGTGGGTCACATAGCGTTCGCGACCCGGGCCATTGCCACCGTCCATCGCGTCGAGCTGGACCAGCGCCTCCAGCACATCCAGCGACGCAGTGCGTTCGTAATGCGCCTCTAGCCACTGGCGCGCGGTGTTCGTGCGCCCAGTTTGGCGCGCGACATCCAACAGCAGGCCGGTGGCCAGGGGCAGCGCGTTCGGAGCGTGTTTGCAAAGGTCATCCAACGCTTGCAGCGCTTGCGCTGGCTGGCCCTGAATCTGGTACAGGCGGGCACGGTCTATGCGCGGCCGGGCCGCCTGGGGCGCGGCCTCGATGGCTTCGTCCAGAAGACGCGCTGCCGCATCGTGCTGGCCCTGGCTGAGCAGCGCCTGCGCCTGCTCGCACAGGTAATGCGCCAGGCGCCCGCTGTAGTCGCCCTGGTCGGCTGCGTGCATCTTTTCGGCAATGGCACTGGCCTGCGCCCAGTCGCGCGACCGTTCATAGATGGCCAGTAGCGCCAGACGCGCTTGTGCTTCGAACGGAGTGCCTTCAAGGCGTTGCAGGGCGTCTTCGGCCCGGTCGAGCAGGCCTGCCTTGAGAAAGTCCAGCGCCAGCGCGTGCTGCGCGCGCTCGCGGTCGCTACGGCTCAGATCCCCGCGCGAGAGAAGATGCTCGTGCACACGCACGGCGCGGTCATATTCACCGCGACGGCGGAACAGATTGCCCAGCGCGAAGTGCAATTCGGAGGTGTCGGGGTCGTTCTGAACAGCTTCTATGAATGCATCGATCGCCTGGTCCTGTTGTTCATTGAGCAGGTAGTTGAGCCCCTTGAAGTACGCCTTGGGAGCGCTGCGGTTCTCCGCGCGCAGTTGCCGTAGATCGAAGCGCGACGCGGCCCAACCCAGAATGAAGGCCAGCGGCAAGCCCAGCAGCAGCCAGGTCAGATCAAATTCCATGGATGGGATCGCTTGATGCGGTGCCATGGGTCGTGGCAGACGGTGTGGACGATGGCGTGGCGGGCGCAGCCGTGTTGGCAATCACCGACCGCTTTGCCGCGCTGCGGTGTTTCCACCAGCGCGGCACCATGCCGAGCACGCCTACCACCAAGCCCAGCGTGAAGGCGGCGAGCACCACCAAGACCAGCGGTGCGCGCCACTGTGTGCCGAAGAAGAAGTGCACAGTGGCATCTTGCTGATTGTTCAGCGCGAAGGCAAACAGCGTAAAAAAAATGGCTGCCTTGAGCAGCCACAGAAGGTATTTCATGCGTCACCCCGTGGTCCGCCGATTCTAGGCGGTGCGAGAGACTCCGGGCGGACAGTGGAGCGCCCTGAGGCACCCGCGCCTGAACCTCAGGCGAGGGTCAGCGCGATGCGGCGTCCTGTTGCTGCAATTCCACCGTACGGCGATCCACCGCTTCCCGCAGAGCTTTGCCCGGCTTGAAGTGCGGAACGCGCTTCTCGGGTATGGCGACGGCCTCGCCGCTGCGCGGATTGCGGCCCATGCGCGGGGGGCGTCGTGTCACCGAGAAACTGCCAAAGCCCCGGATCTCGATGCGGTGCCCCCGTACCAGCGCATCGCTGACAGCGTCGAGGATGGTCTTGACCGCGAACTCGGCGTCCCGATGGGTGAGTTGCCCGAATCGGGCAGCCAGTTCTTCGACTAAATCAGAGCGGGTCATAGAGGGTTGGGAGCGAAGTAGGGTCGAGGCATGCGGCCGAAACAACAGCGGGCGCCGAGGCGCCCGCTGCTCAACGGATCACGTCAGCGGGATCACTTGTCGGAGTTGTCCAACTTGGCGCGCAGCAGTGCGCCCAGGCTGGTCGTGCCGGCGCTTTCGCGTGCGGCTTGCTGCGACAGGTTGGCCATGGCTTCTTGCTGGTCGGCAGCGTCCTTGGCCTTGATCGACAGTTGGATGTTGCGCGTCTTGCGGTCCACGTTGATCACCACAGCGGTGACTTCGTCGCCTTCCTTGAGCACGTTGCGGGCGTCTTCCACGCGATCGCGGGAGATTTCCGAAGCGCGCAGGTAGCCCACCACGTCTTGGCCCAGGTCGATCTCGGCACCACGGGCATCCACGGTCTTGACCTTGCCGGTCACCGTCTGGCCCTTGTCGTTCACGGTCACGAAGGTGGTGAACGGATCGCTGTCGAGTTGCTTGATGCCCAGGGAAATGCGCTCGCGGTCCACGTCCACGGCCAGCACGATGGCTTCGACTTCCTGGCCCTTCTTGTAGTTGCGCACCGCGACTTCGCCAGGCTCGTTCCACGACAGGTCGGACAGATGCACCAGACCGTCGATACCAGCAGCCAGGCCCACGAACACGCCGAAGTCGGTGATCGACTTGATCGGGCCCTTGACGCGGTCGCCACGCTTGGTGTTCTGGGCGAACTCTTGCCAGGGGTTGGCCTTGCACTGCTTCATGCCCAGAGAGATGCGGCGCTTGTCTTCGTCGATCTCCAGAACCATGACTTCGACCTCGTCGCCCAGCGAGACCAGCTTGCTGGGGGCGATGTTCTTGTTGGTCCAGTCCATCTCGGACACGTGCACCAGGCCTTCGATGCCGGGTTCGAGTTCCACGAATGCGCCGTAGTCGGCAATGTTCGTGACCTTACCGAACAGACGGGTGCCTTGGGGATAGCGGCGCGAAACGCCCATCCAGGGGTCGTCGCCCATTTGCTTCAGACCCAGCGACACGCGGTTCTTCTCGGTGTCGAACTTGAGGATCTTGGCGGTGATTTCCTGGCCGGCGGTGACCACCTCGGAGGGGTGACGTACGCGGCGCCATGCCATGTCGGTGATGTGCAGCAGGCCGTCGATGCCGCCCAGGTCCACGAAGGCACCGTATTCGGTGATGTTCTTGACCACGCCCTGCACGATGGAGCCTTCCTTGAGGGTTTCCATCAGCTTGGCGCGCTCTTCGCCCATGGAGGCTTCCACCACAGCGCGGCGGCTCAGCACCACGTTGTTGCGCTTGCGGTCGAGTTTGATGACCTTGAATTCCATGGTCTTGTTTTCGTACGGCGTCAGATCCTTGATCGGACGCGTATCGATCAGCGAGCCAGGCAAGAAGGCGCGGATGCCGTTGACCAGCACCGTGAGGCCGCCCTTGACCTTGCCGCTGGTGGTGCCGGTGACGAATTCGCCGGACTCCAGTGCCTTCTCCAGTGCCATCCAGGATGCAAGGCGCTTGGCCGTGTCGCGCGACAGAATCGTGTCGCCGTAGCCGTTTTCGATGGAGCCGATGGCCACCGAGACGAAGTCACCCACTTGGACTTCGACCTCGCCCTTGTCGTTCTTGAACTCGTCCAGCGGTACGTAGGCTTCAGACTTGAGACCGGCGTTCACCACGACGAAGTTGTGCTCGACACGCACAACCTCAGCGGTGATGACCTCGCCAGGACGCATTTCCGTGCGCTGCAGCGATTCTTCAAAAAGGGCGGCAAAAGATTCAGACATGTGTTTCCTTACCGCAGACAGGTTTCCAGGCGCACCATTGCGACTGTTGCTAAGGCTGCTGCGGTGGTGTTGCGGCAGGTGCCGCGGTTGGGGTTGCAAAAAAGCGTCCGTATGGACCGGACGCGCCAGTGTCAGCCCTTGGCAGCCACCGCCACGGGCTGACGCTCTAGCCACCAGTCCAGCACCTGCTGCACGGCCTGTTCGATCGTGAGCGAAGAGTTGTCCAGGACCAGAGCGTCTTGCGCCGGCTGAAGAGGTGCCACAGCACGGGTGCTGTCCCGCGCATCGCGGGCCTCCAGATCGGCGCGAAGATCATCGATGTTAGCGGAAATTCCCTTTGAAATCAATTGTTTATAGCGGCGTTCGGCCCGTTGGGCGGCGCTCGCTGTGAGATACACCTTGAGCGGTGCATCCGGGAAGATCACCGTGCCCATGTCCCGCCCGTCGGCCACCAGGCCCGGCAGGCGGCGAAACCCGATCTGCAGATCCATCAGCGCCAGTCGCACCGCGGGAAGGGCTGAGACACGGGAGGCGTTCATGCCGGCCTCTTCCGTGCGGATCGCATCGCTGACATCATCGCCGTCCAGGTAGATGCGCCCCTCGGCAAACCGGACCGGTAGCGTCCGGGCCAGTGCCGCAATGTCGTGCTCGTGGGCGGCGTCAATCGCCAGGCCAGCGCGCAGTGCGGCCAGTGCGGTGATGCGGTACATCGCACCCGAGTCGAGGAAGCCGTATCCCAGGCGCTCTGCGACTGCGGCGGCCACGGTCCCCTTGCCCGACGCGGTCGGCCCGTCGATGCAGATCACGGGAATCTGCGGGAGCGGTGTCTGGACCAAGCTGAACAGCGTCTCGAAGTAGTCCGGAAAGGTTTTGGCGACGCAACGCGGGTCTTCGATGCGCACCGGCAGGCCAGCAGGGTTGAATGCTGCGAGCGAGAAGCACATGGCCACGCGGTGGTCGTCGTAGGTGTGGATGCTCGCGGCTTTCCAGTCGGCCGCTGCGGGCAGCGGAAACACGCGGATGAAATCTGTGCCTTCTTCCACCGTCGCGCCGAGCTTGCGCAACTCGCAGGCCATGGCCGCTATACGGTCGGTTTCCTTGACGCGCCAGCTGGCGATGTTGCGCAGCGTTGTCGGGCTGTCGGCATACAGCGCCATGACGGCCAGGGTCATGGCGGCGTCCGGAATGTGGTTGCAGTCCAGATCGATTCCCTGCAACGGCCAGCGGCCGCGGCGCACCTGTAGCCAGTTGGGGCCGCCTTCGACGACAGCGCCCATGGCGCGCGCCGCTTCGGTGAACCGGATGTCGCCCTGGATGGAGTCCAGGTCCACGCCTTGGATACGCACACCTTCGTGCGCGGCAATTGCGCCTAGCGCAACAAAGTAGCTGGCCGACGACGCGTCGGCCTCCACGTGCATGCTCCCGGGCGATCGGTAGCGGCTGCCCCGAGGGATGGTGAAGCGCTGCCACTGCTCGTGGCGCACGACTATCCCAAAGCGGGCGAGCAATTCCAGCGTGATCGCGATGTAGGGCTTGGAGATGAGTTCTCCCACCACCTCGATCACGATGTCTTGCGACTGGCTGACCAGCGGCAGCGCCAGCAGCAGCGCGGTGAGGAACTGGCTGGAGACATCGCCGCGGACCGCAATCGGCTGACCCAGCGCCAGTGGTGGCAGCCCAGCCGCCTGCGCGATACGCAGCGGCGGGTAGCCTGGTGTTCCCAGGTATTCGATCTGGCAGCCTAGTTGGCGCAATGCGTCCACCAGATCTCCGATCGGGCGTTCGTGCATGCGGGGGATGCCCGACAGACGGTATTCACCTCCGAGCAGCGCCAGCGCGGCCGTGAGCGGGCGCATGGCCGTCCCGGCGTTGCCGAGGAACAGGTCCAGCCCGCTGTGGGGCGTACGACCACCCAGGCCGGTGATTCGGACCACCGCGTCTGCCTGTTGGACGCCGCAGCCCAGCGCCCGCAAGGCCTGGAGCATGACGCGGGTGTCGTCGGAGTCGAGCAGGTCGTGGACCTCGGTCGTGCCTTCGCTCAACGCTGCCAGCAGCAGCACGCGATTGGAAATGCTTTTGGAGCCTGGCAACTGAACCGTGCCATGGGCCTGCTGCAGCGGGGGAATATCGAGAAAAGCGGTGCGGTACATCGGGCTTTTAGCGGATTTTGGTGCCGCGCTGCGCGCCCATACGCCAGTGGGCGCGGGTTTCACTGGCCAGGGTGAGCATGTCTTCCAGCGATTGAGCGTTGCCTTCCTGCATGGCTTTCTCCAGGCTCTGCAGCGCCTGCTGAAAGCGCTGCGACTGGGCGAGCACCTCCTCGCGGTTGGCCAGCAGGATGTCGCGCCAGACCTTGGGATCGCTGGCTGCGATACGTGTGAAATCACGGAAACCCGGCCCGGCCAGGGTCAGGTAGTTGTCGCCTTCGGCCTGGCTGGTGATGGCGTTCATCAGCGCAAACGCCAGCAGGTGGGGCAGGTGGCTCACCGCCGCGAAAGCCGCATCGTGCGACTCGGGCGACATCTGCGTCACACGACAGCCGAGCGCAGTCCAGAGTTCTTCGGCCTTGTGCAAATGGGCGCTGAGCGTGCGTTCGGTGGGGGTGATGATGACCTGGCGACCTTGGTACAGCTCGGCCTCGGCATGTTCGACGCCCGCCACTTCACGGCCAGTGATGGGATGGGCCGGCACGAATGAGCCGACCTGGTCGCGCAGTGCGCGGCGCGCTGCTTGTGCCACGTCGGCCTTGGTAGAGCCCACGTCCATGATGAGCATCTGCGGCGTGACCAGGTGTTTGATGGCTTTGAGCGTGGCTTCGGTGGCCGACACGGGCACGGCCAGCAACACGATGTCAGCACCAGCAGCGGCCAGCAGTGCCGAGGGGGCTTCGATGTCGATCACGCCCAGTTGGCGTGCCCGGTCGGTGGTGGAGGGCGACTTGCTGTAGCCCACCACACGCTTGACGAGACCGGCCTTCTTCATGGCCAGGGCGAAGGAGCCGCCCATGAGGCCGCAGCCGATCAGTCCTAGTTGTTCAAACATGGTGAATTCCTTGGGGCGGCTGGCCGGGAGTGCAAAGGCCGAGCACCGCTGTGGGACGGCGGATGGGCATGCAAGCCCTGGGCCATCCCGTCATGACGACACCGGGTAGGTGCCTAGCACCTTGTAGAAAGCGCACAGGCTGCGCAGTTCCTCCAACGCCTTGGCCACATGGTCCTGGGCGGGGTGTCCGTCGATGTCGATATAGAAGTAGTACTCCCATTGGCCCGTGCGGGCTGGGCGGGATTCGAAGCGCGTCATGGAGACGCCATGTGTCTTGAGCGGCACCAGCAGGTCGTGCACCGCGCCCGGGCGGTTGGGCACGGAGACGATCAGGCTGGTGCAGTCGCGGCCCGAGGGTGGAGGTGTGTCCAATGTGTGCGGCAGGCAGATCACTGCAAAGCGCGTGCGGTTGTAGGCGTCGTCCTGGATCGCGTGGGACACGATATGCAGACCGAATTGAGTGGCCGCGCGTTCACTGGCCAGTGCGGCCCAGGCTGGGTTGGTGGTGGCCAGGCGCGCACCTTCGGCGTTGCTCGACACCGGCCGGCGCTCGGCGCGCGGCAGGTGTTTGGACAGCCAGGCCTGGCACTGCGCTAGCGCCTGCGGATGGGCCATCACCACGTCGATGCCTTCCAGCGAATTGGTGGTGCGCAGCAGGTTGTGGCGCACGAGAAGGCTGACTTCTCCTATCACATGCGTCGGTGTGTGCAGGAACAGGTCCAGCGATCGCGTGACCACACCTTCGGTGGAGTTCTCGACGCCGACCACGCCGTATTGGGCACTGCCCGCTGCAGTGGCATGGAACACCTCGTCGAAGTTGGCGCAGTACATCAGGTCGGCCGCGCCACCAAAGAATTCAATCGCCGCCTGTTCGCAGAAGGTACCTTCGGGACCGAGCACGGCCACGCGCTGGGGCGATTCCAGCGCCAGGCAGGCCGACATGATCTCGCGCCATATGGCTGCGACGTGGGCGCCCTTGAGCGGGCCCGGGTTGGTGGTGGTGATCTTCTCGATCACCTGGGCCACGCGGTCGGGCCGGAAAAACGGCGTGCCTTCTCGCTTCTTGAGCTCACCCACGCGCTCTGCCACCAGGGCGCGCTGGTTGAGCAGGCTGAGCAGTTGCTGGTCGATGCTGTCGATCTGTAAACGCAGCGCGGCGAGTTCCGGTGTGGCTTGAGGCGTAGTCATGAAGCGGGGCGTGTCTCGGGGCTCAGGCGTGCTGAGTTTCAAATTCTCGCATGTAGGCCACCAGGGCCTCTACGCCTGCCATGGGCATGGCGTTGTACAGGCTGGCGCGCATGCCGCCCACCGACTTGTGGCCCTTGAGCTGCAGCAGCCCGCGCTCTCGCGCGCCAGCCAGAAAGGCGTCGTTGCGGCGCTCGTCGCGTAGGAAGAACGGAATGTTCATGCGCGAGCGGCAGTGCACAGCCACTTTGTTGTAGTAGAACTGGGATTCGTCGATGGTGCGGTACAGCAGTTCGGCCTTGGCGCGGTTGCGCGCCTCCAGTGCCGCCACGCCGGTCAGCGCGCCTTCGCGCTGGCGCAGGATCCACTGGAACGTCAGCCCCGCGATGTAGATGCCCCAGGTGGGCGGGGTGTTGAACATCGACTGGTTTTCGGCCACCACGCGGTAGTCGAAAGCGCTGGGACAGATCGGCAGCGCATGGCCGAGCAGGTCTTCCCGCACGATGACCAACGTGAGGCCCGCCGGGCCCAGATTCTTCTGTGCACCGCCAAAGGCGAGGCCCACGCGGCTCCAGTCCACCGGCCGCGATGCCACATGCGAGGAAAAGTCGATCACCAGCGGAGCGTCACTGCCCAGCGCGCGCAGATCGGGCAGGGTGTGGAACTCCACGCCATGGATGGTTTCGTTGCTGCACAGGTGCAGGTAGCTGGCGCCGCGGCTGAGCGACCAACTCGCCGGGTCGGGCAGGGTGGTGAAGCCGCTGTCCTCGGAGCTGGCTGCAATGTGCACTTCCGATGCGTATTTGCGCGCCTCCTTTTGCGACTTCTGGCTCCAACTGCCGGTGACCACGAAATCGACTACGCCGGCGCGCGAGAGGTTCATCGGCACGATGGCGTTCTCGGCCAGCCCCCCACCCTGCATGAAAAGAATGCGGAACTCCGGCGGTACAGCCAGCAGCGTGCGCAGGTCGGCCTCGGCCCGCTCGTAGATCGACAGGAACTCCTTGCCGCGGTGGCTCATCTCCATCACGCCCATGCCGCTGCCGTTCCAGTCGAGCATTTCGGCCGCAGCTTGCTGCAGCACTTCCTCTGGAATGGCCGCTGGGCCGGCGGAGAAGTTGTAAGGGCGGTTCATGGGTTCTAAGTCTTTTAGGCTGCTCGTGCTTGTTTAATAAGCACGAGCAGCTATTGATTTGATAGCGCCTGTCAGCGCTGGTGGCAGGCTGCGGCTCCCGTGCCGTGCGGGGCTTTAGGTGTTGTCGCCGTTCTGTGCGTCGGCGTCTGCCGCTGGCAGGTTGCCGCCCGTACCCTCGGCGCCTTCCGTGCCCTCGGCCGCTTCGGTCGCCTGGGCATCGTTTTCGACGATGCGCTGCAGTCCGCTGAGCTTGGAGCCTTCGTCCAGCGCGATCAGTGTCACGCCCTGCGTGGCGCGGCCAAGTTCGCGGATCTCGGACACCCGCGTGCGCACCAGCACGCCCTTGTCGGTGATCAGCATGATCTCGTCGTCGGCATGCACCAGCGTGGCGGCTACCACCTTGCCGTTGCGCTCGCTCTGCTGGATGGCGATCATGCCCTTGGTGCCGCGCCCGTGGCGCGTGTATTCGACGATGCTCGTACGCTTGCCGTAGCCGTTTTCGGTGGCCGTGAGCACGCTCTGGGTTTCGTCTTCGGCCACCAGCATGGCGATCACGCTCTGGCCGTCTTCCAGCATCATGCCGCGCACGCCGCGGGCTGCGCGGCCCAGCGGGCGCACGTCGTTCTCGTCAAAGCGCACGGCTTTGCCGCCGTCGCTGAACAGCATCACATCGTGCTGCCCATCGGTCAGGGCCGCGCCGATGAGATAGTCGCCTTCGTCCAGATTGACCGCAATGATCCCGCCTTTGCGCGGGTTGCTGAACTCGTCGAGTGCGGTCTTCTTGACGGTGCCCATGCTGGTGGCCATGAACACATACCGGTCAGCCGGGAAGGTGCGCATGTCGCCCGTCAGTGGCAACACCACCGTGATCTTCTCGCCTTCGACCAACGGGAACATGTTGACAATCGGGCGGCCACGAGAGCCGCGTGAGCCCGAGGGAACTTCCCACACCTTGAGCCAGTACAGCCGCCCGCGGTTGGAAAAGCACAGGATGTAGTCGTGCGTGTTCGCGATGAAGAGCTGGTCGATCCAGTCGTCCTCTTTGGTGGCTGTGGCCTGCTTGCCGCGGCCGCCGCGCCTCTGGGCGCGGTACTCCGACAGCGGCTGGCTCTTGATGTAGCCGCCGTGGCTGAGCGTGACCACCATGTCGGTGGGTGTGATCAGGTCTTCGGTGGAGAGGTCTTGGGCGCTGTACTCGATGACGCTGCGGCGCATGCCCAGCTTGTGCTGGCCGAACTCCTGGCGCAGCGCGCTCAGCTCGTCGCCGATGATGACCGACACGCGCTCGGGCTTGGCCAGGATGTCCAGCAGGTCTTCGATGACCGCCATGACTTCCTTGTACTCGGCCACGATCTTGTCCTGCTCCAGTCCCGTCAGGCGCTGCAGACGCATCTGCAGAATCTCTTGAGCCTGCGTGTCAGACAGTCGGTAGAGGCCATCCTGGCCCATGCCGAATTCGCGTTCCAAGCCCTCCGGACGGTAATCGTCGGCATTCACCTGACCGCCGTCGGCGCGCGTGCGGGTGAGCATCTCGCGCACGAGTTGGCTGTCCCACGAACGATTCATCAGTTCAGCCTTGGCCACGGGCGGGGTGGGGGCATTGCGGATGATGGCGATGAAGTCGTCGATGTTGGCCAGGGCAACCGCCAGGCCTTCGAGCACATGACCGCGCTCGCGGGCCTTGCGCAGCTCAAACACCGTGCGCCGCGTGACCACCTCGCGGCGGTGCTGCAGGAAGACGCTGATCAGGTCCTTGAGGTTGCACAGGCGCGGCTGGCCATCGACCAGCGCCACCATATTCATGCCGAAGGTGTCCTGTAGTTGCGTCTGCTTGTACAGGTTGTTGAGCACCACCTCGGGCACTTCGCCGCGCTTGAGTTCGATCACCAGGCGCATGCCGGATTTGTCCGACTCGTCCTGGATGTGGCTGATGCCTTCGAGCTTCTTCTCGTGCACCAGCTCGGCCATGCGCTCCTGCAGGGTCTTTTTGTTGACCTGGTAGGGCAGCTCGTCCACGATGATCGCCTGCCGCAGGCCCTTGTCGATGTCCTCAAAATGGCACTTGGCGCGCATCACGATCTTGCCGCGCCCCGTGCGGTAGCCTTCCTTCACGCCATTGATGCCGTAAATGATGCCGGCCGTGGGGAAGTCGGGTGCCGGCACGATCTCCATCAGGTCGTCCACCGTGGCGTCCGGGTTCTTGAGCAGGTGCAGGCAGGCGTCCACCACCTCGTTGAGGTTGTGCGGCGGGATGTTGGTGGCCATGCCCACGGCAATACCGCCCGACCCGTTGACCAGCAGATTGGGCAAGCGACTGGGCAGCACCAGCGGCTCTTTCTCGCTGCCGTCGTAGTTGGGCCCGAAATCGACGGTTTCCTTGTCGATGTCGGCCAACATCTCGTGCGCAATCTTGGCCAAGCGGATTTCGGTGTACCGCATGGCAGCGGCGTTGTCACCGTCCACCGAGCCAAAGTTGCCCTGGCCGTCCACCAGCATGTGGCGCATCGAAAAATCCTGCGCCATCCGCACGATCGTGTCATACACCGACTGATCGCCGTGTGGGTGGTACTTACCGATCACATCGCCGACGATACGCGCCGACTTTTTGTACGGACGGTTCCAGTCGTTGTTGAGCTCGTGCATCGCGTAGAGCACGCGGCGGTGTACGGGCTTCAAGCCATCGCGCGCATCGGGCAGCGCGCGACCTACGATCACGCTCATGGCGTAGTCGAGGTAGCTGCGGCGCATTTCCTCTTCGAGACTGATGGGCAGCGTTTCTTTGGCGAACTGGTTCATGGGCGCGATCGATGCGGCAAAGGGCACCCATTTTAGGCGCAAGCTTTTGTAGCGCCGTCGCAACAGGTTGGCGGGATTCCGGTTTTGTCCTATGGACAGTGGACCGATCCAATCGCACCCACTGTGTTACGTATGGCACAATCAAATGAACGTTTTTGGTGATGGTCACCCTGAGCGTCCCCGATTCGCAGCGCGGCTGCGGCTTTTTCCCCAAGAGGAGAACCATGAAGAAACTGAACAAAGTGGCGATGTTGTTTGCCTCTGCAGCGCTTGCAACCGCCGCTGGTGCACAAACCGTGGACAACTGGCGCAACGCTTCCGGTCAAGTTTGGAAGAATGGTACGAACGAGTACTGCTGGCGCGATGCCAACTGGACGCCTGCAACGGCCGCTGCTGGTTGCGACGGCGCAATCGCCGCACCTGCACCCGCGCCGGCTGCTGCACCTGCTCCGGCCGCAGCCCCCGCACCGGCTGCCGCGCCCGCTCCCGCAGCTGCTCCCAAGCCGCCCGCTGCCACCAAGGTGACCTACGCTGCTGACGCCTTCTTCGACTTTGACAAGGCGGTGCTGAAGGCTGAAGGCAAGGCCAAGTTGGACGACCTGGTGTCCAAGGTCAAGGCTATCAACCTGGAAGTGATCATCGCCGTGGGCCATACCGACTCCATCGGCTCTGATGCTTACAACCAGAAGCTGTCGGTGCGCCGTGCCGAAGCCGTGAAGGCCTATCTGATTTCCAAGGGCATCGAAAAGAACCGTGTCTACACCGAAGGCAAGGGCGAGAAGCAGCCTGTGGCTGACAACAAGACCGCTGAAGGTCGCGCCAAGAACCGTCGCGTGGAAATCGAAGTGGTGGGCACCCGCTCCAACTGATCGATTGATCTCCAACGGAAAAAGCCCCGCTCAGCGGGGCTTTTTTCATGGTTTGCCACCTCTTTGTTGGATCTTGCCTGAATGCGGGAGGCAATGGGTGTGTTTGCAGACCCTTGAACCTAGAAACCGCAGTTGACCGCTTGTTCGCACCGAAAAGTTTTGATGTCCGTTGAAGTTGCGCCTTGTGGGCACGCTCACCTTCTGGGTGAAAGCGCTATGCGCCCGCCAGCACCATGCTCGGCGCGCCATGCGGCGTTGTTCCTTCTTGCGCACAGGAGTGCGCCGCGTCGTCTCGCCTTGCCTGGCGCGCCGATCACGGCACTGGCGGGCGCATCCAACTGCGGTTTCTAGGAGCCTGTCGGGCTTGGGGCGTCGAAAGCGAAAATGAGCCCCAGCGAGGACAGTTTTCGCCGTGTTTGCAGCCCCATAGCGGGGCTATGGGGCCAAAAGACGGTGAAAAATGGGCCGCTGAGGCCCATTTGCAGCCGACGATTCCCAAGTCCGACAGGCTCCTAGGAGCCTGTGGGGAGTGCATCGACTGGCTAAATGACCGTGCCGGTTGGAGCCGCAGGCTTACGACCAGGCGGCGGTGAACTGGATCTCGAAGTGCACCAACAAGCTGTCGGATGCTGGCGAGACCGCAGGCGCTGAGATACGGCCCCGCCGCACGCACAAAAAAGCCCGCCGAGGCGGGCTTTTGAGAACGGCACGCGCATGCCGTGGGGCTTACATGCCCGCGTAGTTCGGGCCACCGCCGCCTTCGGGCGTCACCCACACGATGTTCTGCGTCGGGTCCTTGATGTCGCAGGTCTTGCAGTGCACGCAGTTTTGCGCGTTGATCTGCAGACGCTGCGCATTGCCGCCCTTGGCCTCGTCCGGCACGAATTCGTACACACCGGCCGGACAGTAGCGCGCTTCAGGGCCCGCATACTTGGCCAGGTTGATGTTCACCGGCACGCTCGCGTCCTTGAGCGTCAGGTGCGAAGGCTGTTGTTCTTCGTGGTTCGTGTTGCTGATGAATACGCTGGAGAGACGGTCGAAGGTGAGCTTGCCATCGGGCTTGGGGTAGACGATGGGCTTGCATTCGGCTGCGGGCTTCAGGTAGGCGTGATCGGGCTTCTCGCGGTGCAGTGTCCACGGAATATGGCCGCGCAGCACGAACTGCTCGAAGCCATTCATCAGCGTGCCCACTGTCAGACCGTAACGGAACCAGTTCTTGAAGTTGCGGTCCTTGTTCAGCTCGGTGTAGAGCCAGCTCTGCTCGAACGCAGCCGGGTAGGCGCTCAGTTCGTCCTGCCGGCGGCCGGCGACCACAGCGTCGTAGGCAGCCTCGGCGGCCAGCATGCCGGTCTTGATGGCGGCATGGCTGCCCTTGATGCGGCTCACGTTCAGGAAGCCTGCGTCGCAGCCTACCAGCGCGCCGCCCGGAAACACCGTCTTGGGCAGTGCGCTCAGGCCGCTGGCATTGATGGCGCGCGCACCATACGACAAGCGCTTGGCGGTGATTTCGCCCTTTTCGTTCTCGAAGTA
>JBKBUN010000073.1:0-15273 GCA_046289925.1 Burkholderiaceae bacterium | reverse complement strand
CGCGGTCCAGGTGCGCCAGCGACGCGGCTGGCACGCCCAGGTGCAAGGTGGCCTCGATGGCCAGCACGCGCAGCCGACCTGCGGGGTTGCGCCCTAGCTGCGCCTGCACGGTGCAGCGCAGCGGATCGGGGTTTTGCTTGAATTTGCGCAGCGCAAACAGCAGCGAGTCGCTCAGGCAGTTTCCCACGGCGGCGCACAGCAGTTGCACAGGTGAAGGCCCGGTGCCCGCGCCCAGCGGCGCAGGTTCGTCAGTACGCAGCGGCGGCACGGTGCCACCAAACTGCACGTCGAAGGCATAGTCCTGCTGCTGGCGCAGCTCGATGGTGACCAGAGATTCGCTCATGGGAACTCCGTTGATGGCAAGACAGGCCGTGGCTCAGTCGCGCGTGATGGGGCGGCCCAGTTGCACCGCCACAGTGCCCACGCCGCCGCCGTTGACCACGTTTTCATAGCCCTGCTGGCGAAGCACTTGCACACCCAGGCCCGAACGTGCACCCGACAGGCAGCATAGCACCAGCGGCGCCTGCTTGTGGGGCAGCCACTGGGCGGCATCCTGGGCCAAACGGTCGAGCGGCAGGTTGATGGCGCCGTCGATGTGGCCGGCGGCAAACTCGCCGGGCGAGCGAACGTCCACGACGGTGATCTGAGCATGGTCGGGCAATGATGCGGTGGAGAACATGGAAGCTCCTTGATCGAAGTCAACGTGCGGACTCTGCACGGTGCAGGGCAGCGGTAGGAGCTGTTGCCGCGCGCAGCGCGGCGTCGTCCAGCGCATCACCCAGGGCCAGCATCTGCAGTCGCAACAGCGCTGTACGGGCCTGCCACTGCTGCAGCGCCAGTTGTGCGGCGGCCTCGTCGTGCTGGGCCAAGAGCACATCCAGCGTGGTGCGGTCACCCACCTGGTGGCCCAGTTCGGTGGCCTCACGGCGCACGCGGCTCGCGTCGGCAGCGGCCTGCAATGCGGCGCTGTGCACGGCTGCCGCGTTCAGTTGTTGCCAGCCCTGGCGGGCCTGCAGCAGCACTTGCTGGCGCAGGCGCTGATATTCGGCCTCGGCCTGCGCGACCAGAGCCAGCCGCTCGCGCTCTTGCGCCGGGCGCAGGCCGCCAGTGCCCAGCGGCACCGTGAGCTGCAGGCCCAGCATCTGCTGGCTGGCCGATGCGCTGGCCGCACCATAGCGGCCACTGCCGCTCAGGTGCTCGCGGCTGGCCTGGGTCACCAGGTCCAGCGCCACACCGCTGCCGCGGCCCACCTCGGCAGCCTGCGCACGCGCCAGCGCCACAGCCTGCTGTTGCTGGCGCAGGCCCAGGTGGCGGGTCTCGACCTGTTCGAGCCATTGCACCAGCGGGGGGAGGGCGGGCAGTTGTTCCACGGGCACGGGGCCCTCCAGCGGCTCGGACCCATCGGTGCCCGTCGACGCGGCCAGTGCCTGGCGCGCCTGCTGATGCTGGAGATCGGCGTCCAGCACCTGCGCAACCAGCGCGCGAGCACGGGCCTGGGCCTCGCGCACATCGGTCACGGGGGTGTCGCCCAGGCGGAAGCGGTCTTGCGCTTCTTGCAGCGCGCGCTCGGTGGCCTCTTGTTGGCGCCTGAGCACGGCCAGCGCCTGCCCGGCCTGCACGGCGTCGAGGTAGCGTTGGGCCACCAGCACATCCAGCGCCTGGCGGGTGCTGGCGGCCTGTAGGTCGGCCAGCGTGGCCGCCGTATCCAACTGGCGCTGCTGGGCGCTGCGCTGCGGGCTGTACAGGGGCCAGCGGGCCGTCAGCGCCCAGCGGGTGCCGGTGCCGGGGTCTGATTGGGTGGAAAAGGCCACGCCGCCTGTTGCCGCCATGCCGGGGGCCGAAAAGGCCGCACCCCGCACGTCGCTGCTGGCGCCCATTGCGCCCGCGTTGACCTGCACCTGCACCTGCGGCCGCCATAGCGCGCGGGCCTGGTCGCTGCGGGCCGCACCGGCAGCGGCGGTGGCCTGGGCCACGGCTGCGGCTGGGTCGTGCTGGCGCGCAGCCGCAGCCAGATCCCATAGCCCGGCAGCGCCAGCCGGTGCCAGGGCCAGCGCCAGGGCCACACCCAGCAACGACCGGCGCCAGCGCGGCAAGAGCAAGCGGTTCATGGCCGGGCTCCGCTCAGCAGCCCGGGCGCACGCCCAGCTTGCGCAGGATGGACTCCATCAGGCACCAGCGGGTGAGGGCGCTTTGCAGCAGATTGGCGCCCACAAAGGCCGTGAACGCAAGCCACCACGAACTGACGAATATCGGGCTGCCGGGGATGCCCAGGGCCAGCGACAGCAGGATGAACGTGCCTGCAACGAGGCGAACAATTTGCCAAGAGGTCATGAGGAAGCTCCTTCAGGGGTGGGGGAAACGGTAGGCGCTGCAGGACCACGCGGTCGGTAGGCCGCGTAATACAGCGTGGGGATGACCACGAGCGTGAGCAGCGTAGAGACGGCGATGCCAAAGATCAGCGCAATGGCCAGACCGTTGAAGATCGGGTCGTCGAGGATGAAGAACGCGCCGATCATCGCCGCCAGGCCCGTGAGCACGATGGGCTGGGCGCGCGTGACAGCGGCCTGCACGATGGCACGCGCCAGCGGCATACCTTCGGCCTGCTGCAGGCGGATGAAGTCCACCAACAGAATGGAATTTCGCACGATGATGCCGGCCAGCGCGATCATGCCGATCATGCTGGTGGCCGTGAATTGCGCACCCAGCAGCGCGTGCCCAGGCATCACGCCGATGATGGTCAGCGGGATCGGGGCCATGATGATCAACGGCGTGAGGTAGGAGCCGAACTGTGCCACCACGAGCAGGTAGATCAGCACCAGGCCGACGGCATAGGCCAGGCCCATATCGCGGAAGGTTTCGTAGGTCACCTTCCATTCGCCGTCCCACTTGATGGCGTAGCCGCGCAGCGCCTCGGCAGGCGGTCGCACCCAGTATTCATCGAGCCGTCCGCCCGCCGGGGTTGCAATCTTGGCGAGCTGACTGCGCGTCTGGAACATGCCGTAGAGCGGGCTGTCCACGCGACCGGCCATGTCGGCCACCACGAAGTGCACGGGCAGCAGGTCTTTGTGAAAGATGGGCTGCTCGCGCAGCGTGTCGCTCACGGTCACCAGTTCGCGGATCGGCACCGTGCGCCCAGTGGTGCTGCGCACCGTAAGCTGCAGCAGCCCGTCCAGATCGCCTTGCTGGGTGGGTGGCAGGCGCAGCACCACGGGTACCGGGTACTTGCTGGCGTCGTGCAGGTAGGTCACGTCTTCCCCGGACAGGCCGGCGCGCAGCGTAGCCGCGATGTCTTGCGGCACCACGCCTAGCAGGGCGGCCTTGCGCCGGTCGATCAGCAGCAGCGTGCGCGGCGCATCGGCAATGCCGCTGTCGTCCACGTCCACAATGCCGGGCGTGCCTTCGAACACACTCCGCACGGCGCGGGCAACCGCGCGGCGGCCTTCGGCGCTGGGTCCGTAGATTTCGGCCACGATAGGGGCCAGCACGGGCGGTCCTGGCGGCACTTCGACGACCTTGACGTTGGCGCCGCGGCGCTGGCCGATGGCCTGCAGGGCAGGGCGCACACGCATGGCAATATCGTGGCTCTTGGCCTTGCGGTGGATCTTGTCGGCCAAATTGACCTGCAGGTCGCCCACCTCGCCCCCGGCGCGCAGGTAGTACTGGCGCACCAGACCATTGAAGTTGATGGGCGCGGCCGTACCAGCGTAGGCTTGGTAGTCGGTCACTTCAGGCACCGTGGCCAGATAAGCCCCCAGCTCCTGCAGCACGGCAGCGGTTTCTTCGAGCGGGGTTCCGGCGGGCATGTCAACGATGACCTGAAACTCCGACTTGTTGTCGAACGGCAGCATCTTGAGCAGCACCAGCCCGGTGGCAGGCAGCGCCAGGGACAAGGCAATCAGCAGGGCCACGCCCAGGCCCAGCAGGCCACGGTTGCGTCCCCCCCGGCGCTCGTCGAGCAGCGGGGTGAAGACGCGGTCGAACAGCGGCTGCAGGCGAGCAGCCAGGCCACCGTGGGCGGGTGCGTGGGTGGCACCGTCTGCACCAGTGGGCGTGTGCTTCATCCACAGCCGGGCCAGCCAAGGGGTGACCACGAAGGCAATCGCCAGCGACAGCAGCATGCCCATGCTGGCGTTGATGGGGATGGGGCTCATGTATGGGCCCATGAGGCCCGACACAAAGGCCATGGGCAGCAAAGCCGCGATCACCGTGAGCGTGGCCAGGATGGTGGGACCGCCGACTTCGTCCACCGCCGCGGGGATGATTTGGGCCAGGCTGCGCCCGGGGTAGAGTTGCTGGTGGCGGTGGATGTTTTCGACTACCACGATGGCGTCATCCACCAGGATGCCAATCGAGAAGATCAGCGCGAACAGCGACACCCGGTTGAGGGTGAACCCCCAGGCCCAGGACGCGAACAGCGTCACGGTGAGCGTGAGCACCACGGCCGTGCCGACGATGGCGGCCTCGCGCCGGCCCAGCGCCACGAACACCAGCGCCACCACCGAGGCGGTGGCAAACAACAGCTTCTGGATGAGCTGGCGCGCCTTGTCGTTGGCGGTGGCGCCGTAGTTGCGCACCACGCGCACGTCCACGTCGGCCGGGATCACCGTGTTGCGCAGCGCCTCGACCTGGGCGACCACGGCGTTGGCCACGTCGATGGCGTTCTGGCCCGCCTTCTTGGTCACGGCGATCGTCACGGCCGGGGCCTCGCGCAGCGCCGGGGCTGTGCCGGAACGGTCTACCACGCCCGTCCACACCATGCGGCTGGCGGGCAGCGGACCATCGACCACCTCGGCTACGTCGCGCAGGAACACCGGGCGGCCATCGCGCACCGACACGATCAGGTCGGCCACTTCGTCGGCGTTGCGAAAGAACGGGCCGGTCTCGACCGCAACGCTGCGGTTGGCAGCCAGCAGTTCGCCCACCGCGATGCCCTGGTTGGCCGATTGCAAGGTGCTGCGCAACTGGGCCACGGTGGTGCCTGTGCTGGCCATGCGTGCGGCATCGAGCTGCACCATCACGGCGCGGCCCGGGCCTCCCAGGGTCTGCACCTCGCGAGTGCCAGGCACGCGCTTGATCTCCGCCTCTAGGCTGTGCGCAATGCGCTCCAGGTCAAAGCCACTGGCCTCGCCCTGCGGGTACGACAGCGTCAGGGCCACGATAGGCACGTCGTCGATGCCCTTGGGCTTGATGAGGGGGTCAAGCACGCCGAGGCCGCGCGGCAGCCAATCGGCATTGCTGCGCAGTGTGTCATGCAAGCGCACCAGCGCCTCGGTGCGCGGCACGCCTACTTTGAACTGCACCGTGAGCACGGCCATGCCCGGGTGGGACACCGACATCACGTGTTCGGTGCCCTCCATCTGCGACAGCACCTGTTCGGCCGGTGTGGCCACCATCTGTTCCACATCGGCCACTGATGCCCCTGGAAAGGGCACGATCACGTTGGCCATGGTCACGTTGATTTGGGGCTCTTCTTCACGCGGCGTGACGAGCACAGCAAACACGCCGAGCAGAAAGGCCACCAGCGCCAGCAGGGGAGTGATCTGCGCCGACTGGAACAGCGCCGCAATGCGGCCGGATACGCCCAGAGTGGGGGAGGCAGAAGGTGTGGGTGCGCTCATACGCGGGCCTCCTTCAGCGCAATTGGGCCGTTGCGGCCGCAGCATCGGTGGCCACGCGCTCGCCGGCGCGCAGGCCGCTCAGCACTTCCACATCGCCCCCCCGCTCGCGTCCCAGGCGCACCTGGCGCAGGCTGGGGCGACCTTCGGCATCGACCACATACACGCCGGTCATTTCGGCGCGCCGCAGCACGGCCGAGCGCGGCACGAACACCCGTGAAGCGGCGTCGCCCGCGCCGGCGGCTTGCAGCGTCACACGCGCAAACATGCCGGGTACGATGCCTTTGCCATCGGTCGGCAGCGGCACGCGCAGCTGCATGGTGTGGGTGGCGGCATCTACGGCCGGCACCCAAGTGGCGCGGGTGGCGTCCACCGTCCACTGGCCGGGCTCAGTGCCTGGAATGTTCAGCGTAAGCGTGCCGGTTGGCAGCGGGCCCATGGCGGTGCGCGGCACGTCTACCGTCACGCGCAACTGGGCCGGGTCGAACACGCGCATCAGCGGCTTGCCAGGCAGGGCCATGTCGCCCAACTGGGCCGGCACCTCGACGACCACGCCTGCATAGGGCGCCCGCACTGTGTGCAAGCCCGATTGGGTGGAGGCGGCGTTGGCCTGGGCCTGCAGGGCCTGTACCTGGGCGCGGGCCGCCTGCCATTGGGCCTGGGCTCGGTCGAGGGCGGCTTGGCTGATGTACTGCTTCTGGTGCAGTTGCACCTGGCGTTCGTATTCGCGGCTCGCCACTTCCAGGCTCGCCCGGGCGGCGTCCACCTGGGCTGCTGAGGCCGCGGCGTTTTGCGCTGCCGCGCGGGCATCCACGCGCAGCAGCTCTTGTCCGGCCTGCACGCGGTCGCCCACGCGCACCAGCACGGCCACGATGGTGCCGGGCACGGGCGCAGCCACCGAAGTGTCGCGCACAGCCTCAACGCGGCCATCGAGTGTCAGCGTCTGCCCGGAGGCGCTTGTCTGCACGGTTTGTACGGCCAGCGGCGATGCCGCCAACACAGGGAGAGCGCCAAGGCCCAAGGCCACGGCAAGGGGCAGTGTGGCGATTGTGGGCGTCAAGAATGGCATCACGGAAAGCTCCTTTGTGCCGGTGTCGGTCCGGCGGCGATGGATGGCCATGGATACGGTCGATGAGTGCATTATTTAGCCAATCAGCTAAATAAGCAAGTGATGTATAATGGAGCCTGTGGCCACACAGGGATTCCGACCGAGCGTGGTGATCGCCAAGGAGCGTCCATGAAAGATTTACCCCCCGAAGCCCTCGAACAGATCGCCAGTTACTTTCAAGTGCTGGCCGAACCGACGCGGCTGCGCATCCTCAACCTGCTGCGCAACGGTGAACGCAACGTGGGCGAACTGGCCCAGGCCTGCGGTTTCACCGCCGCCAATGTGTCGCGCCATCTGTCATTGATGACCCAACACGGCCTGGTCGCGCGCGAAAGCCGGGGCACGGCCGTGTACTACCGCTTCGCGGATGAATCGGTGTATGCGCTGTGTGACCTGGTCTGTGGGGCCATCGCGCGGCAGATGGAGGCTTCGGTGAAGCGGCAGCAGGCGTTCTTGGGCGCTGCCTGAGCTTGAGTTGTCTGTGGCACCCAGCACGCGAAGCCTTCGCATGGCCTATACGATACTTAACATAATATACATCGTATCTATTTTTAGGGGCCTAACGACAACCAAAGTGCCGAATCGCTGTCGTATGCTCGCAGGCTTTTCTCTTTGCCTGTTGCTCTTATGAATCTAGCCACTTCCAGTTCCGGGCCGTCTGCTGCTATTTCGTTTGGCCACCGAGGGCGCGTCGTCGTCGTCACGGGTGGTGCACAAGGGATTGGCGAGGCTTGCGTGCGCCGCTTCGCCGCCGAGGGTGCTTTAGCAGTCGTGGTCGATCTGGACGATGCGCGTGGACAGGCGTTGGCGCAGTCGGTGCAAGGCATGTACGTTCACTGTGACGTTGGATCCAAAGCCGATGTCGACGCGATGGTGGCGGCGGTGATCAAGGCACACGGGCGTATGGATGTGTTGGTCAACAATGCCGGCATCTTTCGCACTGCAGACTTTCTGGACGTGACAGAGGCGGACTTCGATGCCGTGATCCGCGTGAACCTCAAGGGCGCGTTTTTGGTCGGCCAGGCGGCGGCTCGGGTGATGGTCGCGCAAGGTGGTGGCTCGATTGTGAACATGAGTTCGGTGAACGGTACGCTCGCCATCCCCAACATCTCAAGCTACAACGTGAGCAAGGGCGGCATCAACCAACTCACGCGCGTGATGGCACTGGCGCTTGCGGACCGCGGCGTTCGGGTCAATGCGGTGGCTCCGGGTACCATCGCGACCGAACTTGCGGCCAAGGCTGTGCTCACGAGCGATGAAGCCCGCCACAAGATCCTCAGCCGCACTCCGATGAAGCGTCTGGGCGAGCCTTGGGAGGTCGCCGATGTGGTCGCCTGGCTCGCCAGCGACGCGGCGAGCTATGTCACCGGGGAGATCGTCACCGTTGATGGTGGCCGGATGACGCTCAACTACACCGTGCCGGTCTGATAGGCCTTGGCGTCGGTGCGGCAGTTGCCTGGCTGCCAGTCACGCCGGCGCACAAGTCCTGTCGGCGCACATCTCGGCCGTCGGGCGACAGCGCCTCGGTACGAGGTTTTTTTGTTCATTGCACAATGGGTGCCATGAAATTTCTGCACACCATGCTCCGTGTGGGCAACCTCCAGCGTTCCATCGACTTCTACACCCGAGTGCTGGGCATGCAGTTGCTGCGCACCTCCGAGAACCCTGAGTACAAGTATTCGTTGGCTTTTTTGGGCTTCGACGGCGGCAACCCTGGTCAAGCCGAAATCGAGCTGACCTATAACTGGGGCGTCGAAAGCTACGACATCGGGACGGCCTATGGCCACATTGCGCTGGGCGTACCTGACGTGTACGCCGCTTGCGAAAAAATCCGTTCGGCGGGCGGCAACGTGACCCGCGAACCTGGCCCTGTGAAGGGCGGCACCACCGTGATTGCGTTTGTGACCGACCCGGACGGCTACAAGATCGAACTCATCCAGCGCGCGGAAGGTGCAGCGGGTCAGGGCCTGCGCTGATCCCCTGCCCTTGCCCAAGCCTGGAAGGCTCGCCAGGAGCGAGGGGTTTTACGGCGCGCAAAGACAGCGCGATGATGCGCGCTGTCAAGCTTCAAAGGGCAGACAGCGCCACCTCCACACGGCGTGCCTGGGCTGCATGGCCCGTGCCCTGGGTTTGCGCGGGTGTCTTGAGCTCGATCTTGTCTTCGGCCACCCCCAGCGCCAGCAGTGCATCGCGCACTGCCATCGCACGCTGTTTCGCCAGTTCGGCGTTGGCAGCAGCGTCACCTGTGGCGTCGTGGAAGCCAGAGATGACGGCCTTCTTACCCTCTTCCACTCCCTTGACGATGTCAGACAGGGCTTCGCTCGCACCGGTTGCCAGTTCGGCCTTGGCGGTTGCGAAGAAGAACAGCACCATGCCGTTTTCCACGCGCACGCTGGCCAGTTCCTCGATCGGTGCCGCCTGCATCACCAGCGCGGCTGGCGCTGTTTGTGCTTTGACAGCCGGAGCGCGTTTGACCAGGGTGGAACCGGTGACCACCAGGACGACCAGTGCGACGAGGGCGAATACGAAACCCAGCACAAAACGCTCTTGCTGATCGTTTTCATAACCCGAGAAAGACATCCGACAACTCCGTTTGAATATGCGGCGCAGTGAGCCAAAGCCCGCCATTCTAGGAGCCTGGCGGACTTGGGGCGTCGAAAGCGAACATGCGCCCCAGCGAGGACCGTTTTCGCCGTGTTTGCAGCCCCATAGCGGGGCTATGGGGGCCCAAAGACGGCGGAAAATAGACCGTTGCGGCCCATTGGCCATTGGCATGCAGCCGACGATTCTCAAGTCCGACAGGCCCCTGAAACCACACCATGACCGCCATCCCTGCACCGCTGCGTGACCCAGAGCCCTTGCTGAAGCAGGCGCTGGCCGATTGGGGTGGGCGGGAAGACCTCTGGATTTTTGCCTACGGCTCGTTGATCTGGCGGCCGGAGTTCGATTACGTCGAGCGTCGCATGGCACGGGTGCATGGATGGCACCGCGCTCTGCGAATGTGGAGCCGTGTGAACCGTGGCACCCCCGAATGCCCGGGTCTGGTGTTCGGGATGTTGTCTGGCGGCAGTTGTCGCGGAATGGTCTTTCGGGTACCGCAGCCCCAGGCTCAGCAAACGTTGATCAACCTGTGGGAGCGCGAGATGGTGACTGCCGTGTACGACCCACGCTGGCTGGTGTGCCAGACCGAGACGGCGCCAGTGCGTGCGCTGGCGTTCACCCTGTCGCGCAAGAGCCCCCATCACACCGGTGAGTTGTCGGCCGACGAGTACCGCCGCATTTTCCGCGAGGCCGCGGGCCGTTATGGGACCACCCTGGACTATGCGCGTGCCACCCATGAAGAATTGTTACGCTGGGGCATCCACGATCAGGCGCTGGCGCGCCTTCTGGCCTTGGCGGATGCGCCGGGCTGAGGCACACTCAATCGCCCTTGATCATCGCCAGGAGTCTCCCATGCGCACTCTTCCCCACTGCTCTGCCTGTCTCACCATCGTCAGCGTAGCCATGCTGTCGGCCTGCGCGTCGGCGCCGCAAGGGCCGTCGGCCATTGCCCAGTTGCAGGCCACACGCGGCAACGCCACCACCGGCACCGTGCGATTCGTGCAGCAGGGTGATAAGGTACTGGTCACTGCGGAAGTGCGCGGCCTCAAGCCGGGCGCTGAGCACGGCTTTCATGTGCATGAGAAGGGTGACTGCTCCAGCGGCGACGGCATGAGCACTGGCGGTCACTTCAATCCGGGCGGGCATGGACACGGCCAGCACGGTCAGGGCGACCACCATGCTGGTGACCTGCCGAGCCTAAAGGCCGACAGCGCGGGCGTGGCCCGACTGCAATTTGAGTCGCGCACGATCCGCGTGGGCGCGGGTGCGGCCGATGTGGTGGGCAAGGGCTTGATCGTCCACCGCGATCCGGACGACTACAAAACCCAGCCCACAGGCAATGCGGGCCCTCGCCTTGCGTGTGCGGTCATCCAGGCCGACAAAACGGCGGCTTACTGACATCACCAAGCACCAGGATGCGTGACAAGGGCTGCGGCTTGCGGGCCAGGCCCTGCTGCTCGGTCAACCGGCGCATGGACTGCGGGGGGCATGTGTTTGCCACAGCGCCTCGGCCCGGGCCAGATCGTCTATGGTGTCGATATCGGTGATGCAGCCGGTGTCGGCGGTGTCCCAGCGCAGCACGCGGCCCTTGGCCTGCCACTGCCGGACAATGGACGACGCCCCCTCCTCTCCGGCCAGCGCCATCAGGGCTGCCCCGCAGCGGGCAGAAAACCCGACCGGGTGCCCCCGTACCCCTTCGCACCAGGGCAGCACCACATCGGCCTGGGCCAACCCTGCGGCTACAGCCTGGAGCGTGGCGGGTTGCACCAGCGGCAAATCGCCGGGCAGCACCAACCAGCCCGGCGCAGCGGACGTGGCGCACACGGCCGCAGCAATCGAATCGCCCATGCCTGGATGGCCTGCATCCTCTACGTGCCAAGGCAGGCCACTGGCCCGTACGGCATCGAGCGTGCGCTCCAGCACCGGCCGGCCAGCCAGCAGCGCTTGCAGCTTGTGCACTTGGCCGCCCGAGGCGCGAAACCGACGGCCCGCCCCTGAAGCCAGCACCAGCACCACCGCAGCAGGTGTCGCACCGGGTGTGCCCGAAAAGCGTGTTGTCATGGTGGGACATGCTACCCGCCCTGCCCCATGGCCGCGCAGGCCGCGGGCACAATGCGGGGCATGAAATCTTCCATCGCCGACCTGCGCAAAAGCTACGAACGCGCCGAACTCAACGAAGACGCCTCGCATGCCGATCCGCTGCAACAGTTCGACCAATGGCTGCAGGAAGCCATCAACGCCGAGGTGCCCGAGCCCAATGCCATGACGCTGGCCACCGTGGGCAGCGACCTAAGGCCCAGCACGCGCGTGGTGCTGATCAAGGGCTACGACGCGCGCGGCATCGTCTGGTACACCAATTACGAGAGTCGCAAGGGCCGCCAACTGGCGGGCAACCCGTATGCAGCACTGCAGTTCCATTGGGTAGAACTAGAACGTGTGGTGCGCATCGAAGGTGTGGTCGAAAAGGTCGATGCGGATGAGAGCGACGCCTACTTCCACAGCCGCCCGCTCGATTCGCGCATTGGTGCCTGGGCCAGCCCTCAAAGCCAGGTCATTGACGGCCGCGGCGTGCTCGTGGCCAATGCGGCCAAGTACAGTGCGCAGTTTCTGCTGAATCCGCCACGCCCACCGCACTGGGGCGGCTATCGGCTCAAGCCGGACCAGTGGGAGTTCTGGCAGGGCCGCAAGAGCCGCCTGCACGACCGTCTGCAATACCGCCAAAACGCTGCGGGCCAGTGGGTTCGCGAGCGCCTCGCCCCCTGATCCGCGACCGCTGCAGCGGCCAGTGCGTCAGATCACCCAGCGCGTCACGGCCCACAGCACCACCGGGGTGGTCGCCAACCCCAGCGCCGTGGAGACAGCCACGCTGGCCGTGACTTCGTCCTGCGCGACCTCGTAGCGTTGGGCAAACAAGAACACGTTGGCCCCTACGGGCAGCGAAGCGGCAACCACCATCACCGCCAGCGACAACCCTGACAGCCCGAGTGCCCAGCCCAAGGCCGCCAGCACCAGCGGCATGGCGATGTTTTTCACCAGCGCTATGTGCAGCGCAGCCTTGAAAAACCCGCCCACCTTGGTATAGGCCAGCGTCACGCCCACCAGCAGCAGCGCCAGCGGGCCCAGCGCCTGGCCCAGCAGTTGCAGCGGTTTGTCGATGACCTCGGGAAGCGGCAGGCCCGTTTGCGCAAACAGAAGGCCTGCAATGATGGGCATCGGCACCGGATGCACGATGCCGTTGCGCACCGCCTGTAGCACCGTACGCCACAGCGGCAGGCCCACATGGTCGGGCTGCCCGGCCTTCTCGCGGGCCACGGCCAGTTCAAACACCACTGTTGCGGCCGTGAGCAGGATGAGCGCGTGCACCGAAATCAGCGTGAACAGCGTCACAAGCCCTTGCTGGCCAAAGGCCAGGCCCACCAGCGGCACGCCGATCATGATGGTGTTGCTGAACGTGTTGGCCAGCGCGCGCGCTGCCGCCAGGCTGCTGAAGCCCTGGCGCAGCATGGTGCCCGCAAACACCAGCCCCGCGGCGGCAAAGTACACACCGATGGGGCCGAAATCCAGGTCTTCTATGCGCACCTGGCCCATGGTGCGGAACAGCAGCGCGGGCGTGAGCACCATGAACACAAGGTTGGACAGGTCTTTGACCGAGCCCGCACGGATCCAGCCGCGCAGGCCGACCCCATAGCCGATGGCGATGAACAAGACCACCGGCACCAAAGACGCAACAACAGGGGAATTCACGGGCGATTCAATCGCTGCGGTGGGTCAAGCCCACCACAGCCGTCATGCAAAGGTTGCGATTGTGCGCCCGTATGGGCAGCCCGGCCGCCTGCGCACGCATACCGGAGTGGCAGGCCCGGCATCACGGCCTGCGCATACGTTATGCCGCGCCGAAAAGCCCGCCCGCCAAGGCGCAGGCCAGCACCACCGCCCAGGGCGGGGCCTTCCAGTGCAGCAGCGCCACAAACGCGGCCAGCGCCAGCGCCACATCGCGCGGAGCGTGGATGGCCGAGGTCGCCACCGGGTGGTACAGCGCCGCCAGCAGCAGGCCGACCACGGCCGCGTTCACGCCCGACAGGGCTGCACGCGCCCCCGGCCGGTGTTGCAGGCGCTGCCAGAAGGGCAAGGCCCCGAGCACCCAGCAAAAGCCGGCCGCAAAAATCGCCACCGTACAGACCAGCGCCCCCAACCAGCCCCCCTGCCCTGCGGGCAAGGCCGCGCCAATGAAGGCGGCAAACGTGAACAGCGGGCCGGGTACCGCCTGCGTGGCACCGTAGCCCACCAAAAAGGTATCGGCGGCCAACCAGCCCCCATCGACCACCTCGGCCTGCAGCAGTGGCAGCACCACGTGGCCACCGCCAAACACCAGCGCACCCGCGCGGTAGAACGCGTCGGCCACCGCCCACAGCGACCCGGGCGATGCCTGGGCGGCCAACGGCAATCCCAGCAGCAGGTACAGGCCCAGTGCCCACCAGGCCAGACCCGCGCGACGGCTCAGAGAAGTGAGCGGGCGTACCGCCGTATCCAACGGCTGAACAGCCGCATGCCGGCCCCAGCGCGCCGTACCGTACACCGCCGCCAGCGTGAGCGTGCCCAGTTGCACCATGGCACCGGGCCAGCACAGCGTGGCCGCGGCCGACAGCGCCATCAGCGTGATGCGCTCACGGCCCTCACACAGGTTGCGGCCCATGCCCCAGACGGCCTGTGCCACCACCGCCACGGCTGCCAGCTTGAGCCCTTGCACCATACCCGCAGGCAAGTTCACCATCCCCGTGGCAAGCCCCATGCCCAGCAGTGCCAGCAACGCCGCCGACGGCAGCGTGAAACCCACCCACGCGGCCAGCGCCCCCGCGTAACCCGCGCGCATCAGCCCCAGCGCCATGCCCAACTGGCTGCTTGCCGGGCCGGGCATGAATTGGCACAGCGCGACCAGGTCGGCATAAGCCTGCTCGTCCAGCCAGCGGCGGCGCTCCACCAGTTCGGCCCGAAAGTAGCCGAGGTGCGCCACCGGCCCGCCGAACGCTGTAAGGCCCAGGCGCAGGAACACGCAAAACACAGCCCAGGCGCTGCGGTCGTGCGCATCGGTGTTGCGTGTGTCGGAAGATGGCGGGCCTGTCATGCGATGCCAAGGCGGCGATCTGGCCGCCGCAAGGCTCTCCAACTGTGAAGGCTGCACTCTGCCACAGCGTGCGTGTCGGTTCATGTCGCTGCCGTGTGAGGCAGCCCGAGGCTGCGTGAACGATCAGACCGGAAACGGCTGCTCGTGCTTATCAATCAAGCACAAGCAGCTACTACATTTATAGCAATTGAGGCGCAACACACACTCCGCCCCCACCAGGTTGGGCGGAGTGTGGCGCACAGGGCGGGCCGTGGGGCCCGAAAGCCCCATGCGGGCGGCCTTAGAAGTCCACGCGTACGCCCGCCACCAGGTTGCGGCCGCGCAGCGGGGCGTCGGTCTTGATGTAGGACGTGTGCGCATAGGCCAGTCGGTTGGTCAGGTTCTGGCCCTTGAGGTACACCTGCCAGGGGGTGCCCTGCCATTGCCCGCGCCATGCCAGCTGCGCGTTGAGCATGCCGTAGCCTGGCGTGGCCGTCTCCAGCGCGGCGACACGGCGCTGGCTGGACACCTGCAGCCATTCCACCTGCCCTTGCCAAGCGCCCCACTCGCCATCCAGCCGCACGCCCAGACGGGCGGGCGCGATGCGCGGCAGTGCGCTGCCGTCGGCCAGGCGCGCGCGCACCACGTCGCCGAACAGGCCCACGCTCCAATCCACGCCCCAGTGGCGGTTCAGGCGCTGGCGCACCTGCCCTTCAAGGCCGGTGAACACAGCGTCTTGCTGGCTGTACTGCAGCAGTTGCAGGCCATCCACCACATCCAGTGTGCGGCCGTAGATGTAGCGGCCGATGCGGTTGTGGAAGGCGCTGATGGCAAACGTGGTGTCGCCC
>JBKBUN010000072.1:0-15469 GCA_046289925.1 Burkholderiaceae bacterium | reverse complement strand
GACCGCTGCGGCCCATTTGCAGCCGACGATTCCCAAGTCCGACAGGCTCCTAGGTTCAAGCGCGGGTGCTACCCACCGGCTGTGCGATCAGCGAAGCCAGCGGCGGGATTTTCTTTTCTTCGACCAGCGCTTCCATCTTCACGATCACCAGCGAGAGGTTATCGCCGCCGCCCCGTGCGCGTTGGCGCGCCTTTTCGATCAGGAACTCTGTGGCCTCGCGCGGTGAGAGCGATTCCAGCACCGACCCCAGTTCGGCTGGAGAAAAGTAGTGCCACACGCCATCGCTGCAGGCCATGAGCACGTCACCAGGCTGCAATTGTGGGATCAGGTGTGCGGTGGCCGGGGGGTCGCTTTCCGTGCCCAGACAGCCGATCAAGATATTGGAATGCGGGTGGTTGGTCGCTTCGGCTTCGGTCAGCTCGCCGCGGTCGACCAGAGCCTGCACATACGAGTGGTCGCTGGTGCGGTGGATCAGGCGGGAGCCTTGAAAGTGGTACACGCGCGAATCACCCGCGTGCACCCAGTGGCAGTCACCGCGCGGATTGATCAGGAATGCCGCGATCGTGCTGTGGGGCTCCTGCTCTGCCGAAATCGCGGTCAGCCGGATCACGATATGCGACTCCTGCACGATCGTGCGCAGCAGCGCAGCTGGGTCATCGGTCTCAGGGGAGTAGCGCTCGAAGAGCTGGCGCGCCGTGAGCATCACCTGGTCGGATGCCTTGCGCCCGCCACTTCGTCCGCCCATACCGTCGGCCACCACGCCCAGCAGGCAACCGTTGTAGCGCGGGTGCGTGATCAGTGCCACCTGGTCCTGCTGGTATTCGCGGTCACCCTTGTGGATACCGGTCGATGCGATAAGGCGAAACGCTTTGGTCATGGTGCTCGTGTGGGAACCAATGGCGCCGGTCGTGCCCGGCCTCTTGGCAGCGTATTATCGGCGGCTGCTGGGGGCTTGTGTCGGGTGCTCGACCCGTCCGCCCCCTGCAGGCGGCCCCTGGTCTGGCTTCCAACACTCGCGGGGTGTTGCAGATCTGTCGCCACGCCCTGCTGTTTCGCAGCGGTTTCGTGTGCAAGAAGTTTGTGACGGAGACCCACTCCATGGCACCCGAGGCCACCTCCAGTTTGGCGGATGCCGTTTCTGCGGCGTTTGCCCCTCAGGGGCGGCTGGCGGCGGCCCATGCCTCCTATCGCCCACGTGCGGGGCAGCAGACGATGGCGCAGGCAGTGGCCGCGACCATTGCCGATGCTGGCTGTCTGGTGGTCGAGGCCGGCACTGGCATTGGCAAGACCTACGCATACCTCGTGCCGGCGTTGCTGAGCGGGCAGCGCGTGCTGATCTCTACGGCCACCAAGGCGCTACAGGACCAACTGCGTGGGCGTGACATTCCCCATCTGGCCCAGGTGCTCGGGCTGCCCCTGCGATTGGCCATGCTCAAGGGGCGCAACAGCTATGTGTGTCTCCATCGCTTGCAGCAGGCGTTGGAGTCTGGCGATGCGTTGCCGTCCGCTTACCGCGCCCCCTTGGCGCAAGTGCACCGCTGGTCGTTGCACACACGCAGCGGCGATTTAGCGGAGCTTCCTGCACTTGACGAACGCTCGCCGCTGATCCCCTGGATCACGTCCGACCGTGACAACTGCCTGGGCTTGGCCTGCGCGCACTGGCAGCGCTGCCACGTCAATGTGGCCCGTCGGGAGGCCTTGGAGGCAGATGTGGTGGTCACCAACCACCATCTGTTCTTTGCCGACCTTGCAGTGCGACATTCGGGCATGGCCGAGCTGTTGCCCACCGTGCAGGTCCTGGTGTTTGATGAAGCCCACCGTCTCAACGACATCGGGGTGCAGTTTCTTGGGCAACAGATGAGCACTGGGCAATGGCTGAGCCTCGCACGCGACGCACGCCTGGCAGTGCAAGCCCATGCGCGGGGGCTGGCACAGGTCGAGGTCGCTGCCCGTGGGCTGGAGTACGCCGCCCAGGCGCTGCGCCAGTTGTGCGGTGCTGGGCCCGCGGCGAAGTGGCGCTGGGTCTGGCAGGGCGAAGCTCCACAGGAGGTGCCGTCGCATGCCTGGGCCGAGTGCCTGGCGGTGGGTGCTTCGGCCTGTGGCCAGGTGCACAGTGCACTGCAAGCGGTCGTCGCGCTGCACCCGGAGTTGGCTCGCGTGGCCGAACGCGCTTTGCAATTACACCGGCGCCTTGAGCAAATGCGCCTGCCGACGCCCCCGGAGCAGGTACGTTGGGTGAGCGTGGATTCCGGGGTGCGGTTGGTGGAGTCTCCGCTGGACGTGGCGCAGGCCCTGTCGGCGCAGGTGTGGGGTGCGACACCTGCGCTTCCAGGTGTTGGTGACACTGCGCCGACGGGCATGGGGGAGCCGGCTGCGAAGGCTGCGAATGTTCAGGAGCGCACTGCTCGCCCCAGGCAGTCCTGGGTTTTCACCTCGGCCACGCTGGGCGACGAGCCAGGGCTGCGTTGGTTCACAGAGCGTTGTGGACTGGAGGGCGCTCACATCCTGCAGGTGCCCAGCCCTTTCAATTACGCGCAGCAGGCGGCCTGGTACGTGCCGGATGCGCTGCCGTTGCCGGCGGATCCGGGCCACAGCTCAGCGCTGGCGCACTGGCTTGCGCCCGTGGCCGAGGCCCTGGGGGGGCGCACACTGGTGCTCACGACCACCACGCGCGCCTTGCATGCGGTGGCCGCTGCGCTGCGCCAGCGCTGGCGTGGATCAAGCCCGCTGCAGGTGCTGGTGCAGGGCGAGGCCAGCAAGAGGGAGCTGCTGGCGCGTTTTCGGCGCAGTGGAGGCGGGCTGGTGCTGGTTGCCACCGCCAGCTTCTGGGAGGGGGTGGATATTCCCGGCGATGCGCTGCAGTGCGTGGTGATCGACAAGCTGCCGTTTCCCCCACCGGGTGATCCGCTGGTGGAGGCGAGGGTGCGACAAATTGAATCGCGCGGAGGCAGAGCGTTCACCGACCACGCATTGCCCGAGGCGGCGGTGGCCCTCAAGCAGGGGGCAGGCCGGCTGATCCGGCATGAAGACGATCGCGGGCTGCTTGTGATCGGCGACCGCCGTCTGCTCACGCAGTCGTACGGATCCCGCTTGCTGGCGGCGCTGCCGCCCATGCGTGCGCTGCAGTCCGAGGCGGCGTTTCAGGAGGCGTTGACAGCGCTTACCAGAACTTCCACCACGGATCGGCCCGTTCCTTGACCACCCCGCGCAGGTAGTCGCTGTTGGGGTACGAGCTTTCGAGCACGCGGCGTGCATCGTCTCGCAGCTGTGCCATGCCCAGCTTGTCGTACGACTGCATCAGGATGAACAGCGCTTCTTCAAGCGCAGGCACGGCCTGATAGTCGGCCAGCGCCACCTGCGCGCGGCCGATGGCGGCCACATAAGCTCCGCGCTGGTAGTAGTAGCGGGCTACATGCACCTCATACTGCGCGAGCGAGTTCACGATATAGGTCATGCGCTGGCGCGCGTCCTGGCTGTAGCGCGAATCCGGAAAACGCGTCACCAGCTCCGAGAAGGCTTCGAACGACTCCTTGGCGGCTTTCTGGTCGCGCTCCGACAGGTCCTGGCGCGATAGGAAGGAGAACAGCCCCAGGTTGTCGTTGAAGTTGACCAGACCCTTGAGGTAGAGCGCATAGTCGATGGCCGGGCTGGCCGGGTGCAGCTTCATGAAGCGGTCGAGCGTGGCGATGGCCTGGGCCTTTTCGCCAGCCTTGTACTGGGCATAGGCCTTGTCCAGCTGGGCCTGCTGCGCCAGTGGCGTGCCTGCGGCCCGACCCTCGAGCTTTTCGAGCAGCGGCACGGCCTTGTCGTAGCCGCCGCTGTTGATTTCGTCCTTGGCTTCGGAGTAGATGCGGTTGGGGCTCCAGCCGGCGGTCTTGTCGTCTGGCGTGCTCGAGCAGCCGGCCAGCAGGGCCGCGGCAAGGGCAGTGCACACAACGGGAGAGAGGCTGCGGGACATGGCGAGGGCTTTCGGTACGTCGGACAAGGGGCTCGGCGGGCCGCTACATGCCGCAGGTGTGGGCACGGGATGGGGCTGGCCGGATCCGATGCATTGTAGCGAGGCGATCCCCTGCCAAGGTCCGTAGGAAGGCGTGGACAAGGTGGGCCCCTTTCTACAATGCAGGCCATGTTTGTTCACCTGCGCCTGCACACCGAGTTTTCCGTGGTTGACGGAACGACCCGGATCGACGAGGTGGTCAAGGCGGCGGCCACAGACCGCCAGCCTGCCCTGGCCATCACGGACCTCAACAACCTCTTTGGCGCCATCAAGTTCTACAAGGCATGCCGCAGCAAAGGTGTCAAACCTTTGTTGGGCGCCGAGGTGCTGCTGGAGGCCGAAACAGTCGGGGGGGCCACGACGCGCCTGCTGCTGCTGGTGCAAAGTCGGCAGGGATATCTGAACCTGTCGGAGCTTCTGGCGCGGGCTTGGACCGGCAATGTAGTGCGCAACCAGGCCGTGTGCACCTGGGACTGGTTGGCCGAACTGCAGGACGGCCTCATTGCGCTGTCGGGCGCTCAGGCCGGGCCGCTGGGGGCGGCGCTCTTGCGCGAGGACGAGGCTGCGGCCTGCGCCACGGCGCTGCGCCTGGCGGGCCTGTTTCCGCACCGGTTTTATGTGGAACTGCAGCGCGCGGGCCGGCCCGACGACGAGGCCCATGTGGTGGCCGCCGTGCGGCTGGCGTCGCGTCTGGGCCTGCCGGTGGTGGCCACGCACCCGGTGCAGTTTCTGCAGGCCGACGACTACGAGGCCCACGAGGCCCGGGTGTGCATCGCGGAAGGCGAGATTCTGGCCAACCCGCGCCGCGTACGGCGCTTCACGCGCGAGCAGTACTTCAAGTCGGCCGAACAGATGCAGGCGCTGTTTGCCGATGTGCCCTCGGCCCTGGAAAACACGGTAGAGATCGCGCGGCGTTGCAGCCTCACGCTGGTGCTGGGCAAACCGCAATTGCCCAACTACCCGACGCCGGGCGGCATGCCCATGGACGAGTACTTTCGTCAGGCCTCGTTCGAGGGTCTGGAAGAGCGTCTGGCCTTGCGCTACCCGAACGAGGCCGAGCGAGAGCGCCAGCGGCCACGCTATGTGGAGCGGCTGGAGTTCGAGATCGGCACCATCCTCAAGATGGGTTTCCCGGGCTACTTCCTGATCGTGGGCGACTTCATCAACTGGGCCAAGAACAACGGCTGCCCCGTGGGGCCGGGCCGCGGCTCTGGGGCTGGATCGCTTGTGGCCTATGCCCTCAAGATCACCGACCTGGACCCGCTTGAGTACAACCTGCTGTTCGAGCGCTTCCTGAACCCTGAACGCGTTTCGATGCCTGACTTTGACATCGACTTTTGCCAGGCCAACCGGGATCGGGTGATTGACTACGTCAAAGAGAAGTACGGCAAAAACGCCGTGAGCCAGATCGCCACCTTCGGCACCATGGCCGCCAAGGCGGCCATACGTGACGTCGGCCGCGTGATGGACATGAGCTACACGTTCTGCGACGGCATCTCCAAGCTGGTGCCTGCCAAGCCCGGCATGTCGTACACACTGCAGTACCCACCCAATCCCAAGAAGGAAGGCGACAAGAACAACTACGCATTGGAGTTAGAGCCGTTGCTTGCGGAGCGCGTTGAGAAGGAAGAAGACGTGCGCACCGTGATCGAGATGGCGCAGAAGCTCGAGGGTCTGACACGCAACATCGGCATGCATGCTGGCGGTGTGTTGATTGCACCGGGCAAGCTCACCGACTTTTGCCCCTTGTACCAGCAGCCGGGCAGTGATTCCGCTGTGAGCCAGTACGACAAGGACGATGTGGAAGCCATCGGCCTGGTGAAGTTCGACTTTCTGGGGCTGGCGACGCTGACCATCCTGGAGATTGCGCGTGAATTCATCGTCAAGCGCCACAAGGGCCAGGAGGGCTTCACTTTCGAGAAGATCCCGCTGGACGATGCCGCCACCTACCAGCTGTTCTCCGAGGGCAAGACGGAAGCAGTGTTCCAGTTTGAAAGCCGTGGCATGCAGGGCATGTTGAAAGAGGCGCGTCCAAGCCGACTGGAGGACCTGATTGCGCTCAACGCGTTGTATCGCCCCGGCCCCATGGACCTAATACCGAGCTTTGTGAACCGCAAGCACGGCAAGGAAGAGGTGGTCTATCCGCACCCCCTGGTGGAGCCCGTGCTGGCCGAGACCTACGGGATCATGGTGTACCAGGAACAGGTGATGCAGACCGCCCAGGTGCTGGGCGGCTACAGTCTGGGCGGTGCCGACATGCTGCGCCGGGCCATGGGCAAGAAGAAGCCCGAAGAAATGGCCCAGCACCGCGAAATCTTTCGCAAGGGCGCGGCAGAGAAGGGCATCAGCGCAGCCAAGGCCGACGAGGTCTTCGACCTGATGGAGAAGTTCGCGGGCTACGGCTTCAACAAGTCGCACGCGGCCGCTTACTCGCTGCTGGCTTACCACACGGGCTGGCTCAAGGTGCATTACACGGCCGAGTTCTTCTGCGCGAACATGACCGTGGAAATGGACGACACCGACAAGCTCAAGGTGCTGTTCGAAGATGCGACCAAGCACTTTGGCCTGACGTTCGAGGCACCGGACGTCAATCGCGGCATGTACCGGTTCGAGCCCGTGACCGACAAGGTCATCCGCTACGGGCTCGGGGCTGTCAAAGGCACCGGCCAGCAGGCGATCGAGGCCATCATCGCGGCGCGCGAAGGTCGCGGCGAAGGCCCGATGGGCAGCACGGTCGGGCCGTTCAAGAGCCTCTTTGATTTCTGTGTGCGCGTGGACCGCCAGCGCATCAACAAACGCACGGTGGAGGCGCTGATCAAGGCTGGCGCCTTCGACAGCCTGCACCTAAACCGGGCGGCCCTGGTGGCATCGATTGACCGGGCATTCGACTTCGCCGCCGCCACCCACGCCAACCAGAACCAGGGCGGGCTGTTCGACATGTTTGGCGACGATGCCCATGGATCGAGCACGCAAGAGCCCGACTTGGTGGACATTACGCCATGGGGCATCAAGGAACGGCTCACGCACGAGAAGACGGCCATTGGCTTCTACCTCTCGGGGCATCTGTTCGATGAGGTGGCGCATGAGGTGCGGCGCTTTGTGCGCACGCCCATCGACGCACTGGTGGACAGCCGCGACACCCAGGTGGTGGCGGGCATTGTGAGCGAGCTGCGTGTCATCAGCAGCCAGCGTGGCAAGCTGGCGCTTTTCAAGCTCGATGACAAGTCGGCCACCATCGAGGCCTCGGTCGATGAAGCGCTGCTTGGCAAGTGCAAGGCCTTCCTCAAGGACGACGAGTTCGTGGTGCTTTCAGGCCGCCTGCAACTCGACCACTTCAGTGGTGGCCTGCGCCTCAAAGCCCAGCAGGCCTGGGATCTGGCTGGTGCGCGGGCCCACTTTGGCAAGTACTTGTACGTGCCGGTGAGCGAGCGCAAGCCAGAACTGGGGCGGCTGTTCACCGAGTTTCCGCCGCGCTCCGAACCGACGGCCGAGGGTGATCTGCTGCACGGCCTGCGTGTGCGCATAGGCCTGCGTTGTCAGGGCGAGGATGGCACGGCTGCGCAGGCCGAACTGCAACTGGGCGAGGCCAGCCGCTTCTATCCGACCGACGCCGCCCTGGCGGCCTGGCGTGCCGCGGCGGGCTCGGAAGGTGTGATGGTGGTCTACGAGTAAGGGGTATCCCTGCGCATTGGGGGTTCCCAGGAGCCTGTCGGACTTGGGAAGCGTCGGCTACAAATGGGCCGCAGCGGTCTATTTTTCACCGTCTTTGGGCCCCATAGCCCCGCTGTGGGGGCCGCCAACACGGCGAAAACGGTCCTCGCTGGGGCTCATTTTCGCTTTCGACGCCCCCAGTCCGGCAGGCTCCTAGGCGGCTTGAGGTGCGCAGGTCCTCGCGATTCTGCGGCGGTGGAGTCGCCAGAGGCTGCATGCCAGGGGGGGCGTCAGCACAGCCGCCGAAACGCTGCAGGCTGTTCTTGAAAAATACCGCGCCAACGTCAGATTTCTTGGGCGGCACGGCGTCATGCGGGTCGCTAGAATGAAATTCATGGCAACAACACCACCTTCCCAGCCCCCCGTGCCGACCCCGGGCCGGCCCGCGTCGGACGATGGCGGATCGGTCGTGCTCGAACGGCGCACCCAGCGTGTCGACCCCCCGAAGATGTACCAGGTGGTCATGCTCAACGATGACTACACCCCGATGGAATTCGTCATCGTGGTGCTGCAGGAGTTCTTCAGCAAGGATCGGGAAACCGCGACCCAGATCATGCTCAAGATTCACCTGGACGGCAAAGGCGTGTGCGGGGTGTACCCGCGCGACATCGCCGCCACCAAGGTCGAGCAGGTGCTCGGCGCTGCGCACAAGGCGGGGCATCCGTTGCAATGTCTGAGTGAACCGGTTGAATAAACGGTTATCGGACCCGAACTACAGTTACGTTTCCTACGCAAGCACAAAGGAGTTCACATGATTGCCCAGGAACTGGAAGTCAGCTTGCACATGGCCTTTGTCGAGGCCCGTCAGCAGCGCCACGAGTTCATCACCGTGGAGCATCTGTTGCTTGCACTGCTTGATAACCCCAGCGCAGCCGAAGTACTGCGCGCATGCGCGGCCAACATCGACGATCTGCGATCGTCGCTGACCAATTTCATCAAGGACAACACGCCCCAGGTGGCGGGTACCGACGAGGTGGACACGCAGCCCACGCTGGGCTTCCAGCGTGTGATCCAGCGCGCCATCATGCACGTACAGTCCACTGGCAACGGCAAGAAAGAAGTCACCGGCGCCAACGTGCTGGTGGCCATCTTTGGTGAGAAGGACTCGCACGCCGTGTACTACCTGCACCAGCAGGGTGTGACGCGCCTGGATGTGGTCAACTTTATTGCCCATGGCATTCGCAAGGGCGAGCCGCCCGAGCCCGCCAAGTCTGAAGGCCAAGCCGAGGCCGAGGAGGGCGCAGCCGGTAGCGAGCGCAGCGAAAAGGCCTCGCCGCTGGAGCAATACACGCAGAACCTCAATCAGGCCGCGAAGGAGGGGCGCATCGATCCGCTGATCGGTCGCCATTACGAGGTCGAGCGCACGATCCAGATCTTGTGCCGTCGCCGCAAGAACAACCCGCTGCTGGTGGGCGAGGCGGGCGTGGGCAAGACGGCGATTGCCGAGGGCCTGGCCTGGCGCATCACGCAGGGCGATGTACCCGAGATCCTGGCCGAGGCCACGGTGTACTCGCTTGACATGGGCGCGTTGCTGGCCGGCACCAAATACCGCGGCGACTTCGAGCAGCGCCTCAAGGGGGTTCTCAAGAGCCTCAAGGACAAGCCGAACGCCGTGCTGTTCATCGACGAGATCCATACCCTGATCGGTGCCGGCGCTGCTTCGGGCGGCACGCTCGATGCGTCCAACCTGCTCAAGCCGGCGCTCTCCAGCGGCCAGCTCAAGTGCATCGGCGCGACCACCTTCACCGAATACCGCGGCATCTTCGAAAAAGACGCGGCGCTGTCGCGGCGCTTCCAGAAGGTGGATGTGGTCGAACCCAGTGTGGCCGAGACGATCGACATCTTGAAGGGCCTCAAGAGCCGCTTCGAGGAGCACCACAGCGTGAAGTACGCCGCCGCCGCGCTGCAGGCTGCGGCCGAACTGAGTGCCAAGTACATCAACGACCGCCATCTGCCCGACAAAGCCATCGACGTGATCGACGAGGCCGGTGCAGCGCAGCGCATCCTCACGCCGTCCAAGCGCAAGAAGACCATTGGCAAGGCCGAGATTGAGGAAATCGTCGCCAAGATCGCCCGTATCCCGCCCGCCAACGTCAGCAACGACGACCGCAGCAAGCTGCAGACGCTCGAGCGCGACCTCAAGAGCGTGGTGTTCGGGCAGGACAAGGCGCTGGAAGTGCTGGCCTCTGCCGTCAAGATGGCGCGCTCTGGCCTGGGCAAAGGCGACAAGCCGATCGGTTCCTTCCTGTTCAGCGGCCCTACGGGCGTGGGCAAGACAGAAGCGGCCAAGCAGCTCGCCTACATCCTGGGCATTGAGTTGATCCGCTTCGATATGTCGGAGTACATGGAACGCCATGCGGTCAGTCGCCTGATCGGTGCGCCTCCGGGCTACGTGGGCTTTGACCAGGGCGGTCTGCTGACCGAAGCGATTTCCAAGAAGCCGCATGCAGTGCTGCTGCTCGACGAAATCGAGAAGGCGCATCCGGACATCTTCAACGTGCTGCTGCAAGTGATGGACCACGGCACGCTGACGGACAACAACGGGCGCAAGGCCGACTTCCGCAACGTCATCATCATCATGACGACGAATGCGGGTGCCGAGACCATGAACAAGGCGACCATCGGCTTCACTACGGCTCGCCAGGCTGGGGATGAGATGGGCGATATCAAGCGCTTGTTCACGCCCGAGTTCCGCAACCGGCTGGACGCTATCGTGAGCTTCAAGCCGCTGGACGAGCAGATCATTCTGCGCGTGGTGGACAAGTTCCTGCTGCAGTTGGAGCAGCAGCTCGCCGAGAAGAAGGTGGAGGTCACCTTCACCGACGCGCTGCGCAAGCACCTGGCCAAGAAGGGTTTCGATCCGCTGATGGGCGCGCGCCCCATGCAGCGCCTGATCCAGGACACCATCCGCCGTGCGCTGGCCGACGAACTGCTGTTCGGCCGCCTGACCGACGGTGGCCGCCTGACGGTGGACATCGAGACCAAGACCGACGAGAAGGGCGTCGAGACGGCCGATGTGCGGCTTGACATCCAGCCGCTGCCCAAGAAGGACCGCTCGGCCAAGGCGGAACCGGCCGAGCCCGAAGAGGCCACAGCCGACTGAAGGGGCTGTGGGGCCCGCGCAGGGCTCCTCCGCCTGCGGTGTGGCCCGCGATGGCCCGCCCCCCCGCACGGCATCTGCCGCACACCCCCAACCCCCGGCAAGCCCGGGGGTTTGTTTTTGCTCTCTTTTTAATAGCTGCTCGTGCTTGTCAAACAAGCACGAAGTGCCGATTTCGCATCAAATCCGGTTACCCTAGAAACCGCAGTTGACCGCTTGTTCACACTGAAAAGTTCAGATGTTCGATGAAGTTGCGCCTTGTGGGCACGCTCACCTTCTGGGTGAAAGCGCTATGCGCCCGCCAGCACCATGCTCGGCGCGCCATGCGGCGTTGTGCCTCCTTATGCACAGGAGTGCGCCGCGTCGTCTCGCCTTGCCTGGTGCGCCGATCACGGCACTGGCGGGCGCATCCAACTGCGGTTTCTAGGGTTACAGTCTGCGCTCATGGCCCACACCTTCCTCTGGCACGACTACGAAACCTTTGGCGCCGATACGCGCCGAGACCGACCCGCGCAGTTTGCCGCCATTCGCACCGACGACCAGTTGCGCGAAATCGGCGAGCCCATGATGTGGTACTGCCAGCCGGCCAGCGACTACTTGCCCGACCCGGTCTCTTGCCTGATCACCGGCATTACGCCGCAGCAGTGCTTAGAACACGGCATGCCCGAGCATGCGTTTGCGGCCCGCATCGAGGCCGAACTGGCTCGCCCGGGCACCATTGGCGTGGGCTACAACACCATCCGGTTTGACGACGAGATCACGCGCTTTATGTTTTGGCGCAACCTGATCGACCCCTATGCGCGTGAGTGGCAGAACGACTGCGGCCGCTGGGACCTGCTGGACGTGGTGCGCATGACCTACGCCCTGCGACCGGAGGGCATTACCTGGCCCCGCAAGGACGATGGCAGCCCCAGCTTCAAGCTCGAACACCTGAGCCGGGCCAACGGCCTGGAGCATGCACACGCACACGATGCGCTGTCGGACGTGCGTGCCACGATTGGCTTGGCGCGCCTCATCCGTGAGCGTCAGCCGCGCCTTTTTGAGTTTGCTTTCGGCCTGCACCGCAAAGACCGCGTGGCGCAAGAGCTGCGCCTGCCCACCACAGCGGCCACGGCACGTCCGTTTCTGCATGTGTCGGGCATGTTTCCAGCCGAGCGCGGTTGCCTGGCGGTGATGTGGCCGCTGGCCAGCCATCCCACCAACAAGAACGAACTGATCGCCTGGGATCTGGCGCACGACCCTGCCGTGCTGGCCGACCTGGACGCCGCCAGCCTGCGCGAACGCCTGTTCACCCGCGCTGACGCGCTGCCCGAAGGCGTGCAGCGCCTGCCGGTCAAAACCATCCATCTCAACAAGTCGCCCATGGTGGTGGGCAACTTGCAGACGCTGCCTGCGGCCATGGCGCAGCGTTGGGGCATTGATTTGGAGGCCGCGGCGCGGCATGCCGAAGTGGCCCGTGCGCTGCCCGACATGAGCGCCATCTGGCCTGCCGTGTTCGCACGGCCTGCGCCCGAAGGGACGCCGGATGTGGACACCGACCTCTACGGTGGCTTTGTGGGCAACGGCGACCGCCGCAAGCTGCAGGAATTGCGTAGCCTGCCGCCCGCCCAACTGGCCCGCACGCGCTGCAGCTTTGACGATCCGCGCCTGGCCGAGTTGCTGTGGCGCTACCGCGCCCGCAATTACCCGGACACCCTGGACGCCGACGAAGCCGAGCGCTGGCAAGCCCACCGCGCGGCCTTGTTGTATGACGGCGCAGGCGGTGCGCGCACCATCGAGCAACTGTTTGCGCAGATCGACGAGCTGTTTGAGACCGCCGACGAGCGCGGCCAGAACATCTTGGGCGCCCTGTACGATTACGCCGAACAGATCGCGCCCGAGCGTTGAAGTGCTTTGGCCCTTGCCACGGCCAGCGCACAGTCCCTTGCCATGACCATATCCGAACCCCTGAACTTCACCACCCGTATCGTGCACGCCGACCGTTGGGGCGGCGCCGAGCAGGGCGCGATCCACAAACCCATCCACACCTCGGTGCAGTATGGCTACGAGCGCGTGGAAGACCTGATCGCCGTGTTCCAGGGCACGGCCAAAGGCGGCTTCAACTACGCGCGCCAGGGCACGCCCACCACGGCTGCGCTGGAGGCGAAGATCACGCAGATGGAGGGCGGCACCGGCACCGTGTGTTTTGCCACCGGCATGGCCGGCATTTGCGCGATCTTCCTCACGCTGCTCAAGGCGGGCGACCACCTGGTGGCCAGCCGCTTCGTGTTTGGCAACACCCACAGCGTGCTGGGCACGTTGGCCGACCTGGGCATCGAGGTCAGCACCGTGGACGTGACCGACAGCGCCGAAGTGGCTGCCGCCCTGCGCCCGAACACACGCATGGTGTTTGTCGAGACCATTGCCAACCCGGGCACGCAGATACCCGACCTTGTGGCCATCGGCCAGCTCTGCCGTGACCGTGGGCTGCTCTACGTGGTGGACAACACCGTGGCCTCGCCCTACCTGTTCCGCCCGTCAGCCGTAGGCGCGGGGCTGGTCGTCAATTCGCTGACCAAAAGCATCGCAGGGCAGGGCGGGGCCCTGGGCGGCGCGGTGACCGACACCGGGCTGTTCGATTGGAGCGCATATCCCAACATTTTTGCCGCCTACCGCAAGGGCGATGCCCGCGGCTGGGGCTTGCAACAGTTGCGCAAGAAGGGCCTGCGCGACATGGGCGCGACGCTGTCTTCCCAGGCCGCACACCAGATTGCGCTCGGGGCTGAAACGCTGGCCCTGCGCATGGAGCGCACCAGCGCCACCGCGCTGGCCCTGGCCCAGTGGCTGGAGCAGCAACCCGGTGTGGCGCGCGTGCTCTATCCCATGCTGCCCTCGCACCCCCAGCACGCGCGCGCACAGCAATGGCTGCGCGCAGGCTCGTGGCTGCTGTCGTTCGATCTGGCCGATCCCAGCCGCTGCATGGACTTCTGCAACCGCCTGCGCCTTCCCATCAAGGCCACGGGCCTGGCCGACACGCGTACGCTGATCATTCCGGTGGCGCACACCATCTTCTGGGAGGCTGGCCCGACCGTGCGCGCCCGCATGGGTATCGCCGACGGCATGATCCGCCTGTCGGTGGGCCTGGAAGACCCGGCCGACCTGATCGCAGACCTGGCCCAGGCGCTGGCCTGAGGGACTGTCACCATGCCGCCCGCCACCGCCCACCCGAGCGCGCTGCCGCGGCAGGTGGGCCGCTACCGGCTTGAAGCCGAGCTGGGCCGAGGCGCCACTGGCGTGGTCTACCGCGCGGTAGACGGTTTTCGTGGCCGGCAGGTGGCCTTGAAGCAACTGCATGCGCATCTGCTGTCTGACCCGGCCACGGCTGAGCGCTGCCGTCGCCAGATGCGCAACGAGGTCGCGCACACCAGCCGGCTGCGCCACCCGCACATCGTGCGCCTGCTCGACGCCGACGCAGCGGCCGAGCCGCCGTACCTGGTGCTCGAATATGTGGATGGCGTTGCGCTGTCGGCCCACACCACCCCCGATCGGCTGCTGCCCATCGACCAGGTGCTGGACATTGCCTTCAAGTGCTGCAACGCGCTCGAGCATGCGCAGCGCGAGGGACTGGTGCACCGTGACATCAAACCTGCCAACCTCCTGCTTGCACGCGACGGCACCGTCAAGCTCACCGACTTCGGCACCGCACTGTCCCTGCGCGGCGAGGCCACGCAACTCGCGGGTCTGGTGGGCTCGCCCGCTTACATGTCGCCAGAGCAGGTGCGCGAGGAACCGCTTACGCCGTACAGCGACATGTTCTCGCTGGGGGTGACGCTGTACGAACTGCTCACGGGCCGCCGCCCGTTCGAGGGCGAAACCGACTTCGCCACGCTCTACCGCATCGGCCACGATGAGCCTGTGCGTCCGGGCCTGCTGCGCAGTGCGCTGCCGCCTGAGGTCGAGTCCGCCGTGCTGCGCGCCCTGGCCAAACGCCCCGAAGACCGCCATGCGAGTTGGGACGCCTTCGCCCGTGCGCTGCTGGCGGCACAGCAGGGGTTGCCGCGCCAGCGCTCGCTCGACACCGAGGCCGAGCGTTTTGCCCGCCTGCGCGCACTGCCATTCTTTGCGGGCTTTACCGACGTGGCGCTGTGGGAGCTTCTACGCCTGGCCAAGTGGCGGCGCCTGCCACGTGGCACCGTGCTGATGCGCGAGGGCACACCGGGAGCCTCGTTCAGTGTGCTGCTGGCGGGGCAGGTACAGGTCACGCGCCAGGGCTGGCAACTCAGCACACTGGGGCCAGGTGTATCGATTGGCGAAATGGTCTACCTGCGGCCAGATCATCCCGTGCGCACCGCCACGGCCGTGGCCGAAACCGATGTGCTGGTGCTCAAGGTGCCCAACGCGGCGCTGCGCGAGGCGTCAGAGGCGCTGCAGTCGCATTTCGACAAAGCCTTCATCCAGTTGCTGGTGGCGCGGCTGATTGCCACCAACGAGCAGTTGGCCGAGTGGGACGTGGCACCCGCACCGGCTGGTCGCATCTGAGTTGTCAGGCGCTGCCACAGCCAGCGCTGCCCCCGCCCCGCGTGGGCAGCACATCGGCACAAAGGCAGCCAACACTTCCATCATCCTAGAAACCGCAGTTGGATGCGCCCGCCAGTGCCGTGATCGGCGCGCCAGGCAAGGCG
>JBKBUN010000071.1:0-15646 GCA_046289925.1 Burkholderiaceae bacterium | reverse complement strand
TGGCGCTGCCCAGGCAGCGTCGGTAAAGCGACAGCGTGCGCTCGACCATGCCGCGGGCCGTGAGTTGATCTTGGTACAGCCGCTCGCCGCCCTCAACGAGCCGGGCGCGCAACTCGGGCGACTCGGCCAGGCGCGTGATGCCCTGCGCCAGGGCGTCGGCATCTTTGAGCGGGGGCAGGTCGATCGCGGTGGTGGGCAACGGGGGAAGGTCCGCGGGCACCAGCGGCAGCGCTGCATCGGAGGTCCCCCGCTGCGTCAGGAGCCACAGTGTCTGGCGCCGCTCTGACATGAGCCAGGCGAGCACCTGCCAGGAGGATTCGTCGATCCACTGCACGTCGTCCAGCACCCACAGCAGCGGGCCGTCGGCCACCAGCGCAGCCACGGCTTGGCGCAGTGCGTGGCGCTCGGTCTGCCCCACGCTGCCCGTCAGGCCAAAACCCTGCAACAGTGCCAGCGGCCCTGGCGCCAGCGCATGGGGCCGCGCACCCAGCCGCTGGACCACCCAGGCGCGCAGCGCAGCCCAGGGCTGCTCGCGGGTCTCTGGGCGCCCCTCGATCCAGGCCGCAGCGCCATGGGCGGCCGCCTGGTCGCGCCACAGCTCTACTGCCAGACGGGTCTTGCCCATGCCCGATGGGCCGCGCACCCAGACCAGCCGGCTGTCGCCGCTGCTGACCGCGCGCAAGGCAGCACGCAGTACCGACAGCGTGTCGTCGCGCCCGACCAGCGGGCGATGCGCCTGGCCCAGCACCACGGGCATCACATCCTGCAGCCGCGCCAATGGCGTGCGGTAAAGCCGAAAGCGCCGCTGGAAGCCGCGAAAGCTTCGCTCTCCCAGCGCATCGAAGTGCAGAAACTCGGCCTGGTCGGCGCAGCTCTGGTCGCAAACCAGTTCGCCCGGCTCTGCCACCTGGGCCAGGCGGTCCACGAGCCGCAGCCGCCAGCCTTCCAGCGGCCCCGCGCCTTTGACCAGCACCGTGCCGAAACACAGCCCCACCCGCACGGGCAGGCCCGCCGCCTGGGCCACGGCATACAAGCCTCCGGCCAGTTGCAGCGCAGCCGATCGGTACGAGGGCGACACGCTGTCCAACCCCACGGCAAAGCTGCTGGCAAGGCTGTCAGAGGCCAGCACACGCGCCCCCAATCGGGCCAGCAGGGGCTCCACCTGCTCCTGCACCGCAGCGCTCGGATAGGCACCCTCACCGATCTCGGCGCCGCTGGTGCGCGGGTCAATGCGCTGCCAGTGCACGCGCAGCAGGGCCACCAGGCGCAGGCTGGGTACGTCGTGCGGAGCAGCGGCGCGGTCCTGGCCCAGCCACCAGGCGCGAAAGTCCTCGGAGACGCTGTCGGCCAGTGTGGCCTCGGTCTCGCCCTCGGCGGCCGGGGCCGCGGGCATGTCGGCCGGCAAATGCACGCGCACACGGTCGGCATGGTCCCAGCGCACCCAGTCGCGCTCTACGCGCAGCGCCTGCGCCTGGCCCAACTGCCGCAGCACCTGCTGCACATCGGCCAGCAGCACGCGCAGATTGCGACGGCCATCGCTGCCATCCTGTCCGGGCCAGAACCATTCGGCCAGGGATTCGCGGTAGATCAATCGGCCCGGGTTGCTGGCAGCGTAGCCCAGCAACCACACGCCCTTGCGGTAGCGCAGGGCGGCACGGGCGGTGGGCTGGCCCGGCGCGGTCCAGAGCAGCGTCTGCCCCTCAAAGCCCAGGGTGTGGGCTGCCACAGACGGTGCTGCGGCCGATGGCCCGCGACCACCGACGCCGCCCGCGGGCACCGCACCTGGGACGGCCGCAGTGCCAGTGGCGCTCGGGTGTTCCCAACGGTGAAGGGTCTGCTGCATAGGAAGGCGGAAGCGGTGAAACCAGTGGCAATCCGGCGATAGTCTACCAAGAACGCAGTGCTGCCAAGCAGAAATTGGACACCCGCCCTCGGCAGCGGCAGACCGCAAACCGTCGCGGCGGTGCTGCACGCCACACGGTGCTCGCAGACCGACCTCGGTTGCTATTAATTTAATAGCTGCTCGTGCTTATCAAACAAGCACAAACCCTTGTTTTTGCCCCATCTACAGCGCCAAGCCGCCGGCCATGCTCCACAGCGGCGCACGCGCCGCACGTGCTGGACCACAGGCCCGGCGCTCACCCACCGGGCCGCTGGCGGGCATGTGGCGGGGTTTGCGCACAGGCCGCGCCCCTGCCGCGCAACCACCCGGCAGCCGCCGAGGGGATGAAGGGGATATCACCGCGAGCCCCCATCCGCCCTGGCCCCGCACCGCCAGTGGCAGCGCCACCATACGGCACGCCATGCTTGGACGTACCCGAAGAGCCTGCGCCTCTGGCGGTGGCACCGAGGCGCGCCGCGCCTCAGGGGGATGCTCGCGATCAATGCCGGAAGTGCCGCACGCCGCTGAACACCATGGCCACGCCGCGCTCGTTGGCGGCGTCGATCACTTCCTGGTCGCGCATGGAGCCGCCCGGCTGGATCACGCAGGTCGCACCGGCATCGACCACCACATCCAACCCGTCGCGGAACGGGAAGAAGGCGTCGCTGGCCACCACCGTGCCCTGCAGGCTCAGACCAGCGTGGCCGGCCTTGATGCTGGCGATGCGGGCGGAATCGAGGCGGCTCATCTGGCCTGCCCCCACGCCCATGGTCATGCCGCCCTTGCAGAAGACGATGGCGTTGCTCTTGACGTACTTGGCCACCTTCCACGCGAACAGCAGGTCTTCCATTTCTTCGAGCGAGGGCTGCTTCTTCGTGACGATCTTCAGGTCCAGCAGCGACAGCTCGTGGTTGTCGGCCGTCTGCAGCAGCAGGCCCGAGCCGATGCGCTTGGCATCCATGGCGTTGCGCCCGCGCTGCCAGTCGGTCTTGCCGCTTTGGTCGGGCAGCGCAATCTTGAGCAGGCGCACATTGGCCTTGGCCTTGAAAATCTCGAGCGCTTCGGCCGTGAAGTCGGGCGCCATCAGCACCTCGACAAACTGCTTGCTGACCTGGGCTGCGGCCGCACCATCGACCACGCGGTTGAAGGCGATGATGCCGCCGAAGGCGCTGGTCGGGTCGGTCTGGAAGGCTTTGTTGTAAGCGCTGAGTGCATCCAGACCGACGGCCACGCCGCAGGGGTTGGCGTGCTTGACGATCACGCAGGCGGCAGCGTCAAAGCTCTTGACGCATTCCCAGGCGGCGTCGGCGTCGGCGATGTTGTTGTACGACAGTTCCTTGCCCTGCAGTTGCTGCGCCGTCACGAGCGAGCCAGGGGCGGGATACAGGTCGCGGTACAGCGCGGCCTGCTGGTGGCTGTTTTCGCCGTAGCGCAAGTCCTGCACTTTCACGAAGGTGCCGTTGCTCTGGCCCGGGAACAGCGTGCGTGTCGGCACATAGTCTTCCGACAGCTTGTCTTCTTCGAAGATGATGGACGAGAGGTAGTCGCTGATCGCGGCGTCGTACTGGGCGATGCGGTTGAACGCGGCCACCGACAGCGCAAAGCGCAGCTTGTGCGACAGCGTGCCGCCCGCCCGCAGTTCGGCCAGCACGGCCGGGTACTGGTCAGCGGCGGTGACCACGGCGACATGGTTCCAGTTCTTGGCGGCGCTGCGCACCATGGCCGGGCCGCCGATGTCGATGTTCTCGATCGCGTCGGCCAGCGTGCAGCCGGCCTTGGCCACTGTGGCCTCGAACGGGTACAGGTTGACCACCAGCAGGTCGATGGTGTCGATGCCGTGCTCCTTCAGGGCCGCCATGTGCGCGGGCACATCGCGGCGTGCCAGCAGGCCCCCATGTACCTTGGGGTGCAGGGTCTTGACGCGGCCGTCGAGCATTTCCGGAAACTGCGTGACCTCGGACACCTCGGTGACGGGCAGCCCTTCCTTGGCCAGCAGTTGGGCGGTGCCGCCGGTGGACAGCAGTTGCACGCCCAGCGCATGCAGCGCGCGGGCAAATTCGACGATGCCGGTCTTGTCAGAGACGGAGAGAAGGGCTTTCATGGGGCGGGACGTGGTTGAGATGAAATCGGGCGCTCGTGCTGATGAATCAAGCACAAGCAGCTATGTTTTGAATAGCAATAGCTGAAATGACCGGCCAGCCTGCGTCACAGCAGCTTGTGCTCGAGCAGCTTCTTGCGCAGCGTGTTGCGGTTCAGGCCCAGCCATTCGGCCGCACGCGACTGGTTGTGGTCGGCGTGGCTCATCACCACCTCCAGCAGCGGCTTTTCGACAACGCGCACCAGCATGTCGTACAGGCCGTCGGGCGTCTCGCCGCCCAGGTCGCGGAAGTAGCTCTGCAGGCTCTCCCGCACGCACTCCTCAATGTTCTGCTTGCTCATAGGGCCAATCCCTCGGTGGTTTCGTTCGGGTCTGCGTCTGCTGCGGCGGTGGCGGGCGGCAGCCGGTCCATGCGCGCGGCCAGCGCGTCCAGGAAGTCGGCCGTGGCCTGCCACTGCGTGGCGCAGTCCTCCACGGTGTTGATGTGGTCCCGGAAGGCTTCGCCCCCGGGCAGCGCGCGCAGGTACCACGCAATGTGCTTGCGCGCGCTGCGCACGCCGGTGCTCTCGCCGTACAGGCGGTAGTGGTCGTGCAGATGCTCCAGCAGCAGACGGCGCAGTTCGGCCACCAGCGGCGGGGCCAGGTGCTCGCCCGTGGCCAGGTAGTGGCCGATCTCGCGGAAGATCCAAGGTCGCCCCTGCGCCGCGCGGCCGACCATGATCGCGTCAGCCCCGGTGTGCGCCAGCACCTGACGCGCTTTTTCGGGCGAGGTGATGTCGCCGTTGGCCACCACGGGCACGCGCACCGCGGCCTTGACGGCGGCGATCGTGTCGTACTCGGCCTCGCCGCGGTAGCCCTGCTCACGCGTTCGGCCATGCACCGTCAGCATCTGAATGCCCACCTCTTCAAAGCGGCGTGCCAGCACCACGGCATTGCGGTGCTGCGCGCACCAGCCCGTGCGCATCTTGAGCGTGACCGGCACGCCGCGCGGCGCGCAGGCAGCCACCACGGCCTCGGCGATCTCCACGGCCAGGGCTTCGTTTTGCATCAGCGCCGAACCGGCCCATTTGTTGCAGACCTTCTTGGCTGGGCAGCCCATGTTGATGTCGATGATCTGCGCGCCGCGGTCGATGTTGTAGAGCGCCGCCTCGGCCATCATGGCCGCGTCGGTACCGGCAATCTGCACGGCAATCGGCCCGCTCTCGCCCTCGTGGTTGGCCCGGCGCGAGGTCTTGAGGCTGTTCCACAAGTCCTTGCGCGAGGTCACCATCTCGCTGACCGCATAGCCCGCGCCCAAAGCCTTACAGAGCTGGCGGAACGGCCGGTCCGTCACGCCCGCCATGGGGGCGACGAACAGCCGGTTGGCCAGGGTGTAAGGACCGATCTGCATGGACGGGGGCGCACGCGGCTGCTGAAAAAGGAGGCAGGATTGTACCTGCTGAAAATTTCAGCAAATGAAATGCGCGCCCCCCCGCAGGCAGCCGGCGCTTGCGGGGCCGCAGCGGGCCGCGTGGGCGCACGCGGCCACCTGCCGACACCAGCCGCCCTCGCCCCGCAGTGGTGCGTGCGCAACCTCAGCGGGGAGCCTGCCCAGGGCCGGGTGCTGGCGGCGCACATCGCCGAGCTGCCAACCCCCTGCAACGCGCGGTTGCACCGGCCACGGCCGCGTGCGGCGCGCAGGCGGCTCCCCTACACTGCGCGCCATGGAAGCTTGGATCACCCCCATGCTCACGTGGCTGGCCTTGCCGCAGTTCGGCCTGAGCACGGTGTTTTTCGTGGCAATGCTCTCGGCCACGCTTTTGCCCATGGGCTCGGAGCCGGCCGTGTTCGGCCTGGTCAAGCTCAACCCCGACCTGTTCTGGCCGGCCATCCTTGTGGCCACGGTGGGCAACACCGTGGGCGGCGCGATCAGTTGGTGGATGGGCCTGGGCGCGCACCATGCGGTGGACAAAGCGCGCGGCAGCCCAACCGAGCTGCGCGCGCTGGAATGGCTGCGCCGCTTTGGTGCACGCGCCTGCCTGCTGAGCTGGCTGCCCGCAGTGGGCGACCCGCTGTGCGCCGTGGCCGGGTGGCTGCGCCTTCCCTTCTGGCCCTGCATCGGCTACATGGCCATAGGCAAGTTCCTGCGCTATCTGGTGATGACCAGCGTGCTGCTGTACGTGATGCCCGGGCAGTTCACGCTGTGACCCCAGAAGCCTGTCGGACTTGAGGCGTCGAAAGTGAACATAAGCCCCAGCGAGGACCGTTTTCGCCGTGTTTGCAGCCCCATAGCGGGGCCATGCAGGGCCCAAAGACGGCAACAAAGGACCACTGAGGCCCATTTGCATTGGCCATTGGCATGCAGCCGACGATTCTCAAGTCCGACAGACTCCTAGGATCCATAGCGATCTGCTGCCTCAGCGGTGTGGGCGATCAGAAGAAGCTCCGCTGCGACGAATCCAGGTCCTGCGAGTCCTGGCGCGAGACGGGCTCTTCCACCACCACCTGGTTGCGCCCGCCCTCCTTGGCCAGGTACATGGCGGTGTCGGCGCGCGAAAAGAACTCCAGCAGCGACTCGCCCACCACGTACTGGGTCACGCCGATCGACACCGTCACCGGCGCGGGCAGCGCCGCATCCCAGGCATGCGCCTCGACATGTGCGCGGATGCGCTCGCAGGTGTTGAGCGCGGGCAGCAGCGCCGTGCCCGGAAAGATCAGCAGAAACTCCTCGCCCCCGTAGCGGCCGAACACGTCGCCGCCGCGCACGTTCTGCTGGGCAATGCGCGCAAACTGGCGCAGCACCTCGTCGCCCGCCAGGTGGCCGATGCTGTCGTTGATGCGCTTGAAATGGTCGATATCAAGCACCGCCAGGCACAACGGAAGGCCGCCCTCGTCGGCCAACTGCTTCTGCTGCTCCAGCGCCGCCAGGATGTAGCGCCGGTTGTAGCAGCCCAGCAGCGTGTCGCGCTGGGCATCCTGCTCGATGCTGCGGATCTTGCGGCTGGCCTGGTGCAGGCGGCGGTACAACCTCTGCACCTTGGCCATGAGCACAATGAACGCAGGCAGCGCCAGCGTCAGTGCCAGCAGGTGCATCAACTCCAGGCGCAGCAGGGCTTCGTTGCGCTGTTCAGCATAGTGCACCCCGGTGATCACCCCATAGCCCAGCACCAGCGCCGCCGCCACACACAGCAAACCGCGCTGCGACGTGGTGAACAAGCCCCAGGCAAAGGCAACGAACGCGAAGGGAGCGAGCAAGATTTGCGAGGCGGGCTCCAGATACAGCAGTACCAGCAGCCCGGCCAGGGCCGCCGTTACGATGTGCAGGCGCCACTGCGGGTCGCGGCTTGCCAGGTGCCAGCCGCGGTGAAACGCGAACGAAAAACCGGCGCATCCTGCCGCCGACATGCCCGCCACCCACCACAGCAGCTCCAGCGGTAGCACGCCCAGGGCCGCCGCCCCCGCCCACGCCAAAGCGTACAGGCCGATCAGCAGGCCAGGGACCACCCACCGGGAACGGGAGCGCGGCTGCGCGTCCGTCTGGCGGCGCGCGGGCCGCTGATCGGAGGTGTCATCGAACCAGTTCGTGGTATCGGTGACCGGAAACACGTCGCTGCTGGGAAACGCGGGTCTGCGCCGAAAAAACATGGTGTCACGGGGTGCCGGAAGTTCCACACCGCCGGGTTGATCACCCGGCAGCGCCTCCCGCATGACGGTGCGGCTGAACGGCGGCCTCTCATTCTCTCGCCAATCGGTTACAAGACGCGACCGGGATTTCCAGAAGGCCACCGCCAGGCGATGTGTGGTCACAGCACTGCGGCGGCCCCGGCGCTCGGGCGGCGCGATTGCCACCAGCCTTCAAGCGAATACAACACCAACGCCGCCCAGATCAATGCAAACCCCGCCAAACGGGCCGGATCAAACGCCTCGTGGAAGACCCAGACGCCCAAGGCAAACTGCAGCGTGGGCGAGATGTACTGCAGCAAGCCCAGCGTGGCCATTGGAATGCGCCGCGCACCCGCCGCAAACAGCAGCAGCGGAATGGCCGTAGCCGGCCCCGCCAGCACCAGCCACACCACGAGCGACGCCGGCCCCTGCACCAGCGCACCCTGCCCTTGCGCGCCCCACCAGGCCAGCAACACTGCGGCCACGGGCGCGAGCAGCAGCGTCTCGAGCGCCAGACCTTCGAGCGCCCCCAGCGACGCCGTCTTGCGCAGCAGACCGTACACACCAAACGTGAGCGCCAGCACCAGCGCAATCCAGGGCAGCCGCCCGGCCTGCAGCGTGAGCCAGGCCACCCCCAGCGCCGCCAGCGCCACGGCCGCCCACTGGCCGCGCCGCGGGCGCTCTTGGAGCACCACGTACCCCATGGCCACATGGATCAGCGGCAGGATGAAGTAGCCCAGGCTCGCATCCACCACATGCTGGTGGTGCACCGCCCACACATAGGTCAACCAGTTGGCCGCCAGCAGCAGCGCCGACAGCGCAAACGTGCCCAGCACGCGCGGCGAGCGCAGCGCCCCCCCCAGCCAGGCCCAGTGGCGGCGCACGGCCAGAACCCCGAGCAGCAGCACCAGCGACCACACGGTGCGGTGCATCACCACCTCCAGCGCCGGCACCTGCGCCACCTGGTGAAAGTACAGCGGAAACAGGCCCCAGCACACATAGGCCAGGGTGGCGAACACAATGCCGGTCTGCATGCGCAGGACTCCAGAACAAAAACACAGAACGGGCCAGAACCCGCCCCCAAAAGCGCGCGGGGGCCCAAGGCCCCCGCAAAAACTGGCCACTGCCCCATGGGCACGGGCCAGCGGTCTGTAGGTGTCAGACGTTGAACAGGAAGTTCAGCACATCACCATCCTTCACCACGTATTCTTTCCCTTCGGCGCGCATCTTGCCGGCTTCCTTGGCGCCCTGTTCGCCCTTGTACTGGATGAAGTCGTCGAACGAAATGGTTTGTGCACGGATGAAGCCGCGCTCGAAGTCGCCGTGGATCACGCCGGCCGCCTGGGGCGCGGTGTCGCCTTTGCGAATGGTCCAGGCGCGCACCTCCTTCACGCCTGCTGTGAAGTAGGTCTGCAGGCCCAGAAGATCGTAGCCTGCGCGGATCAAGCGGTTCAGGCCCGGCTCGGCCAGGCCCATTTCTTCGAGGAACATGGCCCGGTCGTCGTCGCTCATCTCAGCCATCTCGGCTTCGATCTTGGCGCAAATGGCCACCACGGGTGCGTTCTGGGCGGCCGCGTATTCGCGCAGCTTGTCGAGCATCGGGTTGTTCTCGAAACCGTCTTCGCTCACGTTGCCCACAAACATGGCCGGCTTGGCCGTGATCAGGCAGAACTGCTTGAGCAGGGGCGCGTCTTCCTTGCTCACCGGCACACTGCGTGCGGGCTTGCCTTCGTTGAGCGCGGCCTGCAGCGGCGTGAGCAGCGACACGAGTTTGGCAGCCTCTTTGTCGTTGCCGCTTTTGGCGGCCTTGCTGTAGCGCTGCAGCGCCTTTTCCACCGTGGCCAGGTCGGCCAGGCAGAGTTCGGTCTGGATGACCTCGATGTCGGCAATCGGGTCCACGCGGCCAGCCACGTGGATCACGTTCGGGTCTTCAAAGCAGCGCACCACGTTGACGATGGCATCGGTCTCGCGGATGTGCGCCAGGAACTGGTTGCCCAGGCCTTCGCCCTGGCTGGCTCCGGCCACCAGGCCGGCAATGTCCACAAACTCGACGATGGCAGGCACCACGCGCTCCGGCTTCACGATCTCGGCCAGTTGCGCCAGGCGCGGGTCGGGCACTTCCACCACGCCGGTGTTGGGCTCGATCGTGCAGAAGGGATAGTTTTCGGCGGCGATGCCAGCCTTGGTGAGCGCGTTGAAGAGAGTGGACTTGCCGACGTTGGGCAGGCCCACGATGCCGCATTGCAGGGACATGGGTGAAATTCCTTGGGGGAGATCGGGAGGCCCGGCCACCGCGTGGCGGTGGCGTCCGGCAGGCGGCCGGCCCGGCCGCGCCCGGAAGCTGGGCGTATAGAGGGCGATTGTAGTGACTGGGCCTGCACCCCGCCCGCCAGGCGTGTGCGGCCCTGGGCCTCAACCAAAGTCCAGGTCGGCCGCCACTGGCTGGCCCACGCGCAAGCGAAGCCCCGCCCCGGCGGTGACGATGGCGTTCATGCCGAAGGTGATCGCACCTCCGAGCCGCGCATCGGCCCGGTAGCCGCGCAGGGTCTGACCCACGGCGGGGTGGCTCTCAGCCGTGTCGGGGTCGATATCGGGGATGGGACATCGCGCGCAGGGCTCGACCAAGGCCAGCAGCGTCGCAGTCCCGCCCTCGGCCGCAATGTGCAGTTCGGCCACGCGATCTTCATCGTGCCGAAAACGGTCCTCGCTGGGGCGCATGTTCGCTTTCGACGCCCCAAGCCCGACAGGCTCCTAGCCAACCAGGTCGCTAGAAGAAGGAAACGCCACGACAGAACCTCCACCAAAGACCAGCGCAGCAGTCCCAAGAGCGCCATGCGACCGCCGCCGCGCAGGGTATACGGGCACTCCTACAATGCCGCGCATGGCCCTCCCCTATGACATTTGCATCCGCGGCGCGGGCATTGTCGGCCGCACGCTGGCACTGCTGCTGGCCCGCGACCGACTGCGCATCGCGCTCGTGCCCGGCCCCCTCCCGCAGGACGAGCCGCCCGACGTGCGCGCCTATGCGCTCAACAGCGCCTCGCGCTCGCTGCTCGAAGGCCTGCGGGCCTGGCCGCAGGCCGAACATGTCACGCCCGTGCTGCGCATGCAGGTGCAGGGCGACCTGGGCGCAGCGGTGCAGTTCGACGCCCACGAGCAAGGCGCAGAAGCGTTGGCCTGGATCGTGGACGTACCTGCGCTGGAGCAGCGCCTGGCCGACGCCGTGCATTACCAGCCGCAGATCGAGACAGTGGACGCCCCGGTGAACGCCCCGCTGACCGTTGTCTGTGAAGGCAAGGCCAGCCGCACCCGCGAAGAATTCGCCGTGGCCTACGACGTGACCCCCTACCCCCAGCACGCGCTGGCCACGCGGCTGCGCTGCAGCCAAGCGCACGGTCAGGTGGCCCGCCAATGGTTCCTGGACGATGGCATCCTGGCCCTACTGCCCATGGGAGGCCCGCAAGGGCAGGAGGTGGCGGTGGTCTGGTCGGTGGACCCTACACAAGCCGCCGAGCTGTCAGCACTGCCCGAGACCGAGTTTGCGCTGCGCCTGCAGGCGGCCTCGCAGGGGGCGGTGGGCACGGTAGCCCTCAGCGGACCGCGCGCCGTATGGCCACTGCAAAAGGCGCAGGCCCAGCGCTGGTGCGGCCCTTGGCCCGGGGTGCAGCAAAGCCCAGGAGCAGCCCGCAGTTGGGTGCTGGCGGGCGATGCAGCCCACACGGTGCATCCGCTCGCAGGCCAGGGCCTCAACCTGGGGCTGGGCGATGCGGCTGCACTGGCGCGCGCGCTGCACGGACGCGACTACTGGCGCAGCGTGGCCGACCTGCGCGTGCTCAGGGCGTACGAGCGCGAGCGCAAGGCCGCCGCGTGGCCCATGCTGCTGGCCACCGACGGGCTGCAACAGCTGTTTGGCCGCAGCGATGAGGCGCTGGTGCAACTGCGCCGCTGGGGCATGGCCGGTTTTGACCGCAGCGGCCCCCTCAAACGCTGGATAGCACGTCAGGCCATGGGAACCTCTGCCTGAGCGCGCACTCCACCTTACATTGATTTTTCGGACCCCCCATGAAACTGCTTCCCACCCTCCTGGCCGCCGCCACCTTGTGGCTGGCCACCGGCGCATCGGCCCAGGAGGCCGTGATCCGCAAGACCCTGGCAGAGCGCATTCCGCAAATGGAAAAGATCGACGAGATCCGCCCGACGCCCATGCCGGGACTGTTCGAAGTGCGCATCGGCACCGATCTGTTCTACACCGATGCCAAGGGCAACTACGTGATCCAGGGCGAGCTGATTGACACCAAGGCCCGCCGCAATCTGACCGAAGACCGCATCAACAAGCTCACGGCGGTGGACTTCTCGGCGCTACCGTTCAAGGACGCTTTCACGCTGGTGCGCGGCAACGGCCAACGCAAGCTGGCCGTGTTTGAAGACCCCAACTGCGGCTACTGCAAGCGCTTCGAGCGCGACATGCAGAACGTCGACAACGTGACGGTGTACCTGTTCCTCTACCCGATCCTGAGCCCCGACTCGGCGGAAAAATCGCGCAACATCTGGTGTGCCAAGGACCGCGCCGCTGCCTGGAACGACTACATGCTGCGCGACAAAAACCCGGCCGCGGCCAGCTGCGACACGGCAGCCTTGCAGCGCAACTTGGCCTTTGGTCGCAAGCACAAGATCACCGGCACGCCCACGCTCATCTTTGCCGACGGCACGCGCGTGCCAGGCGCGGTGCCGGTCGCAGACATCGAGCGCCGCCTGAACGAAGCCGGCACCAACTGAGCCTGCCGGCTGCCGAGGGCCCCGCGGGGCCCTTTGTTTTCGCCCTGATGGAATGCCGCCCATGGCCCGAAACACCCACCGTCCCCCTGCCGTGCAGTACCGCATCGAAGCGCCCGACCTGCACACACACTGCTACCGCGTGACACTGACGGTGGCCAAGCCAGCCGCGCTGCAGCAGGTGTCGCTGCCGGTGTGGATTCCGGGCAGCTACCTGGTGCGCGAATTCTCGCGGCATCTGCAGCGCCTCACGGCCCGCCAGGGCCGACGCAGCGTGGCCGTGACGGCGCTGGGCAAGCAGCTGTGGCAGGCCGACTGCCGCGCCGGACAACCGCTGGTGCTGCAGTACGAGGTGTACGCGTTCGACACCTCGGTGCGCACCGCCTGGCTCGACGCGACGCGTGGCTTCTTCAACGGCACCAGCCTGTGCCTGCGCGTGCACGGGCAGGAAGACGCACCACACCAGATCACGGTGGAGCGCAGCCCCGCCATGCAGGGCTGGCAGCTTGCCACGGGCCTTGCCGCCGAGGCCGTGGACGCCGACGGTTTTGGCAGCTACCGCGCGGCCGACTACGACGAACTGGTAGACAGCCCGGTGGAAATGGGCTGCTTCTGGAGCGGCAAATTCCGCGCAGGCGGCGTGCCGCACCGGCTGGTAGTGGCCGGGGCCGCACCCTCGTTCGATGGCCAGCGCCTGCTGGCCGACACGCAGAAGATCTGCGAGACCGTGATCCGCTTCTGGCACCCCACGGGCAAGCCGCCGATGAAGCGCTACGTCTTCCTGCTCAATGTGGTGCAAGACGGCTTTGGCGGGCTGGAGCACCGCAACTCCACCGCGCTGATCTGCGGTCGACGCGATCTGCCGCGGCTGGACGAACCCCAGCGCAGCGACGGCTACACCACGCTGCTCGGGCTCATCAGCCACGAGTACTTCCACACCTGGAACGTCAAGCGCCTGCGCCCGGCCGAGTTTGCGCGCTACGACTACGACCGCGAGAACTACACGCGCCTGCTGTGGTTCTTTGAGGGCTTCACCAGCTACTACGACGACCTGCTGCTGCGCCGCGCCGGGCTGCTGGACGACGCGGGCTACCTCAAGCTGCTGAACAAGACGATGCACCAGGTCCTGCAGGCACCGGGCCGCCACGTGCAAAGCGTGGCCGAAGCAAGCTTTGACGCCTGGATCAAGTACTACAGGCAAGATGAAAACACGGCCAACGCCACCATCAGCTACTACACCAAGGGCGCACTGGTGGCCCTGTGCCTGGACCTGGCCCTGCGGCGCGAAGGCCGCACCACGCTGGACGCCGTGATGCGAGGGCTGTGGGCCCGCTGCCAGGGTGGCCCGATGCGCGAGGACGACCTGCTGGCCGAGCTGGCCGTGCACAGCGGCCGCAGTTGGGCCGCCGAGATCGCGCAATGGGTGCACAGCACCGACGAGCTGCCGCTGGCCGAGCTGCTGGCCGCGCATGGCGTGGACCTGCTGCCAGACCGTCCGCAGTGGGCACAGCTCCTGGGCCTGCGCGTGGCCGAATCGCAGGGGGTGCACGTCAAGCAGGTGCTGCGCGGCGGACCGGCCGAACGCGCCGGCATGGCCGCGGGCGACGAATGGCTGGGCATCGAAACGCCCGAGGGCGGCTGGCGGCTGCACAAGCTCGACGATTTGCAGCTGTTCACCGGCCGCGCCCACGCCTGCACCGCGCTGGTCGCGCGCGACGGCCGCCTGCTGCGCCTGCCGCTGCAGTGGCCTGCGCTGCCTGGCACCGCGCCCGCAGCGGCTGACAAGGCCCCACGCAAAACGGCCCGCCCGGCCACGGCGGCCACGCCCGACACCGTGCAGCTCAAGCCGCGCGACAACGCCGCCGTGGCCCGTTGGCTCGCGGGCTGAGGCCCCGGCCACCCACGCCAAACGCAGGCCGCGCGCTTGGCAGGATCGATGTCGGCCGTGGCCGGGTTTGCAACCCGACTGTCGCGGCGGCGGCCCGCGCAGACCGGAGCCCTTGGGTATAGTCGTCCGCGGCAGGGCCCTCGCATGGGCTGTTTGCAGCACACCACAAGGAGATCACCATGGCCTACGAAATGATCGAGGTCCGCACCGAAGCCGAGAAGGTGGGGATCATCACGCTCAACCGTCCCAAGCAGCTCAATGCGCTGAACGACCAGCTCATGCACGAACTCGGAGCGGCGCTCAAGGCCTTCGACGCCGACGAGAAGATCGGCTGCATGATCATCACCGGCAGCGAAAAAGCCTTTGCAGCCGGGGCCGATATCGCAGCCATGGCCAAGTACAGCTTTGTTGACGCCTACAAGGGCGACTACATCACCCGCAACTGGGAAACCATCCGCTCGGTGCGCAAACCGGTGATTGCTGCGGTCAGCGGCTTTGCGCTGGGCGGCGGCTGCGAGCTGGCCATGATGTGCGACTTCATTATTGCCGCCGACAACGCCAAGTTCGGCCAGCCCGAAATCAAGCTGGGCGTAATCCCCGGCGCAGGCGGCACGCAGCGCCTGCCACGCGCAGTGGGCAAATCCAAGGCCATGGACATGGTCCTGACCGGCCGCATGATGGACGCGACCGAAGCCGAGCGCTCGGGCCTGGTCAGCCGCGTCGTGCCCTACGACAAGCTCATGGACGAAGCGCTGGGAGCGGCGCTGATCATCAGCGACTTCTCGCAGGTGGCCGTGATGGCCGCCAAGGAATCGGTGAACCGCGCCTTTGAAGGCACGCTGGCCGACGGCGTGATGTTCGAGCGCCGTCTGTTCCACGCGCTGTTTGCCACCGCCGACCAGAAGGAAGGCATGGACGCCTTCCTGGGAAAGCGCAAGGCCACGTTCCAGCACCAGTGAAGCGGCAGCGTCGCTTGTGCGGCGCTCGCCGTTTGAAGGCAAATTGGCCGCTCGTGCTTACAAAGCAAGCACGAGCAGCTATCAAAGTAATAGCAAACTAATAGCAAACCGATCGCCATCCGCTGCCGCACCGTCACACACACGCCAACAGCGCGAAAAATGTGGCTATAATTGAAGGCTCTGGCGCTTTAGCTCAGTCGGTTAGAGCGATGGAATCATAATCCACAGGTCCGCGGTTCGAGTCCGTGAAGCGCCACCACATTGAACCCCACTGCCGCAAGGCAGTGGGGTTTTCTACTTGGTGAGCCGGGGCGGCGCGCCGGTCGGCTAGGAGCCTGTCGGACTTGGGGCGTCGAAAGCGAAAATGAGCCCCAGCGAGGACCGTTTTCGCCGTGTTTGCAGCC
>JBKBUN010000070.1:0-15831 GCA_046289925.1 Burkholderiaceae bacterium | reverse complement strand
GCTGGGCCGCGGCCCGGGGCTTTATACTGCGGCGGTTTGTAGCTGTGGGGGTGTCATGCCACAGCGCTGTGGCAGGCTGCAGGTCGCGCCGGGCGCCTCTATGGACGCAGCCTCTTGAAGGATCTGCGTCAGCGTTGTCTGTCGTGTCAGCGCACCCTCGTCTCCCTGTTTCCGAGCCCTTTCCCCATGAGTCTGCGCATTTACAACACGCTCACGCGTGCCCTGGAGGATTTTTCCCCGCTCGAGCCCGGCCATGTCCGCATGTACGTTTGTGGCATGACCATCTACGACCTGTGCCACATTGGCCACGCGCGCATGATGATGGCCTTTGATGTCGTCCAGCGTTGGCTCAAGGCTCGGGGGATGCGCGTGACCTACGTGCGCAACATCACCGATATCGATGACAAGATCATCAAGCGGGCGCTGGAACGCGGAATCACCATCCGCCAGCTCACCGACGAGATGATTGCCGCCATGCACGCGGACATTGGCGCGCTGGGCATTGAGCCGCCTTCGGTGGAGCCGCGTGCCACCGAGTATGTGCCGCAGATGCTGTCGCTGATTGGCCGGCTGGAAGAGAAGGGCCTGGCCTACCGTGCTAGCAGTGGGGATGTGAACTACGCGGTGCGCAAGTTCCCCGGGTACGGCAAGTTGTCGGGCAAGAGCCTGGATGAGCTGCGTGCAGGCGAGCGCGTGGCCGTGCTGGATGGCAAAGAGGATCCGTTGGATTTCGTGCTCTGGAAGGCTGCCAAAGCGGAGGAGCCCCCGGAGGCCAAATGGGAAAGTCCGTTTGGTACCGGTCGCCCGGGTTGGCATATCGAGTGCTCTGCCATGAGCTGCGCCACGCTCGGGGAGACTTTTGATATCCACGGCGGCGGTGCCGATCTGCAGTTTCCGCACCATGAAAACGAGATCGCACAGAGCGAAGGGGCCAACGGTCAGCCTCTGGCTCGGTTCTGGATGCACAACGGGTTTGTGCGCGTGGACAACGAGAAGATGAGCAAGTCGCTTGGCAACTTCTTCACCATCCGCGACGTGCTGGCGAAGTACGACGCCGAGACGGTGCGCTTCTTCATCGTGCGGGCCCATTACCGCAGCCCGCTCAACTACAGCGATGCGCATCTGGACGACGCCCGCCAAGCCTTGAAGCGGCTCTACACGGCGCTGGACTTGGTGCCTGCAGCGCCGCTGGCAACCATTGACTGGGCCGACCCGTACGCCGCACGCTTTCAGGCGGCGATGGACGAAGACTTCGGCACGCCCGAAGCCATCGCTGTGCTGTTTGACCTGGCCAGCGAGGTGAACAAGACGCGGTCACCGCAATCGTCGGGGCTGCTGCGTGCGCTGGGCGCTTGCCTGGGTATCCTGCAGGGTGAGCCCAAGGCCTTTTTACGTGCTGGCGCGACCGGACTGGACGAATCTGAGATCGCGCTGCAGATTGCAGTCCGTGCGGCCGCCAAAGCGGCCAAGAACTACGCAGAGGCGGACCGTATTCGGCAGGATCTGCTGGCCCGTGGCATTGTGCTGAAAGACTCGGCGGCGGGCACCACCTGGGAGGCTGCTCAGTGATCCCGCACTCGGCGCAGCCCGCGCACACTGCATCGAATGTCGTAGGCACACATGGCTCCCGCTAAGAAAACCGCTGCGCCAGCGGCCGCGCCCGCTGCCAACGGCGCTACGCCAGGCGAAGGCGCAACACCTGCCTATTGGACCGACGCCTGCAAGCACCTGATGCGCAAGGACCGGGTGATGAAGCGCCTGATCCCTCAGTTCGGTGATGCGCGGTTGCAGACGCGGGGCGATGCCTTTGTCACGCTGGCGCGCAGCATTGTGGGCCAGCAGATCTCGGTGAAAGCGGCCCAGACGGTGTGGGATCGCTTCAGCCTGCTGCTGCCAGTGGTACAACCGGCGGCCTTGCTGCGGCTCAAGGTGGACGACATGCGCGCTGCGGGCCTGTCGGCGCGCAAAGTGGACTATTTGGTCGATCTGGCGCTGCACTTTGACGATGGTCGTCTGCATGTGATGGACTGGGCCTCCATGGACGACGAGGCCATCATCCAGGAACTGGTGGCCATCCGGGGGATTGGCCGCTGGACGGCGGAGATGTTTCTGATCTTCCATCTGATGCGCCCGAATGTGCTGCCCCTGGACGATGTGGGGCTGATCAACGGTATCAGCCAGAACTATTTTTCTGGAGACCCGGTCAGCCGTAGCGATGCGCGCGAGGTGGCCGAGGCCTGGAAGCCCTGGTGCAGCGTGGCGACTTGGTATATTTGGCGGTCGCTCGATCCGCTGCCGGTCACGTACTGACCTCCAGGACGTGCAGGGCCGCCGGCGCGCGCACCTGCCACCCCTGACGCCCTGCGGAACAAGGAGAACAAGTTGGCGAAAAAGACATTTCTGGACTTCGAGCAGCCGATTGCCGAACTCGAAGCCAAAATCGAAGAACTGCGCTACGTGCAGACCGAAAGCGCGGTAGACATCTCAGAAGAAATCGACCAGCTCAGCAAGAAAAGCCTGCAGCTGACCAAGGAGATCTACAGCGACCTCTCGCCCTGGCAGATCACCAAAATCGCGCGCCATGCTGAGCGCCCGTACACCCTGGACTACGTGCGCGAGATCTTCACCGACTTTGTGGAGATGCACGGCGACCGGCACTTCTCCGATGACCTGTCCATCGTGGGCGGTCTGGCCCGCTTCAATGGCCACGCCTGCATGGTCGTGGGCCACCAAAAAGGACGCGACACCAAGGAGCGAACGGCGCGCAACTTCGGTATGACGCGACCCGAGGGCTACCGCAAGGCACTGCGGTTGATGAAGACGGCCGAGAAGTTCAAGCTGCCGGTGTTCACCTTCGTGGACACGCCTGGTGCGTTTCCGGGCATCGACGCCGAGGAGCGCGGCCAGTCCGAAGCCATCGGCCGCAACATCTTCGAGATGGCGCAGCTCGAAGTGCCCATCATCACCACCATCATTGGCGAAGGTGGATCGGGCGGCGCTCTGGCCATCAGCGTGGCCGACCAAGTGCTGATGCTGCAATACTCGGTGTATTCCGTGATCAGCCCAGAGGGTTGCGCGTCTATCCTCTGGAAGACCAGCGACAAGGCCCAGGAAGCTGCCGATGCTCTCGGTATTACGGCACACCGCCTCAAGGCACTCGGGCTGGTGGACAAGATCGTGAATGAGCCTGTGGGCGGTGCCCACCGCGATCACAAGCAGATGGCAGCGTTCCTCAAGCGCGCGCTGGGGGATGCCTTCCGCCAGGTGTCCGATCTCAAACCCAAGGAACTGCTTGACCGCCGCTACGAACGCTTGCAGAGCTACGGGCGCTTCACTGACACCAAAGCCGACGCGCGCTGAGCGTCGCTGTCTACGCGCAGGCCTGTCGCTGCGCAGTCTTCAACGGCCCTTCGGGGCCGTTGTCGTTGATAGCCAACGCATGCCCTGGAGGCAGGGGTTACCGCGCTGGTGTGTCGATTGCAGCCAGTTGTAGCATGGCCCGATAGCCGATGTTGCCAAACGAAGGAGTGCTGCATGTCCATGCGCAAGTCTCTTAAAGGACAAATCCTGGTGCTTTCCACGGCCTGCCTGGTGCTGGGCCTGATGGTTCTCACGGTGGTGAACTTCTGGGTTGCCGGCAGTCAGGCCAGGGTCGGTTTGACCAAGGAAAGCCTGGCCACCGCCAAGAGCCACGTGGAAACGATTGAGGAATGGGGGCGGGCCAAGGCCGCGATCATTGCGGCCTCGACGGCGGCGTTTGCAGAGCCCGATCCGGTCAACACCCTGGCTATTCTTCGCGATGCAGGCAAGTTTTCGACGGTGTACTTTGGCTTTGCCGACAAGAAGTACATCTTCTCCGAGACGCGCAGCCTGCCGCCCGATTACGACCCTACGGCGCGCCCCTGGTACCAGCAAGCGGCTGCGGCGGGCACGTCGGTGATCACGCCGCCATATATCTCTGCATCCGACGGCAAACTGGTCGTGACCTTTGCAACCCCGGTGGGCTCGGGTGGCTCGCTCAAAGGCGTGGCTGCGGGCGATGTGTACATGGATGCCGTGGTGGCCACGGTTGCCACCATCAAGCCGACGCCGCAGAGTTTTGGGTTTATGGCGTCCAGCGATGGCAAGATCATCGCCCACCCCAACGCTGCGTTGGCCCTCAAGCCCTTGACAGAGCTTTCCAAAGACCTGTCGTCGGAGAAACTGGCGACCGCCTCCAAGGGCAAGGAGATGCTCCCGGTCGAAATCGACGGACGGCAGCGGCTGCTGACCGTGGTGCCCATTGCAGGTACCACCTGGATGCTGGTGGTGGCGCTGGACGAGTCCGAGGCGCTGGCCCCGATCCGCTCCATGTTGCTGACATCGGTCGTGTCCAGCATCGTGGTGTTGGGTCTGGCGAGTGTGCTGCTCGGGGGCATTCTCACCCAGCGCCTGCGTCGCCTGACGCTTGTGCGCGATGCCATGCACGAGATTGGCGAGGGTGACGGCGATCTCTCGCGGCGCATCGACGCGCAAGGCGAGGACGAACTGGCCCAGATCGCGCACAGCTTCAACAACTTCGCAGGCAAACTCTCGAACGTGTTGGCACAGATCCGTGATGCCAGCCAGTCGGTGCGCCTGGCAGCCGAGGAGATCGCCACTGGCAACCACGACCTCAGCAGTCGCACCGAGATGGCAGCGTCCAGCCTGGAGGAAACCTCGGCTTCGATGCAGCAACTCACCGATACGGTGCGACACAACGCCGACGCGGCTCGGCAGGCCAACCAACTCGTGGCCCAGGCCTCGGCAGTGGCCGAGCACGGAGGCGCCGTGGTGGGCAACGTGGTGAACACCATGGAGCAGATCAACGCCGCCTCGCGCAAGATCTCGGACATCATTGGCGTGATCGATGGCATTGCCTTTCAGACCAACATCCTGGCGCTGAATGCGGCCGTGGAAGCGGCGCGTGCGGGCGAGCAGGGCCGTGGCTTTGCCGTGGTGGCTGGCGAGGTGCGCAGCCTGGCGCAGCGCAGCGCCGAAGCGGCCCGTGAGATCAAGAGCCTGATCGTCAGCTCGGTCGAGCAGGTGGAAAACGGCTCCCGCCTCGTGCACGACGCAGGCACGACCATGACCGATATCGTCATGTCGGTGGAGCGCGTGACGCGCATCATGGCCGAAATCTCGGCATCGACCAACGAGCAAAGCACCAGCATTGCCGAGGTGGGGCAGGCCGTAGCACAACTCGACCAGATGACGCAGCAGAATGCCGCGCTGGTCGAACAAAGCGCCGCCGCTGCGCAAAGCCTGAAGGACCAATCGGTGCGCCTGTCCGAAGTGGTGGGCACCTTCCGTCTGGCGGAATACGGCAGCAGCGGTGGTCACGCCGCCCAACTGCCAGCCCCCTGAGTCTGGGGCGCACGTTCACCTGAGGCACACGTTCATAACTGCGGGTCGGCGGGCGTGGCGTGGTGTGCCCGTGCGTCCCCGTGCGTCCCCGTGGACGCGCCCGATAATGCGCGCATGCAGGTGCGTGATCAGGGGCGAGGCCGATGACCAGGAAGCAGGGAGCGCAGGGTGACCCCTCCACACGAGCCTTCGACCAAGCGATTGAGGCATTTGATCCCTCCCTCCCGCTGCTGGTAGGCCTGAGCGGAGGAGCGGACTCCACGGCCCTATTGCTGGCCTGCGCACGGCGATGGCCCGGTCAGGTGCAGGCGCTGCATGTGCACCACGGCCTGCAGCCGGCGGCCGATGCCTTTGAAGCGCACTGCCGCCGACTGTGCGAGCAACTGAACGTGCCCTTGGTGGTACAGCGCGTGGCGGCACAACACGCGCCTGGAGAGAGTCCGGAAGCCGCTGCACGCCGCGCGCGGTATCAGGCTTTTGATCAGGTTGTGCTTTCCAGTGCTTCAAAGTTTGCTATTAAATCAGTAGCAATTGCGCAGCATGCCGATGACCAGGTCGAAACCGTGTTGCTGGCACTGTCGCGCGGCGCCGGTGTGGCAGGACTGGCTGGCATGCCGGCGCACTGGCAGCGCGCGGGTATCTCCTGGTACCGGCCGCTGCTGAGCGTGCCGGGCGCGGTGGTGCGAGATTGGCTCACGGCCCAGCGCCAGCCCTGGATCGAAGATCCGAGCAATGCCCAGCTGCGCTTCACGCGCAACCGAATCCGCCATCAGGTGCTGCCTGCGTTGTACGAGGCGTTTCCCGTTATGCGCGAGACGTTGGCCCGGTCGGCCCGGCATGCGGCCGAAGCGGCCCAACTGCTGGACGAGCTCGCACAGATCGACCTGGACCGGCTGGGCGTTCCTCCCTCTACCGCGGGGCTGCAGGCGCTGAGTGCGCCACGGCAAGCCAATGTGCTGCGCCGCTGGCTGCGCGTACAACACGCCACGACGCCTTCGCAAGCGCAGTTGGCCGCACTGGTGGCACAGATCGCAGCCTGCACCACACGCGGACACCGCATCCATCTCAAGGTGGGGCGAGGCTATGTGCGCCGCGAAGGGCCAGTGCTCGTCTGGTCGGAGGTTTGAGTGCCGCTGCTCCAATCCGCCCCGGGCACCGGCGAAAGCCCGGAAAAATCGGGCATAATAGCGAGCTACGGAAACGTGACCGAGTGGCCGAAGGTGCTCCCCTGCTAAGGGAGTATGGGGTGTAGAGCCTCATCGAGGGTTCGAATCCCTCCGTTTCCGCCAAAACACAAACGCGCCCTCGTGGCGCGTTTTTCATTGGGGGGTTTGCCACCCTCGTGAGCTCATGCACGTCGGGAGACGATGGTGCCTCCAGGCTGACTTTTGTGCCAGTCAGCGTGTGCTCTGTTGTCCCGCGTTCAGGATTCGAGGGACGCGCTCCAGCGGTCGCCCCAGCCTGTGGTGCGGGCGCGTTCAATATCGCGCCGATCGCGCTTGGTCGGTCGTCCATGGGCGATTGCGCTGGCGGGCTCTGGTGCCAGGCGCCGCAGCTCTGCTTGGCGCTGGCGCTCTGCGAGGCTGTCGGCCGTTTCGGCATACAGCTGTTGGGCCATCGGGGCTGGGCCACGCTGTGTGCTCAGGCCCTGCACTACCACGGTGCGCTCTACCGGGCCCTGTCGCAAGACCACGGTGTCGCCGCGGCGCAGATCGCGCGCGGGCTTGGCAAGCTGGCCATTCACCGTCACCCGGCCCTTGCCAATCTCTTCGGCCGCCAAGCTGCGTGTTTTGTAGAAACGCGCGCACCAGAGCCACTTGTCCAGGCGCATCGAATCGGAAGCATTCATGCCGACTATTGTGCCGCCGCAGGGGCCGGGGTGTCCGTCAGGGGCAACCGCACCACCGCGTCCAGCCCGAGTCGTCGGCCGTGTTCCTCGCGGTTGAGCAGCTGGATACTGCCGCCCAGGGCCGCCACAATTTCATGGCAGATGGCCAGACCCAGGCCGCTTCCGGTGCGCACGTCGCCTGCCGAGAACGGCTGAAAAAGCCTTGCGGACAGTTCCGCGTCGATGCCTGGGCCGCAGTCCCTGATCGCCAGGGCCGCGTGCCGCCCGTCGCTTCGCAGGTCCACGGTCAGCTCGCTGCCCTCCGGTGCGTGGCGTATGGCGTTGTGCAGCAGGTTGCGCGAGAGTTCGCGCAGCATCCAGTCGTGTGCCTGCACCAGCGCAGGCTCTGTGTAAATGCCGAAGTCCAGATCCCGCTGGGCAATCAGGGGCGACAGCTCCAGCGATACGCTGCGGAGTATGTCGTCGAATCGGGTGCTTGGGGGGGCGGCCTGTTGGCGCAGTTGCTCTACTTTGGCCAGTGCCAGCATCTGGTTGGCCAGCTGGGTGGCGCGGTCGACGGTGTCGCCAATCTCGCGCAGCGCCTGCTCGGGTGGTACATCGCCCCGGCGTGCCGATTGCACCTGGGTTTTGAGCACTGCCAGCGGGGTGCGCAACTGGTGCGACGCATCGCGCACAAAGCGCTTTTGGTGGCGCAGCAGATGCTGCAGACGCTGCATGACTTCGTTGGTGGCTTGGATCAGCGGTTGCAGTTCGCGCGGCGCTTCGGGTGCGGCGAGAGGACTCAGGTCTCCTTCGCGGCGGGCTTGTAGCTGGCGGCTCAGGTCGCGCACGGGCCGGGTGGCGCGCTGCACCACGAACACCACCGTCACGGCGATCACCAGCACGAGTAGGGCCTGGCGCAGCAGCGTGTTGCGCAAGGTTTGCAAGGCCAGGGCTTCGCGCACCTCCAGCGTCTCGGCCACTTGGATGACCGCCATGCCGCGGCCTTGTGCGCTGGCCACAGGCTGCAGCAGCACGGCCACACGCACCGGGTGCTGGCGGAAGGTGTCGTCGTAGAAGTCGACGAGTGCTGCATACGGTGGCCGGTCGGGGATGCGTCCCTGCCAGAAGGGCAGCTCGGCAAAGCCGGAGATCACCTGGCCGTCGAGCGTGGAGACACGGTAGAACATGCGGCTCTGGTTGTCGGCTTCAAACGCCTCCAGCGCTGAGTACGGCACGATGGCGCGCAGCTGCGCGGCATGGTCGTAGCCCTGCACATCCAATTGCTCGCCAATGCTTTTGGCCGATGCCAGCAGGGTGCGGTCGTAGGCGGTGTTCAGTGCGGCGAGCGTCTGGCCATAGTCGCTCCAGGTGTTGAAACCGATGAACACCAGCACCGGCAGCAGGATGCCTGCCAGCAACCGACGCCGCAGCGAGACTGTGGGCGGGCGTGAGCGGGAGGCCGCGGGGTTCATGGGGCTTCGTCTGCGCGCAGCAGGTAGCCCAGGCCACGCAGGGTCATCAGGGTCAGGCCCGTACCCTGCAGTTTTTTGCGCAGGCGATACACCACGACTTCGATGGCTTCGTACTGCACATCCAGCTGCCCCGGAAACACCAGCTCGTACAACCGCTCTTTGGCAACGGCATGGCCAGGTTGCGCCAGCAGCGCGTGCATCAGCGCCAGTTCGCGCGGCGTGAGCTCCATGACTGCGCCGTCGCAGTAGATGGCACCGCTGCCTTTGTCATAACGAATCGATCCGATTTGCAGCATGCTCTCTGCCGCAGAGCGCGGTTCGGACGCATTGCTGCGACGCACCAGTGCGCGCAGGCGTGCCTCCAGTTCGTCCAGGTCGAATGGTTTGGCCAGATAGTCGTCGGCACCCGCATTGAGTCCGAGCACACGGTCGCCCACAGTGCCCCGGGCTGTGAGAATGAGCACCGGCTCGTGCAGGCCGCGCGCGCGGGCTTGCTGCAACACCTGCAGGCCGTCCAATCCCGGCAGGGTCAGGTCGAGCACCACTGCGTCGGGAGGGCGCTGTGTCCAGTGCGCCAGTGCGGCCAGGCCATCGCCGCTGCTGTACACCTCTATGCCGCGGCGACTGAGCGCGCGCTGCAGGGTGGTTTGCATGGTTGGGTCGTCTTCTACGAGCAGCAATCGCATAGGCCCGGCACCTTAGCACTGCCGATGGCGGCTGGGTTGATGAGTGTTTTCCCTGGGTCTGCAGACAGCCGTTTGACAGGCAGCACGCGCATCATCGACAGCATTCCATTGGTTTGTTCACAAAGGAGACACCATGCGTCGCGACACGTTCCTCAAATCCCTGGCCGCGCTGGCGGCCACTGGTGCGCTGCCTCTGACCGCCCAGGCCCAGGCGGCTGCGGCGTACAAGATGCTGGTGCCGGCCAACCCAGGTGGTGGCTGGGACACCACGGGCCGTGCTCTGGGCAAGGCCATGCAGGAAGCGGGGGTGGCCAGCTCCGTCACCTACGACAACAAGGGTGGCGCCGCCGGTGCGATCGGTCTGGCCCAGTTCGTCAACTCGGCCAAGGGCGACCCGAATGCGCTGATGGTGATGGGCGCTGTGATGGTGGGCGGCATTATCACTGGCAAGCCGCCGGTGGGCCTGGACAAGGTCACGCCGCTGGCCCGTCTGACCAGCGAATACAACGTGTTCGTGCTGCCGGCCAACTCGCCCTTCAAGACCATGAAGGATGTGGTGGACCAACTGCGCAAGGACCCGGGCAGCGTCAAGTGGGGCGGCGGTTCGCGTGGCTCCACCGAGCACATTGCGGCCGCCATGATCGCGCGTGAAGTGGGGGTGGATCCTGCCAAGATCAACTACGTGGCCTTCCGTGGGGGCGGTGAGGCCACAGCCGCCGTTCTGGGGGGCAACGTCACCATCGGCGGCAGCGGCTACAGCGAGTTTGCTGAGTACATCGCCGCCGGCAAGATGCGTGCCATTGGCGTCACGTCGGGTGCACGCCTGAAAGGCGTGAACGTGCCCACGCTCAAGGAGCAGGGTATCAACGTCGAGATCGGCAACTGGCGCGGCGTGTACGGCGCGCCAGGCATCACGGCGGCACAGCGTAAGGATCTGATCGATGCGCTGGCCAAGACCTTCAAGCACAAGAGCTGGCAGGACGCGATGGAGAAGAACGGCTGGACGCCCGCCTGGCTGGCGGGTGACGAGTTCGCCAACTTCGTGGATTCCGAGTTTGCGAGCCTGCGTGCCACGATGGCCAAGTCCGGCATGATCTGACGCCCGTTTCCACCCTCAGCGTTGGCCGCGCCGATTGCGGCCGCCGTTGGTGCGGCGGCTGTACCCGCGGTCTTTTTTTGGGCGCATGCGCTACGGAGGCTGATGCCATGACCGAACATTCTTCCCGATCTCCGACCTTGCAGACCCTGGTGGGTCTGGGCGTGGTGCTACTGGCCCTGGGCTTGGGCTGGGGCGCGTCCACCTTGCCTTCGGATGCTGGCTACGGTGGCGTGGGGCCTAACTTCCTGCCCTGGGTGGTCAGTGTCGTGCTGCTGGTGTGCGGCGTGCTGTGCGTGCTTCATGCCCGCACGGGCGGTTTTCGCGATCTGGAGGAGGGCTCGGGCGACGCGCGTGCCCACTGGGCTGGTTTTGTGTGGGTGTCGGCTGGGCTGCTGCTCAATGCCGCGCTTATCACCTCGCTGGGCTTCATCCTGAGCTGCACGCTGTGTTTTGTGCTGGCGGTGCGCGGCTTTCGCAGCGCTGAGGGGCGGCTCGACTTGCGCCCGGTGGCTTGGTTGCGCGACACGCTGATCGGCATGGCTGTAGCGGCTCCTGTGTACTGGATGTTCACCAAGATGCTCGCGATCAACCTGCCGGGCCTCACTTCTACCGGATGGCTCTGACGCCTGGACTGCCATGGAAACCTGGACCCTTCTGCTGCAGGGCTTTGCCACTGCCGCCACCCCTGTCAATCTGCTGTGGGCCTTTGTGGGCTGCATGATCGGCACCGCCGTCGGGGTGCTGCCGGGCATTGGCCCCGCCGTGGCCGTGGCCATGCTGCTGCCCATCACCGTGAAGGTCGATGCCACGGCGTCGATGATCTTTTTTGCCGGCATCTACTACGGGGCCATGTACGGTGGATCGACCACCTCGATCCTGCTGAACACACCGGGCGAGGCAGGCTCCATGGTCACCGCCATGGAGGGCAACAAGATGGCCAAGAACGGGCGCGCCGGTGCGGCCTTGGCCACCTCGGCCATCGGCTCGTTCGTGGCGGGCACCATCGCCACGGTGCTTGTGACCTTCTTTGCCCCCATCGTGGCCGAGTATGCGGTGCGCCTTGGGCCGCCCGAGTACTTCATGCTCATGGTGCTGGCCTTTACCACGGTGAGCGCGGTGCTCGGCAAGAGCACGCTGCGCGGCATGGTGGCGTTGTTCGTGGGCCTGGCCATGGGCCTGGTGGGCATGGACCAGATCACCGGCCAGGTGCGCTACACCGCGGGTGTGCCTGAACTCATGGACGGCATCGAGGTGGTGCTGATTGCCGTGGGCCTGTTTGCCGTGGGCGAAGCGCTCTACAACGTGCTGTACGAAGGCCGTACGGTCGAGACGCAGAACAAGCTGACCACTACCCACATGACGCGCGCCGAGTGGAAGCGCTCGTGGCCCGCTTGGCTGCGCGCCACCTTCATCGGCTTTCCGTTCGGCACCGTGCCGGCCGGGGGCAGCGAGATCCCAACCTTCCTGAGCTATGCGACCGAGAAAAAGCTGAGCCCGTACAAGGAGGAGTTCGGCACCACGGGTGCCATCGAGGGTGTGGCGGGTCCCGAGGCCGCCAACAACGCCGCCATCACGGCCACGCTGATCCCGCTGCTCACGCTGGGCATTCCCACGTCCAACACCACGGCCATCTTGCTGGGCGCGTTTCAGAACTATGGCATCCAGCCCGGCCCGCAACTGTTCGACAAGAACGCTGCGCTGGTGTGGGCGCTGATCGCGTCCATGTACATCGGCAACATCATGCTGTTGATCCTGAACCTGCCGCTCGTGGGCCTGTGGGTCAAGCTGTTGCGCATTCCCAAGAGCTACCTGTATGCGGGCATTCTGGTGTTCGCCACGCTGGGTGTGTATGGCATGCGCCAGAGCGCGTTTGATCTGGTGCTGCTGTACGCCATTGGCCTGCTCGGCGTGGTGATGCGGCGCTTCGACTTCCCGGCCGCGCCGGTGGTGGTGGGCATGATTTTGGGTCCGCTGGCCGAGGCCCAACTGCGCAACGCCGTGTCGATCGGCGAGGGAAAGTGGACCATCTTCAGCGAACGCCCGGGCTCGCTCACACTGCTGATCATCGTGCTGGCCGTGCTCATCGTGCCGCGCGTGATCCGCCGCTGGAGCACCCGCCGTATGGCCGAAGCGGCTGCCCATCCTTGATCGCACCACCGGGTGTGGTGCCCGGTCCGCGCCGGTCAGGCGAACCCTCCACGGGGCCCCAGGCGCATGCCCGCGGGCCCCGTGGCATTCTCCCCACCACGGAAAGGGTTCGGCCCTTGGAGGCTCAGGGCTTGGATTGTACCATTGGATGAGAATCATTATCATTTGATGGAGCCGCAACATGGCTTTTATTGCCGCCGAATATGAGGTCTTGTGCCGCCATCTGGCACAGGCGCAGCGGCGTTGCAGCGCTGCGTTGGAGCAGCAGCATCGCCAGTTCATCGCCGTGCAGGCGGAACTCTTGCGCACCCGGGTGCAACTGCTGCTGCGCACCACCGAAGTGGCCTGGCTCCGCGCCGACCTGCAGGCCTTGCAAACGGCCACGCCCGGGGGCGCGCGACGCCGATCCATGGGGCGCCAGATCGAGCGATTGACCGAGCAGGTGGCCCAGCTCTCGCGCTCGCTGAGGCTGACCCAGGCGCTGGCCGCAGCGACCAAGCCATGCCCTGAAGGCGCGGCCGCGGCTTGCATGACCGAGGGTGACGCCGCACAGCGGTCTGTGGCCGCAGCCGCCACACAGGCGGCGATATGCCAGGTCGGCTGTGTGGGGCAGGGCATGGCCTTGCGCGGGGAGAACGGGCGGTGCGAGCGGACGGGAGAGACCTGCGTGGTCTGGGACGAGCCCCAGTAGCCTGGCAACGCCCCTGGGGTGAGCGGTGCCGCACGGCTGGTCGTGCGCTGACGCAACCGCCCTCACCGCTGTCCGCAGCATCCGTGTCCATCCGTCTGAGGTGGTTCCGGCTCGCAAGCAGCCTTGCCGAAAAGGGGTGCGTCGACGTTGACCTAAAAACTGCAATTACCCAGACCAGACGCTACGAGTGGCGAAGGCGGGTGTCTTGCGCCGAGGTGTTGCAATGCAGCAACTGAGCAGCTTGGCGTTGCAGCGCATCTCAAAGTCGATGCACCGCATGGCGACGTCCAGATCGACCTTGGCCCCCACGGTGCAACCAAGCCCAATGCACTGGTGAGCAGCGTTTCAACCTAGGGGCCTGTCGGACTTGGGAATCGTCGGCTGCCAATGGGCCGCAGCGGTCTATTTCCCGCCATCTTTTGGCCCCATAGCCCCGCTATGGGGCTGCAAACACGGCGAAAACGGTTCTCGCTGGAGCTCATGTTCGCTTTCGACGCCCCAAGCCTGACAGGCTCCTAGGTTCAACTCCGACACTCACGAAACAGTCTCCGGGTCGTGCCCCACAACGCCGCATGGCGCGCCGAGCATGGTGCTGGCGGGCGCATAGCGCTTTCACCCAGAAGGTGAGCGCGCCCACAAGGCGCAACTTCAACGGACATCAGAACTTTTCAGTGCGAACAAGCGGTCAACTGCGGTTTCTAGGCTCAGCGACACGCCCCCATGTCCCCGTAGCACAACAACCACTGGCGATGGTCGTTATTGCTTTCCGCATACAACGAGGGGATTCTGCGGTAGTAGATCTGCGATAGTAGAATCATTCTCATTTGCGTTTTCTTTACTTTCGAGAGACTTGGCAAATGCCCCTTATCGACCACACGCCTGATAACCCCATTCATGGCAAGACGCATTTGAGCATCGCAGTGATGCCTGGTGAAAGTTTCCCGGTCCGCACCATCGCGCTGGCCGTGTCGCTGGTGGTCAGCGGCGGCGCCGTCGCGCAGACCGCACTGGACCCCACCTCGGTGTTGCCGGAGGTGCGGGTCACGGACTTCCGCGGCGAACAGGTTGACAGCATCAAATACACGCGGGAGCTGAAAGACACGCCGCGGCTGATCACCGTGATGCCCCAGGACCTGATCGAAGAGCAAGGGGCGAGCTCGCTGCGCGACGCGCTGAAAAACGTGCCGGGCATCAGCTTGCAGGCCGGCGAAGGCAACCCACCCAGTGGCGACCAACTCAAAATCCGCGGCTTCAATGCGCGCGACGATCTGAAGGTGAACGGCGTGCGCGACCTGGGCAACTACTTTCGCGACCCCTTCTACATCGACCAGATGGAGGTGATCAAAGGCCCGAACTCGGCATTTTCCGGGCGCGGCTCGGCGGGCGGCACGGTCAACTTCGTCACCAAACAGCCGCAGCAGAAGGACGTCAATCGTCTTGAGCTGAGCCTTGGCACCGACGACTACTACCGCACCACGCTGGATATGAACAAGGTGCTGTCGGACAACAGCGCGTTGCGCCTCAATGTGATGGGGCACAAGGCCGACCTCCCCGGCCGCGACATCGCCGAAGAGTCGCGCTACGGCTTGTATGCGGCCTACACCTGGGGCTTTCAGGGGGCGACCCGCGTCACGGCCGATTACCTGCACCTCAAGCTCGACGACATTCAAGACGCCGGGCTGCCGATGGATCGGCAAAACCTGCTCGGTAACGGCCCGCGCGTGCCGGTGGGCATCGATTACGACAACTTCTACGGCCACCTCAACGACTACAAGAAAGTCCAGGTCGATCAATTCGGGCTGGCCCTGCAGCACGCCTTGTCCGGCGGTACGGTGCTGAAGAATCAGTTGCGCCTGTCGCGGGTACACAATGACGGCTGGGTGTCGTCGCCGCGGATCTCGACCGCTGCCAACCCTGGCGGTCTCAACCCGGACAACCTCAGCTGTTCGGTGGCCACCCCCTGCGTGCGCGGCGAAACCAAGCCGCGCGATCAGGTCGATCTGGGCATCAACAACCAGACCGATCTCCTGTTCAATTTCAAGACCGGCAGCGTGGAGCACGATCTGGTGACGGGGCTGGAACTGGCGCGCTATAGCTATGAGAACGAGCGCCGGCGCGACACGCGCGGGCCGTGGACGCGCTTGTACAACCCGAGCGCACGCACGCTGCCGCCGCATCAGGCCATCGGCGGCACGCTCTTCGGCCTGCCGGTCTACGATGGCACCACGTACAGGCTGGTCACCCAGGAGGTGGGGGTCTATGTGCTGGACACTATGAAGCTCTCAGAGCGTTGGGACCTGCATGCTGGGCTGCGCTGGGACAAGGTCAAGGCGACGGCTACGCGGCGGGGCTTCAATGGCGTCAACGGCCCCATGACCAACAACACCACGCATGAGCGCGATGACGATGAGCTGAGCTACAACCTGGGGCTGGTGTACAAGCTCGACCCCAAGACCTCGATCTACGGTGCGTTTGGCAATGCCTACGTGATGTCGGCCAACTTCGACCGCAACAACGTT
>JBKBUN010000069.1:0-16173 GCA_046289925.1 Burkholderiaceae bacterium | reverse complement strand
TGAACAGCGGGGGCGTCGGTGTCGGGATAGCGGATCTCGACGGCCTCGAAGCGCAGCGTCGGCGCGGTCTTGAGCACAGGCCGGGCCGAGCGCGGGGCGGGGGCCTCGAAGGTCGAGAGGCTCTCGGCGGCGGCCTCGGCGGCCTGCCGTTCGCGCGAGAACACCGCCACCTTGTAGAGTGTGGCCGCAGCGGTGAGCAGCAGGGCCACGCCCAGCGTGGTGGTCATGAGGCGCTGGGCCGCTGCGCTGGCCGGGCCGATGTGGTGCAGCGCCCAGAGCGACAGGCCCGCCGCCGGCAGGCTGCCCGCGCAAAGCTGCCCCACCACCCGCCAGGGCACGAGGCGCTGACGCGCCATGCTCACGGTACCGCCGAGCTTGGTGAAGGCGGCAAACAGCAGATCGGTGCCGATGGCCAGATGGGGTTTGACGCCAAAAAAGAAGATCAGCACCGGTGTCATCAGCGAACCGCCTCCCACGCCCGTGAGCCCGACGATCAGCCCGACGCCAAACCCTGCAACGATGAAGGCCATTTCCTGCATGGCCGCGACTGTAGGTGCCCTGCGGATGAAAACCAACGATTGTTTCGTGCTGCCCTTATGCGCATAAGCTTATGCGCCAAGGCTGGCGCGGCCTGCGCGCACGTGCGTGCAAGCGACTGCCACAGGCGGCCTACTGCCGCATCCACCTACCTCAGTCGCCAGCGGGCGGTGGGGGCGGCGCACGCGTTCGCTGCCCAGGGCCTGGGCCAGGCGCGGCTCGGTCGGCAGAGGCTCGGCGTGCCAGCGCGCGGCCAGCAGTTCACCGCACAGCAGGCCCAGCGTGAGCCCGCGCGCACCCATCGCGGTGCAGACCCACAGACCGGGCGCGGCCTCGCAATCCACCGGGCCCACGATAGGCCGCCGGTCGGGCGTGGTGCAGCGTACGGCCCCCCAGGTACGCACCGGGCTGGCGCGACCTGCCAGCGCGGCATCCAGTGCCGGCCCCAGCAGCGGCAGCCCGGCGGGCAGCAACTGCGCCAGTTTGTCGCGGTGCAAGGCGTGGGCGGCGTGCTGTTCTTCGGGCGTGGCCTCGGCGCGGGTGATGCCGCGCTCGAACGTAGACCCCATGACCCACGCGCGAGCATCGGCCCGCCCGCCCAGCAGATCGGCTGCACCAAAAGCGGGCACCAGATTGCCGTGGCCGTTGACCGGGAAGGGCGGCAGCGCCAGGCTTGCATCGTCGAGCGGTGCCCAGCTCACCTGCCCGCGAAGCGCGTACAGCGGCCACTGCGGCGCCGCCAGCGCGCGGCTGTCGTAGCCCGCAGCCACCACCACACGTTCGGCCTCGGCCAGCCGTTGGCCGTCCGCATCGAGCGCCTGCCACACGCCGTCCGGCCCGCCGGTGTGCTGCAGACGCGCGACGGCTGCGCCGCCGCGCCAGGCGATACCGGGCAGCTCCAGCAAGCGCGGCACCAGCCGGCCGGGTCGCAGCCAGCCGCCTTGCGCGTGCCACAGCGCGACGGCCGCATCGGGCAGGCCGCACAGCGCGCGCTGCGCAGCGTCTGCCGGGCACGTCCAGTCGGCCCCGGGGCCGTCCATCCACCCGGGGCTGATGCCCGGGGTGCCATCGGTGCGGTGCTCAAGCACGCCGCTGGCGGCCCAGTCGCTGCCCGCCTGCAGCCATTGCTGTGCATGGTGCTGTACGCAGCGCACGCCCGCGCGCGACAGCCGCGAGAGCAAGCCGTCGTCGGGTGAGACATGCGGAGCAAAGACCCCGGCAGGCAGGCCCGAGGCACCGGCCGCTGGCTGCACGCCCCGGTCGAGCATCTGCACCTGCCAGCCGCGCAGGGCCAGCGCGTGGGCCACGCCCGCGCCCGCGATGCCTGCGCCCACCACCAGGCAGCGGGCTGGCGTGGCCGCTGGCTCCACCGCAGGCCCGCCGCGCACCTGCCAGCGCGGGGCATACACCGCCTGCAGGTTGGCGCGCTTGGGCGGTACGCCCGGCACGCGTTCTACGGCAAAGCCGCATTGCGTGAGATGGTCGCGCACGCTGCGCGCCACCGACCAGGTGGCCAGGCGCGTGCCCGGCTGGCAGCAGCGCGCCACCGCTTTCAGCGTGTGCAGGCTCCAGAGTTCCGGGTTGCGCACGGGGCTGAAACCGTCCAGGTATACGCTGTCCACCTGCAGCGCCTGCTCGCGCAGTTGCGCCTGCGCGTCGCCCACGCACAGTGTCAGCAGTACGCGCCCGCCCTCGAGTCGCAGCCGGTGTACGCCGGGCAGCAGGCCCCACCACTGCGCGGCCAGCTCGCGTGCCAGTGGCATCAGATCGGCATGCACTGACAGGGCGCGCAGCAGATCGTCGGCCCGCACGGGCCAGGCTTCGGTCGAGATGAAATGCAGCCGCGCGGGGCGTGCCGGGTCGGCTCGCCAGGCCGCCCAGGTGACGAGGAAGTTCAGCCCGAAACCGAAGCCGGTTTCCAGAATGCGCCAACAGGGTCGGTGTGCCCATGCCGCAGGCAAACCGCAGCCACGCAGGAATACGTCACGCGCCTGGTCAAGCCCGCGGTTGGCGCTGCTGTGGTAGCGGTCCTGAAAGCGCGGGCTGTAGGGCGTGCCGTCTTCTAGCCATTCGAGGGGTTCGGACATGGGTTGGCCTATGGGGCGAAAGCGTGCAGCGTTCCTGCGGCAGCACGCGCCCGCGCTGCAGGGGATTGTGCGCTGGGCGGAACGTAGCCCGCCGCGGCGTCTGCGCCGCCGCCAAAGAAGTGGTTTTATTGAAACCCCTTTTTGCAGCGCTGCACGCAGCAGTACTGCGTTACGCGCTGGGCGGAACGTAGCCCGCCGCGGCGTCTGCGCCGCCGCCAAAGAAGTGGTTTTCCATCTGGCGGGCGAGGTACTGGCGGGCGCGGGCGTCGGCCAGGTTCAGGCGGTTTTCATTGACCAGCATGGTTTGGTGCTTGAGCCAGGCGGCCCAGGCCTCCTTGCTCACGTTTTCCCAGATGCGCTTGCCGAGTTCACCGGGGTAGGGCGGAAAGTCGAGGCCTTCGGCTTCCTTGCCGAGCTTGATGCATTGAACGGTACGTGCCATGTGTGGGTCCTGTCGCGCAAGGGCCCGCGCGTGCGGCCGCGGGGCTGTGCAGCGGGCGGTTGGGGTGTAGGGCGGGTGCGCAGACCGCAGGTTGCGGCCTCGCACCTCTGGGGCGGCACTGTAACAAGAAATGGCCACCGTCCAAGCTGGGCGCAGGCCATGCCCCTGTCGCCTGTAGCGGCGTTGAAGGTGGCGCTACGGGCGGCCTGCGACCATGGCTGAAAAAAGGGCTTGTGGTTTTGCAGGCTGGATAGTTTGCTGCGAATTTGATAGCGATTGGGGATGCGCCGGGCCTGTATGGTGGTTCAGCGTGTTGGAGGTGGCCATGGTCTGGGCCTGGTGGCGGCCAGATGTGGGTGTCCAGACGCCAGCCGGGCATCGGCATGTATGGGCTCAGTGTCGGGCCGCAGGTCGCAGCAGGGGGGCTGTGCGCTGCACTCCGTCAGCGCTGCGCGTGGGCGGCATCGGTGCGGCCCTCAGTCGCGCGGGCCGGGGGTGCGGTAGTGATAGCCGTAGGTCGGCACAAAGCCCAGCCGCTCGTAAAGCTGCTGCGCGCGCGAGTTGGCGATGCGCACTTGCAGGTAGGCGGCCTGTGCGCCAGCCTGCCGGCCCCAGTCGAGCAGCGCTCGCACCAGGGCCGTTCCCAGGCCCTGGCCACGAGCGGACGGCAGCACCACCAGATCGAACAGGCCCATCCAGCCGCGCTCGAGTACCCCCAGCCCGTAGCCCAGCGCCTGGCCTTGCACCCGCAGCGTGGCGCATGCATGCGCAGGTACCACGGCCCGCACGGTGGCGTGGTGCAGCGGCCACGCACTTGCCGGGTGCCCCTGTGCGGCGGCGGTGCCGTCCAGCCACTCGGCCGTGTGCCCGGGAGCACAGTGCACGCGGGTGTCGGGGGCTGCGGCCTCCAGCGAGGCCGTCATCACCCAGGACGGATCGAAATGCCGGTAGCCAGACCGCTCCAGCGCGGCGTCGGCTTCGGCGGGCGCAAGCGGGGTGATGCGGAATAGCGCAGGCTGTCCCAGCCGTGCGTAGTGCGCTTCTGCGGCAGCCTGCACACCATCCCAGGGGGCCTGGTCCTGCAGGGCCGACACCGCATTGGCCCGCTTGGTGAAGCCCCCGTTGGCCCGCAAGACCCACCCCTGGTGCAACACGGTGTGTTGCGCGGGCCAAGCGTTGAGCGCGCACTCCTCCAGCACCTGCAGGGTCTGGGGCGATGGGCGAGGGTTGGGGGGCATCGGCATGGGCTGCAGCATACGGCCATAGGAACCTGTTCACACGCCTGGTGGCCCCCGGCGCAGTACCAGGCTTGAGCTTTGATGCTATTTTTTTAGGAGCTGTTCGTGCTTGTCAAACCAGCACAACCAGCCATTTTGGCCCTTTGCTGCGGCTGCCCGGAGCCAGAATGCCGCCAGCACACAACCCGCGCATGCCGCCGCCGCTGCGGGCTTGAAGGCACATAAGGCTGGCGCGCTGGGCGCGCACGGTGTAGCGTTCGGCCATGGCATGCACATTTTTATTCCGCGCAGCGGGCCGCCGTGGGTATCTGATGGTGTGGGCGCTGGGCCTGGTGGCCTCAGCCGTATGGGCGGCAGGGTCTGCGGCGCCCAGGGCTGCTGCGTCGCCTGCGGGCCCAGCGGCGTCTGAACTGCCGCCGGGCTGGACACTGCTGGCCGACGGCCACGCTGTGCGTGACGAGCGCACCGGCCTGGTGTGGGCGCGCTGCGTGGCCGGCATGGAGTGGAATGGCAGCACCTGCAGCGGCCAGCCGCGGTTGATGTCGCGGGGCGAGGCCTCGGCCCATGCGGGCGAGCGGGCGCAGGCCGAGGGCCTGGGCTGGCGCTTGCCGCGGGTGGTGGAATTGCAGCGCCTGCTCGACAAAAACGCGCGCGTGACCGGTTTGCCGCATCGGGTGTTTCCGGCCGCGCCCGCCGAGTGGCATTGGTCCGCCACGGCCCAGGTGCACCAGACGCGCGACAACCCCTACAACTACGGATCGGTGCAGCAGCAGCGCGAAGGCGGCGCAGGCCCCCGCTTGCTGCCCAACATGGGCTGGGCGGTGCATTGGGGCACGGGCGAGGCCCGTGGCGATATCGGCAAGGCCACCAGACTGCCGGTGCGTCTGGTCTACACCCCCGCCCCGGGCGCAGCGCCTGCTGCGGGCCCTGCGGCGTTGCGCCCTGGGGACTGAGCGCGTGTGGCACCAAAGGGGTGGCGTTAGCATGTAGAAACATCCACGGCCTCTTGCAGGAGCTGCATGTCCGATGCGCGATGGAGTTTGACCACCATGGCGGCGATGTCCGCCAGCGTACTGGCCTGGGCCGGTTCGCTGGTGGCGTCGCCGCAGCCCTTGCAGGTCTTTCTCGACAACCTTGGCTGGTCGATCGCGATGCTGTGGTCGGCCTGGGCTTGCTGGACGGCACGCAACGCCGCCACGGGCACCAGCCAGGCGGTGCTGCAGGGGGTGTTTCAGGGGGCTGCGCTGCTGGCACTGGGGCAGATGGTCTGGAATCTCCAGGTGGCAGTGGGGTGGAACCCGTTTCCAGCGCCTGCCGACGCGCTGTTTCTGCTCGCCGGCCCGGTATGGGCGCTGTCCCTGCTGCGCGCTGTGCGCCAGCACCTGCCGGCAGACCGGGTATGGCCGCTTGCGCTGGATTTCGGCGGTGCTGTGCTGGCTTTGCTGGCGCTCACCCTCGTGATTTATGTACCAGGCGGTGCCATTCCATCGGTGTGGGCGGGGGCTGTGCTGGTGGCCTATCCGGTGAGCATGCTCACTGCGGCATTCGTCGCAGCGCTGGCCCTGGTGGCCAGCGGGGTGCGGTTGACGCCCTCGCATCTGCTGGTGTGCCTGGGCCTTTTGGGCTACGGCCTGAGCTGGATGCGCTGGAACCTGCTGACCATCGAAAACGCCATCGTCCCCGGCATGCCGTTCAACCTGAGCTTCAGCGTGTGCGGCCTGATGCTGGGCTGGGGGGCGCTGGGACTGCGGTTCGAGCCCGATCCCGACCCGCGCTACCGGCGTCGCTGCGAGCGTGCGCTGTCCTGGGTGCCTCTGGCGTCCATGGGCATGGCGGCGGTCACGCTTGGCCTGCTGATGCTGCAGGTGCCGCGGCGCGGCCTGCTGGGCGTGTTGGTGTTTGCCGCCTGCATGGGCGTGCTGCTGCTGGCCGCGCTGCGGCAGGTGCTGGTGCTGCGCCTGTCCGACCGGATGCGCGAGGCCGAAGCGGCTGTGCTGCGCAACGAAGAGCAGCTCTACCGCCTTGCGCACTACGATGCGCTGACCGGCCTGCCCAACCGGCGCTCGCTGGAAGACGCTCTGCAGCGCGCCGTGGCCGATGCCGAGCGTGTGCCCGAGGGGAGCGAGCGATCAGAGCGCCGTGTGGCCCTGCTGTTCATCGATTTGGACCACTTTGACCAGGTGAACGAAACCTACGGTACCGCCGTGGGCGATGCGCTGCTGGTCGAGGCCGCGCAGCGCTTGCAGCGCAGCGTGCCCGAAGGGGCCCTGTTGGCGCGTCTGGCCAACGACCAGTTCCTGCTGCTGCTCGAGCGCGTACGCACCAAAACGGCCGTTGCGCAGTGCGCTACCGTGGTGTCGGATGTGCTGGCCCAGCCCTGGAGCGTGGGCGGGCACACCGTGCAGTACCTGGGGGCGAGCACCGGCATCAGCCTGTGGCCCGACGACGCGCAGGACGCAACCGAACTCATGCGCCATGCGCTTGCGGCAATGAACGCCACCAAGTCCGCAAGCCGCGGCACTTACCGGTTCTATCGCGAGGAGTTCACCCAGTTCACACGCGACCGGCTGGCCCTGCGCCAGCGGCTGCGTGATGCCATGGCGCACCGGGAACTGAGCCTGGTGTACCAGCCGCAGGTGGACCGAGAGGGCCGCGCGGTGGGGGTCGAGGCCTTGCTGCGCTGGTGTCCCGACGGCAAACCCGTGGGGCCGGACGTGTTCGTTCCCATGGCCGAAGAAATGGGGCTGATACCGGCCATAGGCCTGTGGGTGTTTGAGCAGGCCTGCCAGCAGTGGGCGCAGTGGCGCGACCAGGGGCTGCGCCCGCCGGTGGTGTCGATCAACGTGTCCACCCTGCAGATGCGCGAGCCGGGCTTTGTGCAGGCCCTGCGCGAGCGAGCGGCCCAGGCAGGGGTGCCGCCCCAGCAACTGGTGCTCGAAATCACCGAGTCGCAGTTGCTCGACGAATCGTTGTACGCCATGGCCGACGCGCTACGGCAGGCCGGCTTTCAACTGTCCATCGACGACTTTGGCACGGGCCATTCGTCGCTCATCAAACTGCGCCGCCTGCCGGTGAGCGAACTCAAGATCGACCGCCTGTTCGTGCAGGAGCTGGAAACCGCTGCGCACGACCGCGAGATCTGCAGCACCATCCATGCGCTGGCCCATGCACTGGGGCTGGCCGTGGTGGCCGAAGGGGTGGAAACCGAAAGCCAGTTGCACTTGTTGCTGGCCATGGGCTGTGAGCGCTTTCAGGGCTGGTATTTCGCCCCGGCGCTGCCGCCTGCCGCGCTGGCCTGCGACTGGCTGGGGGCGGCGGGTGGGGGCGAGGCATCGCCCGAACCCTCGCCCGAACCCATGTCCGAGCGCGGCGCGTCCTCGCAAGCGCATTGACAGTGCGGTATCCCCTGCGACGCACGCTAGGCCACGGCGGTTTCTAGGCTGAATCGTTGATGAAAAGGCGATTTGGCGATAGATTGTCCTGAATTCAGAACAATAGCAATAGGGCCTGCATGCAAGACCTGAACGACATGCTGTTCTTCGCTGAGGTGGTGGAACGCGGCGGCTTTGCGGCGGCCGGGCGGGCGCTGGGTATTCCGAAGTCGCGTCTGTCGCGCCGGGTGTCGGAGTTGGAAGCCGCGCTGGGCGTGCGCCTGCTGCAGCGCACCACGCGGCGGCTGTCGCTGACCGAGGTGGGCGAGGCCTACCTGCGCCACTGCCAGGCCATGCGCGAATCGGCCCAGGCGGCCGCCGACACCGTGGCCCAGGTGCAGACGGAGCCGCGCGGCACCATCCGGGTGAGTTGCCCGGTCACGCTCGCACAGACCGTGGTGGCCGAGCTCATGCCCGCGTTTCTGGAGCGCTACCCGCTGGTGCGCCTGGAGATGATGGTGAGCAACCGCGTGGTGAACCTGGTGGAGGAGGGCGTGGACGTGGCCTTGCGGGTGCGGCCCTCGCTGGAAGACAGCGGCAGCATGGTCGTCAAGCGGCTCGACCAGGCCCTGCAAGTGCTGGTGGCCAGCCCGGCGCTGCTGCAGCGCCAGGGCACTCCGTCCACGCTCGAAGAACTGGCCCGCATGGACAGCGTGGCCATGTCGGCCCCGGACGGGCGCTCCACCTGGCACTTGGTGGGGCCCGGCGGTGCGCAGCAGGCAGTGCAGCACCAGCCGCGTTATGTGGTCGACGATCTGCTGTCGCTGAAGTTCGCAGCCCTGGCCGGCACGGGCGTGTGCTGGTTGCCCGACTACATGTGCCACGAAGAAATCCGCGAAGGCCGGCTGGTTCGGGTGATGCCCGACTGGGCTCCGGCACCCGCCATCGTGCACGCCGTGTTTCCCTCGCGCCGCGGGCTGTCGCCGGCCGTGCGGCGCTTTCTGGATTACCTGGGCGAGACCGTGCCCGGGCGCAACAGCATGCCAGGGCGGATGGGGCACGAAAGCCGACGAATCCCCGACTGACGCGGGAGCCGGGCGGAGGCTCTGAAGCCTGTGCCTCTGCCGCGGAATTGCGCTGCGCGTCCCTTGGGATGGCGCACAATATGAAACCAATTCATTCCGAATGGCCCAGCCGCGGGAGCGACAGGATCCGTTGTGAACACCCATCCGATCGACGAGCACATCCAGCAGATGCGCACGCAACCCGCGGTGCGCGCCATCATGATTCCGCCATGCCCTGAGTCGCTGCTGCGGCTGCAGGCCATCCTGCGCGAAGCAGAACCCGATATGGGGGCTCTGGAGCAGTTGGCCGCTTCGGACGTGGCCCTGGCCGCCGCGCTGATCCGTCAGGCCAACAGCCCCTTGTTCGGCCTGGCGCAGCCGGTGCAGACGGTGGGCATGGCGCTCACTGTGCTGGGCCTGCGCCCGGCGGTGGAACTGCTGTCGGCTTTCATCACCCGGCATGCGCTGCATGTGCGTTCGCCGCTGCTCGAACACTTCTGGGAAAGCTCGCAGCGCCGGGCCATTGCTTGCGAGCACATCGGGCGGCAACTCTACAGCCTCGACCCGGGTCTGGGCTACAGCTTCGGTCTGTTCTGCCATGTTGGCATGCCGGTGCTGGTCAAGGCTGTGCGAGGCTATGCCAGCACCGTCACCGAGGCGCTGGCCCGCAAGGACCGCACCTTCACCCAGACCGAAAACGCCAACCACCGCACCGACCATGCCGTGGTCGGGGCCATTGTGGCGCGCACCTGGCACCTGCCGGGCGATGTGACACAGGCCATCTGGCTGCACCACGACTTCTCGTGTCTGTCAGACGAGCGCTTCGACCCCACGGTACGCCACCTGGTGGCCATGGGCGCACTGGCAGATTACCTCGTCAACCAGCACGACAGTCTGCCCCCTACGCGTGAATGGACCGAGTACGGCGAGGCTTGCATGCAGCACTTGCACGTGTCGCACGAGGAATTGGACCACTGGATCGACACGCTGCACCCGGCGTTTGAGGCGGTGGGCTTTTGAGGTCGGCATCACAAGGCCGCTTGCCAGCGGCGCGGCACTGCGGCGTCCTGTGGGTGCTGGCTGCGGGCGGGGCCTGGGTTGGGTAGCTGGGTATGTACCCGCGGCACTCCGCTGGTCTTGGGTTGGGGAATGGGGGCACCCACTTGTCCGTGATGGAGGCGGTATTGCCTGACGGAACCCGACTTCGGCCGGATGGTGATCCATGCGGTGCACGTGCTCATTCAGACGGCACCGAAGACCATGATGGCCGTGGCCATGGGCCGCACAGCCGCCCGGAGGGCAGGCGTTGCGCCAACGGGTGGGCCTGGTGGGCCGGCCTGATGGCATCGCGCTGGCCGATGCCGTGGCCTTGTCCGTGGCCACCGACCCCGCCCGTGCACTCCAGGCGACGCTGCGCTGCATAGAGAGCAGAGCGCCGTGGCGCTGGTTCGCCAGTCGGCACACCACGGTCGAGGGAGGCAGTGCCGAAATCGCCTCGGGCAACCAGGACCTCTCGGCCCGCACCGAAAGCCAAGCCAGCGCGCTGGAAGAAACCGCCGCCTCCGTTCTTCGTGGCTGCCGTACCGCAGCATCCTGGTGACCGGCAGCAACGATCCGTATTGCCTGATCCGCCTGGCCGGTGCCTACGCACGGGCCTGGGGCAGCGGGTTTGCACGGCTGCCGGATGCGGGCCATATCCACATCGCCTCGGGCCACGGCGAGTGGGCGCTTGGCTGGGCCCTGCTGCAGTCGTTGGGGGTGGACACGCAGTCTGTGGACGCCGGGTGGTCGCCACACCGGGCACTTTTGATATGCCAAAACAGGCTTAGTAAACAAGAATATATTCTTTTGAGTTTGTAAGGCTGGTCTTCACAATCGCTGCATTCTGAGCTTTCCAATAGGCGACCCGACCATGCAACTGCGACTCCGTTCCCTTCTGGCCACCCTGACCCTGGCGGCCAGTGCAGCCGCTTCGGCCCAGACCTCGCTGCTCAATGTTTCGTACGACGTGGCGCGCGAGTTCTACAAGGATTACAACGCCGCCTTCGTGGCCCATTACAAGAAGACCACGGGCCAGGACATCAAGATCGACATGTCGCATGGCGGCTCCAGCGCGCAGGCCCGCGCGGTGAACGACGGCCTGGCCGCCGACGTGGTGACCATGAACACCACCACCGACATCGAGTTCCTGGCGGGCAACGGTGTGGTGGCCAAAGACTGGGCCAAGCGCTTCCCGCACGATGCGGCACCCACGGCTTCGACCATGCTGTTCCTGGTGCGCAATGGCAATCCCAAGGGCATCAAGGACTGGGAAGATCTGGTCAAGCCCGGCATCCAGGTGATCGTGGTCAACCCCAAGACCGGTGGCAACGGGCGCTATGCCTATCTGGCCGCCTGGGGCGCGATCCGCGAGAAGGGCGGCACCGAGGCGCAGGCTGCGGAATTTGTGTCCAAGCTCTACAAGAATGTGCCTGTACTGGCCAAGGGCGGCCGCGATGCCACCGCCACCTTCTTGCAACGCAACATCGGTGACGTGCTGATCACGTTCGAGTCGGAAGTGGTTTCGATTGACCGCGAATTCGGCGCCGGCAAGGTGGACGCGATCTACCCGTCGGTGAGCATCGTGGCCGAGAACCCGGTGGCCGTGGTTGAGCGCACCGTGGCCAAGAAGGGCAACGCCGCGGTGGCCAAAGCCTATCTGGACTACCTGTATTCCGACGAAGGTCAGGAGATTGCCGCCAAGCACGCGATTCGGCCGCGCAACGAAACCATCCTGAAGAAGTACGCCGCTACGTTCAAGCCGATCAAGCAGTTCACCGTGGCCAAGTATTTCGGCAGTCTCAGCGAAGCGCAGAAGGTGCACTTCAACGACGGCGGCCAGTTCGACAAGCTCTATACGCCAGGCGGTCGCTGATCCATGGCTGCTGTGATTGCCACTGCCGCGCCCGCTGCGCGGCGGTCTCCGCGCCGCGTGCTGCCGGGCTTCGGTCTGACCCTCGGGTACACGCTGTTTTACCTGAGCCTGATCGTGTTGATCCCGCTGTCGGGTCTGTTGTTCAAAACCTTCACGCTCACCTGGGACCAGTTCTGGGCGGCCGTGAGCGCTCCGCGCGTGCTGGCCGCCTATCGCCTGACATTCGGCGCTTCGTTCATTGCCGCCATGGTCAACCTGGTGTTCGGCTTGCTCATCGCATGGGTGCTGGTGCGTTACCAGTTCCCGGGCAAGAAGATCATGGACGCGCTGGTGGACCTGCCGTTTGCGTTGCCTACCGCGGTGGCAGGCATCTCGCTCACGGCCCTGCTCGCAGGCAACGGCTGGGTGGGTCGTCACCTGGAGCCGCTGGGTATCCAACTCGCCTTTCAACCTGCCGGGGTGGTGATTGCGCTGATCTTCATCGGCCTGCCGTTCGTGGTGCGCACCGTGCAGCCCGTGCTGGAGGACGCCGAGAAAGAACTGGAAGAGGCCGCCACCTGCCTGGGCGCTACACGCTGGCAGACGTTCACCAAGGTCATTCTGCCGTCCATCACGCCCGCCTTGCTCACGGGTTTTGCCATGGCGTTTGCACGCGCGGTGGGCGAATACGGCTCCGTCATCTTCATCGCAGGCAACGTGCCCATGGTGTCTGAAATCACGCCGCTGATCATCATCGGCAAGCTTGAACAGTACGACTTCGCCGGTGCCACAGCCGTGGCTGTGGTGATGTTGGTCATCTCGTTCGTGCTGCTGCTCATCATCAATGCGTTACAGGCCTGGCAGCGCCGCCACGCAGGAGCTCCGGCATGAGCGGTGCAACCCCTTCTGTACTGAGGGCGGTGCGCAGCGCCGCACCGCGCCGCGCCAAGGCAGGCACCACCGAAGTCGCCTGGGTGCGCTACACGCTGATCGGCCTTGCGTTGGCCTTCGTGCTGCTGTTTCTGGTACTGCCGCTGGCCGCGGTGTTTGCCGAGGCGCTGCGCAAGGGCTTCGACGCCTACCTGGAGGGGCTGCGCGAGCCCGACGCCTGGTCGGCCATCAAGCTCACGCTGATCACCGCCGCCATTGCCGTGCCGCTGAACCTGGTGTTCGGTGTGGCCGCGGCCTGGGCGATTGCCAAGTACGAGTTTCGGGGCAAGGCCTTCCTGACCACGCTGGTCGATCTGCCGTTTTCAGTGTCGCCCGTGGTGGCGGGTCTTGTGTATGTGCTCATGTTCGGGGCCAATGGCTGGTTGGGGCCCTGGCTCGCCGAGCACGACATCAAGATCATCTTTGCGGTGCCGGGCATCGTGCTGGCCACTGTGTTCGTGACCTTTCCCTTTGTGGCCCGCGAGTTGATTCCGCTGATGCAGGCCCAGGGAACCGAAGAAGAGCAGGCTGCCATCGTGCTCGGTGCCACGGGTTGGCAGACCTTCTGGCATGTGACGCTGCCCAACATCAAGTGGGGTCTGCTGTACGGCGTGATTCTGTGCAACGCGCGCGCCATGGGCGAGTTTGGAGCGGTGTCGGTGGTGTCTGGCCACATCCGTGGTCAGACCAACACCATTCCGCTACACGTCGAGATTCTCTACAACGAATACCAGTCTGTGGCTGCGTTTGCTGCCGCCTCGTTGCTGGCCTTGCTCGCTCTGGTCACGCTGGTCATCAAGTCGGTGGCCGAATGGAAGCACGAGCAGCAGATGAAAGCCTCGGCCGACCTTCCTCCCGAACGACCGGCAACCCCCTGAACCGCTGCGCGGCTTCCTGCGTCTTTGGGCTTTGCCGAAGCGGCGGGCCGTGCTAGCGCAGCGTCCGTTGGTGATGGGACGCGCAATGAACACTCAAGGACCGTCAAATCATGAGCATTGAAATCCGCAACGTCAGCAAACAGTTTGGCGACTACCAAGCCCTGCGCGACGTGAGCCTGGACATTGCGTCCGGCGAACTGATTGCGCTCCTGGGGCCTTCGGGCTGCGGCAAGACCACGCTGCTGCGCATCATTGCGGGCCTGGAGACGCCCGATGTGGGCACTATCCATTTCAGCGGCGAAGACACCACCGACGTACATGTGCGCGAGCGCAACGTGGGCTTCGTGTTCCAGCACTACGCACTGTTTCGCCATATGACGGTGTTCGAAAACGTGGCCTTTGGCCTGCGCGTCAAACCGCGCGGCGAGCGCCCGAGCGAAGCGCAGATCAAAAAGAAGGTAACGGATCTGCTCAAGCTGGTGCAACTCGACTGGCTGGCCGAGCGCTATCCGTCGCAGCTCTCGGGCGGGCAGCGCCAGCGCATTGCGCTGGCCCGCGCACTGGCCGTGGAGCCCAAGGTGCTGCTGCTCGACGAGCCCTTTGGCGCGCTGGACGCCAAGGTGCGCAAGGAACTGCGCCGCTGGCTGCGCCGCCTGCACGACGAACTGCATGTGACCAGCATCTTTGTGACGCACGACCAGGAAGAAGCCCTGGAAGTGGCCGACCGGGTGGTGGTGATCAACCAGGGCCGAATCGAGCAAAGTGGCTCGCCAGAGCAGGTATGGGAACAACCCGCCAGCCCGTTTGTGTACAGCTTCCTGGGCGACGTGAACCTGTTCCATGGCCGCGTACACGAGGGGCTGGTCACCCTGCAGGGTATGCAGATCGACTCGCCCGAGCATGCACAAGCGCGCGACGCCAAGGCCTTTGCCTATGTGCGTCCGCACGATCTGGACGTACAGCGCTATGCGCCTGGCGCTGGTCTGGATGCACAGGGACGCCCTCGCGGCATCGTGGCCCAGCTCAGCCGCGCCATCGTGGTGGGCCCCGTGGCCCGCCTGGAACTTATTCCCACCGACGACCATCAACCAGAGGACAATGTCGCTCCAGAACAGCTGATCGAGGCGCAGATCCCCGCGCAGCAGTTCAAGGAGCTGGGTTTCAAAGTGGGGGAAACGCTGGTGGTCACACCGCGCCAAGCCCGCGTGTTTCTGGACCACGCTGCCGGGATTTGACCCTCTGAGGGGACGGCGGCCTGCACTGCGGGACGGCCCTTGCGGGCCTTCTGCGCGGCGGGGCTGTGACGGTATCAGGGGCAACGTCCCGGGGTGGTGACTGTGGATGGGATCAAGATGATGGTGTTGAACTGGATCGACCAGGCCCCGCGCCGAGTGCTGGCGCTGATCAGTGCGGCCTGTGTAGCCATGCTGGCTTTCGGCATGTATTTGCAGCATGTGGTGGGGCTGGATCCGTGCCCCATGTGCATCGTGCAGCGCTATGCACTTATTGGGGTGGCGGTGTTTGCCGCCCTGGGCAGCCTGCGCAACAGCCGCGGCTGGTGGATGGGCTGGGCTATGGCTGGAGTGGCGGCTGCAGGCTTTGGCGCTTTTGTGGCTGCCCGCCAGAGCTGGTTGCAGTGGTATCCGCCCGAGATCGTGACTTGTGGCCGCGACTTCTACGGCATGATCGAAAATTATCCCATCAGCCGCGCCGTGCCCATGATCTTCCGTGGCTCGGGCGACTGCACCAAGATCGACTGGACCTTCCTGGGCGGCTCGATTGCCAATTGGTCGTTCCTCGCGTTTGTCGCGTTTGGGCTTGTGATGCTGGTCATGCTGGTGCGCGGGCTGCGCCCGTCCAACCGTCTGCGCGCTTGCGTCGCCTGAGCGGGGCTGCTGGGCACGCGCTCAGCGCCCCATCGGCCAGCGTACGCCGGCGGTGCCGTCTTTCCATGGGGTAGGGCGCACCATGGCCGCATCCCACCAAGGCAGAGCTTGGCAGGTGCTCAGCCAAGTGCGCAGCCGCGGCCAGGGGCCAGCCTCCCAGGCCTGCGCGTCCACCGCGGCCCACTGGCGCACGAACGGAAACACCGCGACATCGGCCAGCAGCGGCTGCGCGCCCCACAGCCAGGGGCCGTGCTGCAGGCGAGCGTCAAGCTCCTGCAGCCATTGCGCGCCCTGTGCGTACACGTCAGCCCGTGGGTGCTCGGGGTGACGCTCGGGGTACTTGTAGCGGTCTAGCGTCTGTTTGAACGGGCCGTCGTTTTCGGCCATCAGGGCCTGCATAGCCTGCTGTGTGGCGGTGTCCGGCCCATGCCACGCGGGTGCACCCGGGTGCCTAAGCGCCCAGTCCATGATCGCCAGGCTCTGGTCGATCACGGTACCGGCCGGCAGCACCAGCACCGGCACCGTGGCCTTGGTCGACACCGCCCGCAGCGACGCGGGCTTGTCGCGCAGCACCACTTCGCGCAGTTCCACAGCCACGCCGCAGGCCGCCAGCGCCATGCGGGCGCGTATCGCATAGGGGCAGCGTCGAAAGCTGTAGAGTACCGGCAGCCCGAGCTGTGGTGGGGTCGGGAACGGTTGGGCGTCGGCGGTCGCGGTCGTATTCACGGCGCGCATCATCCTAGAAACTGCAGTTGGATGCGCCCGCCAGTGCCGTGATCGGCGCGCCAGGCAAGGCGAGATGACGCGGCGCACTCCTGTGCGCAAGAAGGCACAACGCCGCATGGAG
>JBKBUN010000068.1:0-16245 GCA_046289925.1 Burkholderiaceae bacterium | reverse complement strand
CGCGCGGCCCGCTGTCGAGGGATCGTAACCGGCGCCCGGCGGTGCGCAAACGCCCGCCACACCCCTTGACACCCTTGCCGTACGGCCCACGGGTGCCCCGTCCGTTATTGCGGACTGGACGACAGTGGCGCCGAGCGCTTGCGCCGCTGCCGCCGCGACCAGCGCACCTTGGCATACCAAGCCCAAGTGACCCCGAGGTAGGTCAGCAGGCCCACACCCGTGGCCACCAGGGCCAGCCCCAGCACCAGCGGCTTGCCCACCTGGCCCATGCCGTGGACCACACGCGCCCACCAACCGCCGGGGGCAGGGTCGGCAGTGGCCTGCGCAGCGGCGGGCGCGGGAGCGTCGCCCGAGACAGCCGCCACCAGCGCGGGCGGGGCGTCGTCCTCGGGCTCGCCCAGCACAGCGCTGCCCAGGCGCCAGGCACCGTAGTAGACCGGGCCGAAGGTGACCGGATTGGTCACCAGCGTGCTGGCCACGGCCGCCGGCACATTGGCGCGCAAGGCCACGGCGGCCCCAGCCGCCAGGGGGATCTGCGCGATCGGGATCAGCAGCCCGAAAAACACCCCCAGCGCCATGCCCAGCGCGATGCCGCGACGGCTCATATGCCACAGGCGGGGATGGTGCAGGGCCGGACCCAGCCAGCGCAGCCACCGATTGCTGCGCAGGGCATCGGGCGAGGGCATCCAGCGGTACAGGCGGTCTTTCATGCAAGGGCTCGGGGCACGTGGCACGGCCAGCGCACATGCCGGTCAGGTTCACGCGACAGTCAAGGTTTCCAACTGTATCGACCTGCCGATTGTCCCTGCCGGGGTGCTGCCTTTTGGGCAGCTCTGCCGGCGTGCGGCAGCGTCAGGCCACGCCTCCCAAGGCCGCCAGGCGTGGCAGCGCGGCCAGGGCATTGGCGCTGCTGCAGCGCGCCAGCGTGGGAGTGTCCCAGCCGCGCAGCGGGGCCAGGGCTGCGCCGATGCGCGGCAGTTCGGCCGGGCTGTTGCGCCCCTGGGGCCGGCCTGCCGCGCGCTCGGCCGCCGGGGTGTAGACCCAGTGCGGCGGGATGTCGGGCGCATCGGTTTCGAGCACCAGGCTCCCGTCGGGCACGGTGCCAAACAGGTGGCGAAGCTGCAAGGCACGGTCGAAGGTGGCCGCGCCGCCAAACCCCAGCCGCAGCCCCAGGTCGATGAACTGCCGGGCCTGCTGAGCGCTGCCATTGAAGGCATGGGCGATGCCGCCCGCCACGGGTTCGGCGCGTAGGTGCTTGAGCAGCAGGTCGGCAGAGCGGCGCACATGCAGCAGCACCGGCAACCCGAAACGCCGCGCCAGCCGGAGCTGCGCGCGGTAAAAGCGCTCCTGCCGTGCTCGGTCAAGCCCCGGCACGAATCCGTCGATGCCAATTTCACCCACGGCCACCAGGCGCGGGTCGTCGCGAGCGTCGAGCAGGGCCTGCTCCAGCCGGTCGATGTCCTCGTCCTGGGCCTGGGGCGTGAACAAGGGATGGATGCCCAGGGCGTAGGCATCGCCACCGGCATGCGCCAGGGCACGCACCGTATCCCAGTTGCTGCGCGCCACTGCAGGCAGCACGCAGCAATGCACACCGGCCGCGCGCGCAGCGGCGCGAACGGCGCTGCGGTCGGGGTCGAATTCGGGCGCGTCAAGGTGGCAGTGCGTGTCGATCCAGTGGTCCATTGGTCGATGATCCTAGGAGCCTGTCGGACTTGGGAATCGTCGGCTGCATACCCATGGCCAATGGGCCGCAGCGGCCCATTGTTCACCGTCTTTGGGCCCCATAGCCCCGCTATGGGACTGCAAACACGGCGAAAACGGTCCTCGCTGGGGCGCATTTTCGCTTTCGACGCCCCAAGTCCGACAGGCTCCTAGGATGATGCACCAGCGCGTTGCGAGGCGCTGCCGGCTGCGGCCGGTGCGCCGAATAGACAAGGGGATGCACAGGCGTGCATTCCGTGCTACCGTGGTTGCCAAGGTCCGAGTGCGCCTGCGCGCGGCCTGCGTCCGGCCAGCGGCGGGGCGTGGGTTGCGGTCCGGCCACCGGTCCGGCCCCCTGGTTCATCCCTCCCGCCCACAGGTGACACCATGCCCCGGCCTGCCCGCTACAGCCCCTCCCGCCGCGCGGCCGTGCCGCCGGCCCCCACGTCACCGCCCAAGGCGACCCGTGATGCAGCGCCTGCCGCGCCCCCACTTCCTGCGGCGCCCTGGCGCCAGCGTGCCGACCGCTGGCAGTGGCTGGCCGTCGGCGTATTGGCATTGCTGCTGAGTGCCAACCTGCTGTGGCCGCGCGCCGCCGCCCTGCCCCCGCTCTCACAAGAGGCCATCGACGCCGCCGTGCTGCGCACGCTGCACAAGCAAACCCTGCCCTCGGCCGCCACCCGCGCCGCCGAGGCGGTGATGCCCTCGGTGGTGCGCGTGGTGGGCTACGGCCGCGACAAGGGCGGCAAAGAGAAAGAGCGCGGCGTGGGCACGGGCGTGGTGATCGTGGACAAGGGGGTGATTCTGACCAACCTGCACGTGGTGATGGGCGCCGACCGCATTGCCGTGACCTTCCACGACGGCACCGAATCCACGGCCAGCATTACCGGAGCGCAGCCCGAAAACGACCTGGCGGTGCTGCAGGCCCACCAACTGCCCGACGACCTAGAGGCGGCCACCATGCGCAGCACGCAAGGCCTGCAGCCCGGCGATCAGGTGGTGGCCATTGGCTTTCCGTTTGGCATCGGGCCTTCGGTGTCGTCCGGTGTGGTGTCGGGGCTGCAGCGCGAGTTCACCTCGCCCGAAGGCAAGCGGCAGATGAGCAAGCTGATCCAGTTCGACGCTGCGGCCAATCCGGGCAATTCGGGCGGCCCCTTGGTCACCATGGACGGCGAGGTGGTGGGCATCGTCACCGCCATCCTCAACCCCACGCCGGCCCGCACTTTCATTGGCATCGGCTTTGCCGTGCCCATTGAGAACGCCGCCGCGGCCGCCGGCATGCCACCGTTCTGACCACCCTTTTCCTCACCCTGCGCACAACCCGCCCCATGAGCACCTCCACCGCCCCACTGTTGCCCACACCCACCCCGGCCGAAACCGCTGCGCTGATGGAACAGGTGCTGTTCCAGGTCAAGCGCGTGGTGGTGGGGCAAGACCGTTTTCTCGAACGTGTGATGGTGGCGCTGCTCGCCCAGGGCCATTTGCTGGTCGAGGGCGTGCCCGGTTTGGCCAAAACGCTCACCATCAAGACGCTGGCGCGCACGCTGCAGGGCCAGTTCAAGCGCATCCAGTTCACACCCGACCTGGTCCCCGCCGATTTGGTGGGCACGCGCATCTACCACCCACGCACCGGCGAGTTCAGCACCACGCTGGGCCCGGTGTTTGCACACCTGCTGCTGGCCGACGAAATCAACCGCGCACCGGCCAAAGTGCAAAGCGCGCTGCTGGAGGTGATGCAGGAGCGCCAGGTGACGATTGCCGGTGAGACGCACCGGGTGCCCGAACCGTTTCTGGTGATGGCCACGCAGAACCCGATCGAAACCGAAGGCACTTACGCGCTGCCCGAAGCGCAGGTGGACCGCTTCATGATGAAGGTGCTGATCGGTTACCCCAGCGAGGAAGAAGAGTTCGTGATCGCGCAGCGCGCGCTGGAACCCGCAGTGGAGGTGGCCGCCGTGGCCAGCATGGCGCAACTGGCAGCCCTGCAGGCGGCGCGCCGGGCGGTGTATGTGGACCCTTCGCTGCTGCAGTACGTGGTGCGCCTGGTGGCCGCCACGCGCGACCCGCGCGCCTGCGGCCTGCCCGACCTGGCCCCGCGCATTGCCTGCGGTGCCAGCCCGCGCGCCACCATCCACCTGGCCGAAGGAGCGCAGGCGCTGGCGCTGATGCGCGGGCGCACCTACGTGCTGCCCGAAGACCTGACCGACCTGGCCCCCGACGTGCTGCGCCATCGGTTGTCGCTGTCGTACGAAGCCCTGTCCGAAGGCCTGGACGCCGACGCCGTGCTGGCCCGCCTGCTGGCCCACCTGCCCGCGCCTGCGCGGCCCCTGCACCATGACGCCGCACAGCGTGCCGCCTGATGGCGTACCCACCAGCACGGCTGCGCGGGCCGAGCGCCTGCTGCGCCGACTCGAATGGCGCGTGATCCGGCGGCTCGACGGGCTGCTGCAGGGCGACTACCGCACGCTGATGCGCGGCAGCGGCCTGGACCTGGCCGATCTGCGCGAATACCAGCCGCACGACGACGTGCGCCATATCGACTGGAACGTGACCGCACGGCTGCAACAGCCCCATGTGCGTGTGTTCAGCGAAGACCGCGAAATGGCCGCCTGGTTTCTGCTGGACGTGAGCGCCTCGGTGCGCTTTGGTCCGGCCGGCCACGACAAGCACGACATGTTGGTCGGTTTTGTGGGCGTGCTCGCTCGCCTGCTCACGCGCCATGGCAACCGTGTCGGGGCCTTGTTCTACGGGGCCGATGCCGCCCGCGCGGCCGCCGATGCGCTGGACGGCAGCCTGCCACCGCGCAGCGGGCGTGCGCAGGTGCTGCAACTGCTGCACCGCCTGCAAGCCGACGCGCCGAGCGCGCCTGCAGCCCCGGCCAGCCCCCGCGCCGCAGCCCTGCGCCGCTGGTTTGGCCGCAGCGCCCCCACGCAAGCGCCAGCCCCGGCACCCGCCAGCGCGGCAGGCACCGACCTGGCCGTGCTGCTGCGCGCCGGCCTGGCCACCCTCAAGCGACGCAGCACCGTGTTGGTGGTGTCCGACTTTCTGAGCCGCCCCGGCTGGCAACCGCTGCTGGCACGCCTGGTGGAGCGGCACGACGTGGTGGCCGTGCGCGTGCTCGACCCCACCGAGCAGGCGCTGCCCGACCTGGGCCTGCTCACGCTGCGCGACGCTGAAACTGGCGAACTGCTGACGGTGGACACGCAGGATACCCGCCTGCGCCAGCGCTTCGCCACACTGGCCCAAGCCCGCGACAGCGCGCTGCGCGAGAGCCTGGCGCGCGCCGGGGCCGACACGCTCGAACTGTCCACCGCCGACGACCTGATGGACGCGCTGCTGCGCTTCGTAGAACTGCGGCGGCGCCAACCTCTGCCGCGCAGCGGTGGCCCGCGCTGGCCTGCGGGGCGGCCCCAGCCAACCCGCACCGCCCCCGCGGTGGCGCACCCCTGAGCGCGCTTTGTTCGGAGACCGACCATGGTGTTCCTCTGGTCCCCCCTGCTCTGGCTGCTGTGCCTGGCCCCGCTGCTGGTACTGCTGTACGTGTGGATGCTGCGGCGGCGCAAACCGGCGGCAGTGGCCTATTCGCACCTGGCGCTGGTGCGCGAGGCCTTGGGCGCATCGCGCCCCTGGCGCCGCCATGTGCCGCCACTGCTGCTGTGGCTGGCCCTGGTGGCGCTGCTGCTGGCCGCAGCCCGGCCCATGGCGGTGATCACCCTGCCCTCGCGCGACCAGACCGTGATCCTGGCCATGGACGTGTCGGGCAGCATGCGCGCCACCGACGTACAGCCCGACCGCATCACCGCCGCGCAGGAGGCGGCCAAGGCCTTCATTGCCGAGCTGCCGCGCCATGTGAAGGTGGGCATCGTCGCGTTTGCAGGCAGCGCGCATTTGGCCCAGTTGCCCACGCAAAACCACGAAGACCTGGTCAAGGCCATCGACAGCTTCCAACTCCAGCGCGGCACGGCCACGGGCAACGGCATCATGCTGTCGCTGGCCACGCTGTTCCCCGACGCAGGCATCAACATCGCCGCCCTGGGCGAACGGCAGTCCATGCGCCCCCGCTCGATGGACGAAGTGCTGCAGCAAGACGCAGCCAAGGGCTTCAAGCCGGTCGCGCCGGGCTCGTACACCTCGGCCGCCATCATCATGTTGACCGACGGCCAGCGCACCACAGGGGTGGACCCGCTCGAAGCTGCCCAATGGGCCGCCGACCGTGGCGTGCGCGTGTACACCGTGGGCGTGGGCACGCTGCAGGGCGAGACCATCGGATTTGAAGGCTGGTCCATGCGCGTGCGGCTGGACGAAGAAACCCTCAAGGCCATCGCGCTGCGCACGCAGGCCGAATACTTCCACGCCGCCACGGCGGCCGACCTGCGCAAGGTGTACGAAACCCTGAGCAGCCGCCTGACGGTGGAAAAGCGCGAAACGGAAGTCTCGGGACTGTTTGCGCTGGCCGGGGCCCTGCTGGTGCTGCTAGCGGCTGGGTTGTCGCTGTGGTGGTTTGGGCGGGTGGCCTGAGAGGACAGGACTGGGCGCTACTTTTTTGATCGCTGCTCGTGCTTGTTTTTGAAGCACGAGCAGCTATGGAATTCATAGCGTTTTCGTTCTTTGGCGGTAGTGGGTCGCCGTGCTTGTGCTGTGGTCTGAGGCCGGGATGTGCGCCCGGCGGCGCACCTTCTTTCTTTTGGGTCGCCAAAAGAAAGAAGGCAAAGAAAAGGCGACCCCACGTCTGCGTCCCTGCGCTGCGCTTCGGGCACCCTGCGGTGCTCGGTCGCGGGGCGTGCTGCGGAACTCGCTGCGCGCTTGCAGCGCTCCGCTCAAACAGCCGCAGCAAGTCAGTCCACGATGCGGGTGTGTCCTGCGGCACACCCGCCGCCCCGCGCCCTGCGCTCCTCGTCGCAGCCGAAGGGCAAGAGGGGTCGGCTGCTGCTGCGCAGTGACGCCGACTCCCGGGCGGCGCTGCCGCCCTGCCGAACGTGGCGCGCTGTGGTTTGCGTCAGAGCGGTGATACCCCCGCTGGGCCGAGCGCAGCGATGGCCCGCCCCCACCCCCTTCAGGATGCGCCGAGGCGCGCAGCGCCTGGGGTGACCTGCGTGCCGAAGGACACGCAGGCTTCGTCCTCTAGCTCGCCGCATTGGTCCGAACGCAGCGCTTCCAGCGCGAAGTGAGTGATGCGGCGCACCCCAGGCGCGAGCACCGCAGGTTGCCCGGAGCGAAGCGCAGGGACGCAGCCTGTAGGGCGCCTTTCTTTTGCCTCCTTTTCTTTGGCGAAGCAAAGAAAAGGAGTTCGGCCGCCGGGCCGAGACCCGGCCTCGGACCACAAAACACCCCAGCGGCCTACCACCACCAAAGAACAAAAACGCTATGAATTTGATAGCTGCTCGTGCTCAATAAAAAAGCACAAGCAGTCCAAAACGCCCCAAAGCCCTTCGGTAAAAACCACTCCACGATCAACGGCAGGGCGTGCACGACATCGCACCAGCATCCATCGCCTGCCCCAGCAAAGCCACAGCGGCATCGCCATGGCCCCCCGCCCCTGCCGCAAACAGATACTGCCGCACCCCACCCTCCCCCAGCACCACCCGCGCCCGCACCCCCCAGGCCTGCGCAATCGCCTCCGGTGTCAACACCTCGCCCACCGGCCCGCTGCGGCAGGTGCCCCCAGCCAGCAGCGCTGCGTCATGGGCGTAGCGCAGCGCCAGATTCAGGTCGTGCAGCACCACCACCACACCCAGGCCCTGCTGCTCGGCGCGCTCACGCAGCAGGGCCAGCACGGCGTGCTGGTGGGCCAGGTCGAGGGCGGCCGTGGGTTCGTCCAGCAGCAGCCAACGTGGGCGGCCGCAGGGGGCGGGCTCCCACACCTGGGCCAGTGCCCGGGCCAGGTGCGCGCGGGCCTTTTCGCCGCCCGACAGGCTCTGGATGCCGCGCTGCGCGAGGTGCTGCACGCCGGTGGCGGCCATGGCCTGCTGCACGATGGCGGCCTCGTGCGCGCTCGGATGCAGGCGGTGCGGGTAGCGGCCAAGTTCAACCACCTCCTGCACCGTGAAGTCAAAGGCCACCGGGCTTTCCTGGAGCATCACCGCACGACGGCGGGCCAGTGCGCAGGCGGCTCTGGGGGTGGTGGGCGGCACGGCCTCGCCGTCCATCCATACGCGGCCGCTGCGGGGCGCATGTTGACCGGTCAGCACGCCCAGCAGCGTGGACTTGCCTGCGCCGTTGGGGCCGAGTACCGCTGTGAGCCGCCCGGCCCGCCACGCGGCCGATACCGTGGCCAGCACGGCCGCGCCCGGCGGCGCGATGGCCGCTGCCTCGCACACCAACCAGCCGCAGTCCCCGCCGGCCAGGCGGGCGTCAGGCGGCGCACGGCGCGCGGCCTGCGGTGCCGACGGGGCCGACGGCGCTGCCGCCGTGGAGCGTTGGGTCCACAGCGCGCTCATAAGCGCCCCCGCCAGCGCAGCAGCATGGCCAAAAACAGCGGCGCCCCCAGGCAGGCCGTGAGCACGCCCAGCGGCAGCTCGGCCGGCTGCACTGCAGTGCGGGCCACGGCATCGGCGGCCAGCACCAGCGCCGCGCCCAGCAGGGCCGAGCCCGGCAGCACCACGCGGTGGTCAGGCCCGGCCACCAGACGCACCCAGTGGGGCGCCACCAGCCCGATGAAGCCGATGACGCCAGTGGTGGCCGTGACCGCCCCCACGGCCAGCGCGGCGCAGGCCACGGCCTGCCGCTTGGCGCGCTCTACCGGGACGCCCAGCAAGGTGGCTTGCGCTTCGCCCAGCGCCAGCGCATTGAGCGCGCGCGCCAGCCGCAGCCCCATCGCCAGGGCCAGCGCCACTGCCAGCGCCACCACGGCCACGGCGCTCCAGCGCGCGCCGCCCAGACTGCCCAACATCCACATCTGCACATTGCGCAGTTGCTCGTCGGTGGACACAAACGCCAGATAACCCATGCCCGCCATGGCCAGTGCGTTGACGGCCACGCCGGCCAGCAGCAGCAAGGCCACACGTGTGCCGCCCTGACTGCGCGCCAGCGCCACGATCAGTGCCGTGACGGCCATGCCGCCGGCAAAGGCCATGAGCACCAGCGTCCAACTGCCCAAGGCGCGCGGCAGCGTCGGAAACCACAGTCCACCCAGCACGATGGTGATGCCCGCGGCCAGGGCCGCACCGCTGCTCACACCGATCAGACCCGGATCGGCAAGCGGGTTGCGAAACAGCCCCTGCATCAGCGCCCCAGCCAGCCCCAGGCCCGCGCCTGCCAGCACGCCCAGCAACAGGCGCGGCAGGCGGATGCGCGTGAGCACCAGGGTTTCAGGGCTGGGGGCGGCGACCCCTGCCAAGACCTCGTGCAGCGCGGTCCACAGGTCGGCCCAGCCCAAGGCGTAGGCGCCTTGGGTGCTGCTCCAGCCCAGCGCCAGCAGCACCAGCGCGGTGCCGATCGACAGCGCCTGCGCAGGGGCCAGACGCCGCACAGCCGATGCGGCACCGATTGCTGCGGGCACGGCGCTCATGCGTACGTCCCTGGCCTACTGGGCGCGGCCTGGGCGCTGGTGGCCAGGGTCTGCAGGCGTTGGTGCACCTCGCGCACCGCCCCGGGCAGGCGTGGACCAAATCCGAGCAAATGGTTGGCATCCAGCGCCACCAGCGCACGTCGCGCGTAGGCGGGGGTGAGCAAGAGTTCGGGCCGCTGCCACAACCGGTCGGCACCGCCGAGCGCCTCCATGCCCTGCGTGGTGCACAGCACCACGTCGGGTGCGGCGCGGGCCAGGGCCTCGGCCGTCATGGGGCGGTAGCCCTCAAAGCCCGACAGCGCGGGCACGCCGCCTGCAAAGCCGATGAGCGCATGCGCGGCAGTGCCTGTGCCGGCCACCTGGGGCGTGCCCGTATGCGACAGGATGAACAGCACCCGCGGCCGGTGGCGCGCCTGCGCCACGTGGCGGCGCACGGCGGTCCATTCGGCGTCGACCTGCTGCCACAGGGCATGCGCGGCCTCGGGGCGGCCCAGTACCGCGCCCACGGTCTCGATCTTGCGGCGCACTTCGTCCCAGGTGTGGTCGGCGTGCACCAGTTCCACCCGCACTCCAGCGCTGCGCAGGTGCTCCAGCACCACGGGTGGGCCCGCATCGCTGGTGCCCACCACGGCATCAGGCCGCAGCGCAAGCAACCCCTCGGCAGCAAGCTGGCGCAGATAGCCCACCTTGGGGGTACGCTGCGCGGCTTCGGGGAACAGGCTGGTCGTGTCGGTGGCCACCAGCTGCGCCTGTGCGCCCAGCGCATACACCACCTCGGTGATGGAGCCGCCCAGCGCCACCACCCGGCGTGCCCCCGGCTGGGCATGCGCCATGCCGGCCCATGCGCCACCGGCAAGTGCCAGCGCCTGCAGGGTGCGGCGGCGCGTGAGCGTGTAGGCCGCGGGCGCACTCATGCGCTGACCTCGGCCGTCATGGCATGGGCTGCGGCGGGCAGCCCTCGCACGAGCGAGCGCCAAGCCTCGCGCTCGGGCTGACCTGGCTTGCGCGCGCCAAAGAACATGGCCATGAGTTCGCCGTCGGCGTCGAATGCCTCCACCGAGGTCACCACGCCATCGGCGGTGGGCTTTTCCACCCACCAGACCTGCGCAATGCGGTCGGTGCGCAGGTGCAGGTTGAAGCCTGCGTCCAGCACATTGATCCAAGCGGCCTGGGCCGACTGCAGCGGGCGGATGGTGCGCACCGGACCGGTGTGGATCTGGATGCAGCCCGCGTTGCCCACGAACACCATGATGGGCAGCGCGCTGGCGGCGGCGTCTTGCAGCAACTGCGTCACGGCCTGCGGCGACAACCGCCAGGCAAAGCGCCCCTCCACGAGCCGGAAGCTCTGCTGGCGCTCGACGTCAAAGCGGCGCGTGAGGTCAAAGAACTCGTGCGTGTCCTGCATGGCGGCCCAAGCCTCCTGCAGGCCGGCGGCGTCGATGTCGGCATCAGGCCGTAACGGCTTGGCGGCGGGCGCAGGCGTGAAGAGGGTCTGCGCACCGGGCGTTGCAAAGCGCTGCACCACCGCCGCCCAAGCGTCGCGGTCGGTGGCCTCGCGCACAAACACCTTGTGCACCGCGTTGCCGTGCGCATCGAAGAACTGCAGGCTGTGCTGCGGCGCGCGTGCGGGGTCGGCCGCCACCTCGGTGACGGCAAAGCCAGCATGCCAGTGCTGGAAGAACAAGCGCAGGTCGATGTCTTCGCCCAGCGCCAGGCCCACAGGGCCGGTGGCCGATACCTTGGCATACACGCCAGTCTTCTCGTGCACCGTGCTGTGATTGCGCGTGAGGGCCATCAGCGGTCCGCAGGGCTCCAGAGCCTGCAGCAGCTCCACCCACGGGCCGCGCAGCGGCTGCACCTGCAGTGGCCCACCCGGCACCCCCGCATGGGCGGCCAGGGCTGCACCTTCGGACAGCCCCAGGTGTTCGGCAGCGTCCCGCGCCCGCAGGCCGCTGGCACGGGCCTGGGCGAAGCGCTCGCGGATCAGGGCGGCGTCCTGGGCCATCGCAGGCGCAAGGGGTTGGGGCGCGCTCATTGCAGCACCTCCGGGGCGCGCAGCCACAGCGCGCGCTGTTGCTCGGCAGCACTCAGGGCTGCGGCCTGCGCGTGCGCGTCTGTATCGTCTGCCAGACCTGCCTGCTGCAACCAGCGCGCGCGCAGCGTGCCCAGCACCGTGCGAAAGTGCGGCGTAAAGCCTTGCAGTTCACCGATAGAGCCGAGCTGGGCGGCGATCTTGCGGGCCATCGCGTCGCGGTGCCCGTCGCAGCAGGCCTGGGCGTAGCCGGTCATCAGGGCCAATGTGCCGGCCAGCAGGGCCTCGACGCCAGGCAGCGCGTATTCCTCGTCGGCCGATACGGGCGCGGAGGCAGGGTGGGAAGGGATCATGCGAAGCTCCTTGGAGTGGCATTGAAAAAGAGAGGGTTCAAAAGTCGGCCACCAGCGACACGCGCAGCGAACGCCCAGGCTGGCTGTAGGCATCGACAAAGCCCGCCCCCGCGGCCAGGCCGCGCACATCGGCCCAGCGCCAGTGCTTTTTGTCGGTGAGGTTGTAGAGGCCGGCATTCAGGCGCAGGTCTTTGCGGATGCGCCACTGGCCCACCAGGTCGAGCACGGTGTAGGCGGGCGTGAGGAACTGCGTGCTGCCTGGGGCTACGGACACGTCCTTGGCCTTCTTGGCCGCGCTGTGCGTGGCGTCCAGGCGCACATGCCAGCCGTCCGTCTCGTAGCGCACGCCGGCCACCAGGCGGGCCGGGTCTACAGTGTTGACAGGGCTTCCCGTGGCCGTGTCGCGGCCCTGCGTACGGCCGTAGGCAAACGGGGTGCTGATGCGCCCACCCGCCCAGGCGCCCCAGTCCATGCGCCCCTTGAGCTCAAAGCCGCTGAGCGTGACGCGCCCCAGGTTGACCGACTGGAACACCAGCGGATTGCCCGGCGCGCCGGTGCCGCTCACGCGCTGCAGGTCTTCGATGAAATCCTTGTAGCGCCCATGGAACACCGCCGCTTCGAGCGACAGCGCCTGCCAGCGGCCGCGCGCGCCCAGTTCGATGCTCTGGCTCTTCTCGGGCCGCAGGTTCGGGTTGGGAATGGTGCGGTAGTTGCCTGTGGGGTTGTCAAAGAACGCATTGACCTGCCCCGCGTTGGGCGCACGAAAGCCTGCCGCGTAGTGGGCGAACAGGCTGAGCGCATCTGACACGCGGTACAGCACGCCCAGCTTGGGCGAGGTGGCCTGGCCCGACAGCGACACCACAGGCGTGGCAAAGCCGCGCGGGTCGGCCTGGATGCGGAAATGGTCGAGGCGCAGACCGGGCGTGATGCTCCAGGGCCCGGCCACGATCTCGTCCTGCACAAACAGCGCGGTGCTGGTTTCGGTGGTGTCCGGAAAGCGCTTGAGCGGAAAGCTCTCGCCCGCCGGGGGCGTCACACCGGTCTGCAGGTTGCGCACATCAGCGCGCACATGGTCGATGCCGTAGGTGAGCTTTTGCACCCAGTCGCCCTGCATGCGCAGCAGCTTGGTGGCCTGCAGTTGGGCCTGCCAGGCGCGCTCGTCGTAGGTCACGTCGCGCACGCGGTCGGCAGCGGTGGCGCGGTCTTCGGTGATGTACTCGCGCGAGCCTGCATCCTGCCAGGCGAGTACGGCCTTGAGCTCGTCGGCCACGGCCGCGTCAAGCCGCCAGCGACCATCCCAGCCCAGGCGCGAGCGCTGCATGTCGGTGCGAGACTGCGCGGACAGCACCGACGTGGCCACAAGGGGCGGCTTGGAGCGCGCAGTCAGCAGCTCGTACTCGGAGGTTTTGTCCACATGCTCGAAGGTGAAGCGGTGCTGCTGCCCAGCCGAGGGCGTGAGCACCAGCTTGGCCAGCGCCGAGGCGCCACGGTCATGTTGCGGATTGGGGCGGGTGCGGTCGGCATGGGGCACATCGAGCGTGCCCATGTTGTCCAGCTCGCGGCTGCGGCCAGCGCTCGCGACCACAAGCCACTGCACCGACTCTCCCGCACGGCCCGCCACCGCAGCCCCCATACGGCGGCCGCGGTCGTCGCCGTCGTAGCCCAGCGACACGCGGCCGCCCAGGGTGCGGCCATCGCCCAGGAAGTTGGCCGGGTCGGCAGTGATGAAGTGAACCAGGCCAGCCATGCCATCCGATCCGTACAGCGCCGAGCTGGCGCCGCGCACCACCTCCATGCGCTGCAGCAGGCCCACGTCCACATAGTCGCGCCCAAAAGCGTTGGCGCTGAAGACGTAGCTGCGCGGCTGGCGCACGCCATCGACCAGCAGCAGCACCCGATTGCCTTCCAGCCCACGGATGTTGAAGCCCGCATTCTGGTCGCGTCCGGTAGAACTGCCGGCCAGTGCGAAGCGCGCCGGCGAACGCCGCACCGACACGTTGGGCAGTTCGCGCGCAGCGTCGCGGATGTCGCGCACCTGCCCCTGCTCAAGCGCCTCGGAGCCCAGCACGTCGATACTCAGGGGCAGCTCGTCGGGGTCCTGCTCGCTGCGCGAGCCACTGACCACCACAGGCTTGAGAGCCGGCGCGGCCGCGACTTGCCAGGCCGATGCGTCGAGCACAGCCGGAACCGGGGGCCTTGCAGCCGGGTCTTGCGTCGCCTGGGCCTGGGCCACGCCAACGGCCAGGCACAAGGCCCCCGCCGCCCAGGACACGGGGCGCATACGGGGATGCAACATGGGAAGCGCAACTGCCTGCAGAACGCAGGCAGGCACGCGGGCAGACAGCACAGCCAAGGCCACGGCGGAAATCCTTCTCTGGAATCGGTGAACAACACAGAGCTGGCTCCGGCACCGGGCAATGGGCAACATCATCCCGCTGGGGAATGACGGCTGCACCGGTGGTGGCTGGCTGATGCTGTGATTATATGAGAATGATTCTCACCCACAAAACAACACCAGTGCCCCTAGGAGCCTGTCGGACTTGGAGCGTCGAAAGCGAACATGGGCCCCAGCGAGGACCGTTTTCGCCGTGTTTGCGTCCCGTAGCGGGGCTATGGGCCCCCAAGACGGTGAACAATGGACCGCTGCGGACCATTGGCCATTGGTCATTGGCATGCAGCCGACGATTCCCAAGTCCGACAGGCTCCTGGGTGACTCTGTACCACTCAAGGAGCCGCCCCATGCAAAAAGCCCTGCCGCAGATCCTCTGCGGCAGGGCTTTTGCTATCAAACAAATAGCTGCTCGTGCTTGATAAAAAAGCACGAGCAGCTATTTCGGCTTGGGGTGGCGACGGCGGTACCACAGGGTGCCGCCCAGACCCCGCCGCGCTCAGGCTGTCACGGCTTCCGGCTCAGCCTGCGGGGCCGGTGCTGACGCCGCGGGCGCGGGCGTGCGGATCAGGTGGTCGAAGGCGCTGAGCGCGGCCTTGGCGCCTTCGCCCGCGGCAATCACGATCTGCTTGTACGGTACCGTGGTGCAGTCGCCTGCGGCAAACACGCCGGGCACGTTGGTGCGCCCATGCGCATCCACCACGATCTCACCAAAGCGCGACAGTTCTACCGTGCCCTTGAGCCATTCGGTGTTGGGTACCAGGCCGATCTGCACGAACACGCCTTCCAGCGGCACCAGATGCTCCTGGCCCGAGACGCGGTCCTTGTACTTCAGGCCATTGACCTTGCCGCCCTCACCGGTGATTTCGGTGGTCTGCGCGTTGGTGTGGATGGTCACGTTCGGCAAGCTCTTGAGCTTGTTCACCAGCACGGCGTCGGCCTTGAGCTGGTCGGCAAACTCGATCAGCGTGACGTGCTGCACCACACCGGCGAGGTCGATGGCCGCCTCCACGCCCGAGTTGCCGCCACCGATCACGGCCGTGCGCTTGCCTTTGAACAGCGGGCCGTCGCAGTGCGGGCAGTAGGCCACGCCCTTGTTCTTGTACTCGGCTTCGCCGGGCACGTTCACATTGCGCCAGCGCGCACCTGTCGACAGGATCACGCTGCGCGCCTTGAGCGAGCCACCGTTGGCCAGTCGCACTTCGATCAGACCGCCCGGCTCGCTGGCCGGAATCAGCTTCTCGGCGCGCTGCAGGTTCATGATGTCCACATCGTAGGCACGGGCGTGGGCTTCTAGGGCAGCGGCAAACTTGGGGCCGTCGGTTTCGAGCACCGAGATGTAGTTCTCGATACCCAGGGTGTCGTTGACTTGGCCGCCAAAACGCTCGGCCGCAATGCCGGTGCGAATGCCCTTGCGCGCAGCGTACACGCCCGCGGCAGCACCGGCCGGGCCGCCACCGACGATCAACACATCGTACGGTGCCTTGGCGCTGAGCTTGGCAGCTTCGCGGGCTGCCGCACCGGTGTCGAGCTTGGCCACGATTTCTTCGAGCGTCATGCGGCCCGAACCGAACAGCTCGCCGTTCAGGAACACCATGGGCACGGCCATGATGTCGCGCTGGCTCACTTCTGCCTGAAAAGCGCCGCCTTCGATCACGGTGGTCTGCACCCTGGGGTTGAGGATGGCCATGAGCGACAGCGCCTGCACCACGTCCGGGCAGTTGTGGCAGCTCAGGCTCATGTACACCTCGAAGCGGTAGTCGCCCTCGAGCGCCTGGATCTGGTCGATCACGGCCTGCTCGACCTTGGGCGGGTGGCCACCCGTCCACAGCAGGGCCAGCACCAGTGAAGTGAACTCATGGCCCAGGGGCAAGCCGGCAAAGCGCAGCTGCGTGCGGCTGCCTGCGCGCTGCAGCGTGAACGAGGGTTTGCGCGCATCGTTGCCGTCGGTGCGCAGGCTGATCTTGTCGGCCCGCAGCGACTGGATGGTGGACAGCAGCTCGCGCATGTCGCGCGAGGTGTCGCTGTCGTCCAGGGACGCCACCAGCTCCAACGGCTGCTGCACACGCTCCAGGTACGCGGAAAGCTGGGTCTTGAGTTGATCGTCGAGCATGGTGGTGTCCTTTCGATTTGGAGTTCTGTAGAAGACAGCGTGAGGGCTGACAGCCAAGCGATCAAGCCCCCGAGGCGGTTGAGCCCAATACAGTCAATGTTGGGGCGAAAAAAAGCCGGACGGCATGGCGCACAGGCGCCATGACGCTGT
>JBKBUN010000006.1:0-39865 GCA_046289925.1 Burkholderiaceae bacterium | reverse complement strand
GCATCACACCCAAACAGCGGTTGGCCATGACCGCCGGAATCTCTGAATCTACTTCTCAGCCCGATGCGTTTCGGGGAGATTACCGTAGAACAGCCATCCGGAAAAGAAAAACCCAAGTCAAATCAATGACTTGGGTTCAATTTTGGCGGAGAGGGCGGGATTCGAACCCGCGGTGGGGGTTAGCCCACACACGCTTTCCAGGCGTGCGACTTAAACCGCTCATCCACCTCTCCGCAAGCCTTCTATTATAGCCATGCAATCATGGGTGTTCCCCGCAACGAGCAGGAACGCGCTGGCGTCGGGGCCGCGTCGTGGTGGGGCGATGGGCTTGTGCCGGCGCATGGTGCGCAGGCGCTCGCCGCCCGCAAGACCCGGTGACGCACGCGGCGGCTGTCGGGGGCTGTGCGCGTTGTGCCCGCAGGCGCAAGGATTCTCAGGGGGCGGTCGGCTGGCGTCGGCATAGGCGGGGCCGCTCATGGCGTGCGCTGCTGCGCCTGCACCATCTTCATGGCCGAGCTGATGAGCGCTGACACCTCGCTCATGTTGCTCGGCACCACCAGCGTGGTGGTTGCGTCGGCGGCTACGCGGGCGTAGGCGTCCACGGCTTTTTCGGCCACTTTGAGCTGCACGGCCTGCTCGCCGCCGGGCTGGCGGATGGCTGCGGCCACGCGCTCGATGGCCTGGGCGGTGGCATCGGCCACGGCCTTGATGGCTTCGGCTTCGCCCAGGGCCTTGTTGATCTCGGCCTGCTTCTCGCCTTCAGAGCGGGCGATGAAGGCTTCGCGTTCGCCCGTGGCGATGTTGATCTGCTCTTGTCTGCGGCCTTCGGATGCGGCGATGAGTGCACGCTTTTCGCGTTCAGCCGTGATCTGGGCCTGCATGGCGCGTAGGATCTCGCTGGGCGGCGTCAGGTCCTTGATTTCGTAGCGCAGCACTTTCACGCCCCAGTTGAGCGCCGCCTCGTCGATGGCCGATACCACTTGGGCGTTGATCATGTCGCGCTCTTCGAAGGTTTTGTCCAGTTCGAGCTTGCCGATCACGCTGCGCAGCGATGTCTGGGCCAGTTGCGTCACCGCCATGATGTAGTTGCTCGATCCGTAGCTGGCGCGCATCGGGTCGGTGACCTGGAAGTACAGGATGCCGTCCACCTGCAGTTGGGTGTTGTCTTTGGTGATGCACACCTGGCTGGGCACGTCGAGCGGAATCTCCTTGAGGCTGTGCTTGTACGCCACGCGGTCGATGAAGGGCACCAGGAAGTTGAGCCCCGGGTTCAGGGTGCCTGCGTACTTGCCCAGCCGCTCCTTGACCCATGCGTTCTGCTGGGGCACGACCTTGACCGAGCGGGCGATGAAGATCACCGCGATGATGAACAGGACGGCTGCGATTTCCATAAAAAGCCTTTCGGAGTGAGACGAAACTGCCGGCAACTTCGTGCAGTGCCGACACCACGCAAGAACACATTGCGGCCCACCGGGGGGGGCACCATCAGACCGGTTCGACCACCAGCCGATTGCCCATCAGCTCTGCCACGCGGTGCAGCCCGGTGGTAGGCACCGCGCCGGGCCGGTGTACGGCCACCCAACTCGCGCCGCGGTAGCGCACCGTGGCTGTGCCATCGGGGTTCCAGTGGTCAATGTGCAGGGTTTCGCCGATGTCCAGGCTGGCGCTCTGGCCTGCGCCCATGGCGGCATCGCCCGCGCCGCGGCGCTGGCGCACCAGCGTCCAGATGACCACTGCGCCGCCCCCTACCAGGGCTGCTGCGAGCAACTGCGCCGTGAACCCAGCCCCCAGATGGGCTGCCAGCGCAGCCGCCGTCAGACCGAGGGCCAGCATCAGCAAGTAGAAGGTTCCGGTCAGCAACTCGGCGATCACCGCCGCGCCCGCCATCAGCCACCATAGGGTGGATTGCTCCATGGATGTGTCCTCCGCCCGTGTTTTGTGCCCGTGTTTTGTTTGTGTGCCGTGCACCACATTCTGGGTCAAAAGAATGGCAGAACCAAGGCGGGACACACAGATTCCGTACACTTCGCGCCTATTTCGTTTTTTTGGGCAGGCGGGGCACGCCTGGCATGGAGGCTGCGCATGAAATTCCGCTTTCCCATTGTCATCATTGACGAAGACTATCGCTCCGAAAACACCTCGGGCCTGGGCATTCGTGCGCTGGCACAGGCGATCGAGGCCGAGGGCTTTGAGGTGCTGGGCGCCACGAGCTATGGCGATCTGAGCCAGTTTGCTCAGCAGCAAAGCCGGGCCAGCGCATTCATCCTGTCGATCGACGACGAGGAGTTCACCCCGGGCCCCGACCTGGACCCGGCCGTGCTGAACCTGCGCAACTTCATCACCGAAGTGCGCCGCAAGAACGCCGAGGTGCCGATTTATGTGCACGGCGAGACCAAGACCGCGCGCCACCTGCCCAACGACATCTTGCGCGAGCTGCACGGTTTCATTCACATGTTCGAGGACACGCCGGAGTTCGTGGCCCGCCACATCATCCGCGAGGCCAAGGCGTATCTCGAAAGCGTGCAGCCGCCGTTCTTCAAGGCGCTGCTCGACTACGCTGAAGACGGCTCGTACTCGTGGCACTGTCCCGGCCATTCGGGCGGCGTCGCGTTTCTCAAGACGCCCGTGGGTCAGATGTTCCACCAGTTCTTTGGCGAGAACATGCTGCGCGCCGACGTGTGCAACGCGGTGGAAGAGCTGGGTCAGCTGCTAGACCACAACGGCGCGATCGGCGAATCTGAGCGCAACGCGGCGCGCATCTTCAATGCCGACCATTGTTTCTTCGTGACCAACGGCACGTCCACCAGCAACAAGATGGTGTGGCACCACACCGTGGCTCCGGGCGACGTGGTGGTGGTGGACCGCAACTGCCACAAGTCCATCCTGCACAGCATCATCATGACCGGCGCGATCCCGGTCTTCCTCAAACCCACGCGCAACCACTTCGGCATCATCGGCCCGATCCCGCAAAGCGAGTTCGAGCGCACGGCCATCGAGGCCAAGATCCGCGCGAACCCACTGCTCAAGGGTGTGGACCCTAAGACCGTGCGACCGCGCGTGCTCACGCTCACGCAGTCTACTTACGACGGCGTGCTCTACAACACCGAAACCATCAAGCAGATGCTCGATGGCTACGTGGACAACCTGCACTTTGATGAAGCCTGGTTGCCGCACGCGGCCTTCCACCCGTTCTATGGCACCTACCACGCCATGGGCAAGAAGCGGGCGCGCCCCAAGCATTCGGTGGTGTATTCCACGCAGTCCATCCACAAGCTGCTGGCTGGCATCAGCCAGGCCAGCCATGTGCTCGTGCAAGACTCGCAGACTGTCAAGCTCGACCGGCCGTTGTTCAACGAGGCGTACCTGATGCACACCTCGACCAGCCCGCAGTACAGCATCATCGCCAGCTGTGACGTGGCGGCAGCGATGATGGAGCCGCCCGGCGGCACTGCGCTGGTCGAGGAAAGCCTGCTCGAAGCGTTGGACTTCCGCCGCGCCATGCGCAAGGTGGCCGAGGAGTTCGGCAAGGGCGAGTGGTGGTTCAAAGTCTGGGGCCCCGAGAAGCTCGCCGAAGAAGGCGTGGGCAGGGCCGAGGACTGGATCATCCGCAGCGACGGCAAGGGCAACAAGAACGGCAGCAAGTGGCACGGCTTCGGCCAGTTGGCCGATGGCTTCAACATGCTGGACCCGATCAAGTCCACCATCGTCACGCCGGGCCTCAACCTCGATGGCAAGTTCGACAAGACAGGCATTCCGGCGTCCATCGTGACCAAGTACCTGGCCGAGCATGGCGTGGTGGTGGAGAAGACGGGCCTCTACAGCTTCTTCATCATGTTCACCATCGGCATCACCAAGGGCCGCTGGAACACGTTGCTGGCGGCCTTGCAACAGTTCAAGGACGACTACGAGAAGAACCAGCCGATGTGGCGCATCCTTCCGGAGTTCTGTCAGCAGCACAAGCGCTACGAGCGCATGGGCCTCAAGGACCTGTGCCAGCACGTGCACCAACTCTATGCCAAGTACGACATCGCCCGCCTGACGACCGAGATGTACCTGTCGGACCTCACGCCTGCGATGAAGCCCAGCGATGCCTACGCCCACATTGCGCACCGCAAGACAGAGCGGGTGGAGAGCGATCACCTTGAGGGCCGCATCACCACCAGCCTGATCACGCCGTACCCGCCAGGCATTCCGCTGCTGATCCCGGGCGAGGTGTTCAACAAGAAGATCGTGGACTACCTCAAGTTCTCGCGCGAGTTCTCCAAGCTCTGCCCGGGCTTCGAGACCGACATCCACGGCCTGGTCGAGATCGAGGACGACGAGGGCAACGTGCGCTACTACGCCGACTGCGTGGCCGTAGAAGCCGCGGCCAAGCCTGTTGCGACCCCTCGCCGCAGCCGAAAGAGCGCCTCGGCTGCCTAGGAGCCTGTTTGCTATTAAAAAAATAGCTGCTCGTGCTTGATTGATCAGCACGAGCAGCCATTTTGGTGCTCAGTATAGATCCGGCCACCCAGGGCCGGGGAGCCATCAGCCTACCGTGTCGCGGCTCACACCCGCTGTCTGGCTGAAGCCACCGTCCACGTAGGTGATTTCAGCCGTCACGCCGCTGGCCAGGTCGCTGAGCAAAAACGCGGCGACGTTGCCCACGTCTTCAATGGTCACGTTGCGGCGCAGGGGCGAGGCTTCGGCCACGCGCGAGAGCAGCTTGCCGAAGTCTTTGATGCCGCTGGCGGCCAGGGTCTTGATCGGGCCAGCGCTGATGCCGTTGGCGCGGATTGAGCGGCCGTCGGCCGTGCGCCCCAAGGCTTCGGCCAGGTAGCGCACGCTGGCTTCCAGGCTGGCCTTGGCCAGACCCATGGTGTTGTAGTTGGGGATGGCGCGCAGCGCGCCCAGGTACGACAGCGTGAGCAGCGAAGACTTGTCGTTCAGGTAGGGCAGGGCGGCTTTGGCCATTGCCGGAAAGCTGTAGGCGCTGATGTCGTGCGCAATGCGGAAGCCCTCGCGTGACAGGCCTTCGAGGAAGTCGCCCGCAATCGCTTCGCGCGGCGCAAAGCCGATGCTGTGCACGAAGCCGTCGAACTTGGGCCACACCTGCGACAGGTCGGCAAACAGGCGTTCGATTTGGGCGTCGTCGGCCACGTCGCAGTCAAACACCAGGGTGGAATCGAACTCGGCCGCAAATTCGGTGATGCGGTCCTTGAAGCGCTCGCCCACATAGCTGAAGGCCAGCTCGGCGCCCTGAGCGCGGCAGGCCTTGGCAATGCCGTAGGCAATCGAACGGTTGGACAGCACGCCCGTAATCAGCAGCTTTTTGCCGGTCAGAAACCCCATGTGTGTTCTCCTTGGAATGTGTCGGATCGCAGTAGACGCAGCGCCGGGGAGGGCGGCCGGGGCATCGGGAAATGCCCGCAAAGCCGCAGCGGCGCCGCCTGCGTGGTGCAGAATTGTCGCATGCGCATGTGGCTGTCCTGTCTGCTGTGGATGTGTGCGCTGCCCGCCTGGGCAGCTCATGCCTATGCCCTGTGGGGCACGCCGCGCTATGCGGCCGGGTTTGCGCATTTCGACTACGTGAATCCGCAGGCCCCCAAGGGTGGCGAGCTGCGCTTGGTGAGCAACCTGCGCACTTCCACCTTCGACAAGTACAACCCGTTCACCATCAAGGGCAGCGCACCCGCCTACCTGTCGCAACTGATGTTCGACAGCCTGCTGATCGGCGCACTCGATGAGACCGCCACCGGCTACGGCCTGCTGGCCGAAGATGTGCAGGTGGCACCCGACGGGCTGTCGGCCACCTTCCGACTGCGGCCCGAGGCGCGTTTTCACCACGGCAAGCCGGTGCTTGCGCACGACGTGAAGCACAGCTTTGATACCCTGATGGGCCCTCACACCTCGCCGGCCTACAAGACGCTGCTGGCCGAGGTGGCCGGGGTCGATGTGCTGGACGACCGCACGGTGCGTTACCGCTTCAAGACGCCCAACCGCGAGCTGCCGCTCACTGTAGGCGGACTGCCGGTGTTCAGCCGCGACTGGGGCGTGGAAAACGGCAAGGCCAAGCCCTTTGACCAGGTCGTCACCGACATCCCGCTGGGCAGCGGCCCTTACCGCATCGGGCCTGTGCGCTTTGGCAAAGACATCACCTACGAGCGCGACCCGAATTACTGGGCTCGCGATTTGAACGTGCGCCGCGGCACAGCCAATTTCGACCGCATCGTGGTCAAGATCTACAAAGACAACACCGCACGGCTGGAGGCACTGAAGGCGGGTGAATTCGACCTCATGCGCTTTTTCAGTGCGGGCGATTGGGCCCGGCGCGTCACGGGGCGCAAGTTCGACAGCGGCGAGCTGGTGAAAGGCGAATTCCGCCACCAGTTGCCCTCGGGCTTTCAGAGCTATGTGCTCAACACACGCCGCCCGCTGCTGCAAGACGTGCGCGTGCGCGAGGCGCTGGGCCTGGCGCTCGACTACGAATGGATGAACCGCCAACTGTTCTACGGGGCCTACCAGCGAGTGAACGGCCTGTTCGGCAACACCGCCTGCGAAACGCGCGGTACGCCCTCGGCCGCCGAACTGGCCCTGATGGAGCCTTGGCGCAAGCACATTCCGCCAGCCGCTTTTGGGCCCATGACGGTGCCGCCGCGCACCGATGGCGATTCCTCGCTGCGCGCCAACCTGCGCCGTGCGCAGGCACTGCTCAAAGATGCCGGCTGGCAGGTGCGAGACGGCGTGCTGCGCAACGCGCGCGGCGAGCCCTTCGTGCTCGAATACATGGACAGCAATGAGGGCGGCATCCGCACCATCAGCCCTTGGGCGCGCAACCTGCAGAAGCTGGGCATCACGCTGCGCTTTCGGTCGGTGGACTTCGCGCTGTACCAGCAGCGGTTGCAGAAGTTCGATTTCGACGTGACCTCGCTGGCCTTTCATGGCACGCACAACCCCGGCCAGGAGTTTGCGGACATGTTCGGCAGTCAGGCCGCCGACACCGAAGATTCGGGCAACTTCGCCGGTGTGAAGAACCCGGCCGTGGACGCGATGATCCGTGCCATGACCAGCGCACGCTCACAGCAGGAACTGCTGCCCGCCTGCCATGCGCTCGAGCGCATCATTGCCCACAGCCACTACCTGGTGCCGCAGTGGACGGCCCCCACCCACCGCATCGCCTACAACGCTTGGCGTCTGGCGCGGCCCGAGACGATGCCCCCCTACGCCAGTGGCGAGGGCTGGGCCATCGACACCTGGTGGGCTCGCACGCCCGCGGGCCCTGCCGACGCACAGCGTTGACCCGCTGCCCTCAACCGCCTTGCCCACGTCCATGCTGGCCTACATCCTCAAACGCCTGCTGCTCATGGTGCCCACGCTGCTCGGCGTGCTGCTGCTGACCTTTGTGGTGATCCAGTTCGTACCCGGTGGCCCGGTGGAGCAGTACCTGGCTGAGGCCAAGGCTGGCGCGGGCGGCGGGGCCGAAGGCGGCGGTTTGGCCTACCGCGGCGCGCAAGGGGTGGACCCCAAGCGCATCGAGCAGATCAAGGCACTGTACGGCTTCGACAAGCCTGCGCACGAGCGCTTCTTGCAGATGCTGGGCCAGTTTGCGCGCTTTGATCTGGGCAAGAGCTTCTTCCAGAACAAGGACGTGTGGACGCTGGTGAAGGAAAAGCTGCCGGTCTCCATCAGCCTGGGGCTGTGGGCCTTTTTCATCAGCTACCTCGTGGCCGTGCCTCTGGGGGTGGCCAAGGCCGTGCGCGCGGGTTCACGCTTTGATCTGGTCACCACGCTGATTATTCTGGTGGGCTATGCCATTCCGGGCTTTGTTCTCGGCGTGGCGCTGCTGGTGATCTTTGGCGGGCAGTTGCAGTGGTTTCCGCTGCGTGGGCTCACATCCTCCAACTGGGAGGAATTGGGCTGGGGCGCGCGCATCGTGGACTATCTATGGCACATCACGCTGCCTGTCACGGCCATGGTGCTCGGCAGTTTTGCCGTGACGGCCATGCTCACCAAGAACGCGTTCCTCGAAGAAATCCGCAAGCAGTATGTGCTCACGGCCCGGGCCAAGGGCTTGAGTGAGCGCCAGGTGCTGTGGAAGCATGTGTTTCGCAATGCGCTCATTCCGATCATCACGGGCTTTCCGGCCGCGTTCATCGGGGCGTTTTTTGCGGGCTCGCTGCTCATCGAGACACTGTTCTCGCTCGACGGCCTGGGTTTGCTGAGCTACGAAAGCGTGATCCGCCGCGACTACCCCGTGGTGCTGGGCACGCTGTATTTGTTCACGCTGATCGGGTTGATCACCAAGCTCATCAGCGACCTCTGCTACGTGTGGGTGGATCCCCGTGTCAAATTCGACTAGCACCCTTGACTGCACCGCCGAGGCACCCAGTCCGTCGCCCACGGCTGGCGCAGCCACGCCACCGCCTTCACTGTCGCCCTCGCGCCGTGCCTGGCTGCGCTTCAAGCGCAACCGGCTGGGCTACTGGAGCCTGGTGGCGTTTTGCGCGCTGGTGCTGCTGTCGCTGTGCGCCGAACTGATCAGCAACGACCGGCCGCTGGTGGTGCACTACGAGGGACAGACCTACTTTCCTATGCTCAAGGACTACCCCGAAAAAACCTTCGGCGGAGACTTCGAGACCCCCACCGATTACCTTGACCCTTTCATCCGTGAACGCCTGACGGCGGGCTCCAACTGGGCCCTGTACACGCTCAACCCCTACGGCCCGCAGACCATCAATTACTTCGCCAAGGCACCCAACCCCTCGGCCCCGTCGCGCGACAACTGGCTGGGCACCGACGACCGCGGCCGCGACCTGCTTGCGCAGCTGATCTACGGTTTTCGTGTGAGCGTTCTGTTTGCGCTGGCGCTCACGCTCACGGGGGTGGTGCTGGGCGTGCTCACGGGGGCCATTCAGGGCTTCTTCGGGGGCAAGACGGACCTGGCCTTCCAGCGCTTCATCGAGATCTGGGGCTCCATGCCCGAGCTGTACCTGCTGATCATCTTCAGCGCGGTGTTGGCGCCCAGCGTGTCGCTGCTGCTGGTGCTGCTGTCGCTGTTCGGCTGGATGGGGCTGTCCGACTACGTGCGCGCCGAGTTCCTGCGCAACCGCCAGCTTGACTACGTGAAGTCGGCCCGCGCGCTGGGCGTGGGCAATGCGCAGATCATCTGGCGGCACATTCTGCCCAACAGCCTGACGCCGGTGGTCACGTTCCTGCCGTTTCGCATGAGCGCTGCCATCCTGGCGCTGACTTCGCTCGACTTCCTGGGCCTGGGCGTGCCGCCGGGCACCCCCAGCCTGGGCGAACTGCTGAGCCAGGGCAAGAGCAGCATCGACGCGTGGTGGATTTCGCTGTCCACCTTTGGCGTGCTGGTGACGACGCTGCTGCTGCTCACCTTCATGGGCGATGCGCTGCGAGACGCGCTCGACCCCCGCAAACAATGAACACGCCCCTGACCGCATGAGCGAGGACTCCATTCCTTCTGCCACGCCGCTCTTGCAGGTGCACAACCTGTGCGTGCGTTTGGGCCCCAAAACCGTGGTGCAGAACGTGGGCTTCACCGTACATGCGGGCGAAAAGCTGGCCCTGGTGGGAGAGTCCGGATCGGGCAAGACCATCACGGCCCTGAGCCTGCTGCGGCTGGTGGCCGAGGCCGAGATCACCGGCCAGGCCCTGCTGCGCGGCCGCGACCTGCTCACGCTGCCCGAACGCGACATGCGCGCCGTGCGCGGTGGCGAGATAGCGATGGTGTTCCAGGAGCCCATGACGGCGCTGAACCCGCTGATGCCCGTGGGGGCGCAGATCGCCGAGGTGCTGCAGCTCAAAAAGGCGCTGTCCGCAGACGCTGCCGCCCGCGAGGCTGTGGCGCTGCTCGCGCGCACCGGCATCCCCGAGCCCGAGCGGCGCGCCCGCGCCTACCCGCACCAGCTCAGCGGCGGTCAGCGCCAGCGCGCGGTGATTGCCATGGCCCTGGCCAGCGAACCCGCGCTGCTGCTGGCCGACGAGCCGACCACCGCGCTCGACGTGACGCTGCGCGGCCAGATCCTGGAGTTGCTGGATGCGCTGCAGCGCGAAACTGGCATGGCCGTGGTGATCATCACGCACGACTTGCCGTTGGTGCGCCGCTTTGCGCACCGCGTGGCAGTGATGGAGCGCGGCCAGGTGGTCGAACAGGGGCCGGTGGCCGAGGTGTTCGCGAACCCTGCACATCCCTACACCCGCATGCTGCTGGCCAGCCGGCCCCAGCGCGGGGCCGAGCCGCCACCGCCCGATCCGGCGGCCAAGCCGCTGCTGCGCGCGGCCGACCTGCGCGTGGTGTACCCAGTGCCACTGCCCGGCGTGCGTGGCTGGTTCCGCAAGGGGCAATTTGTGGCGGTGCAGGGCGCGTCGCTGCAACTGCTGCCCGGACGCACGCTGGGCGTGGTGGGTGAATCGGGCTCGGGCAAGTCCACGCTTGCGCAGGCCTTGCTGGGCCTGCTGCCCAGCACGGGCACGATCGAAGTGGCGGGCCGTGGCTGGCAGGCCCCGGCCACGCGCAACAGCGCGCCCAACCAGGCGCTGCGCCGTGTGGTGCAGGTGGTGTTCCAGGATCCGTTCTCGTCGCTGTCGCCACGGCTCACGCTCGAAGAAATCGTGGGCGAGGGGCTGCGCGTGCATGCGCCCACGCTGCCATTGGCCGAACGCCGAACGCGGGTGCTGTCGGTGCTGGCCGAAGTGGGGCTGACCGAGGCGCAGTTTCCGGGGCTGCTTGCGCGCTATCCGCACGAGTTTTCGGGCGGGCAGCGCCAGCGCATTGCGGTGGCCCGGGCGCTGGTGGTCGATCCGCAGGTGCTGGTGCTCGACGAGCCCACCAGCGCGCTCGATGTCACCATCCAGCAGCAGGTGCTGGGTTTGTTGCAGCGTCTGCAACAAGGCAAGGGATTGGCGTATCTGCTCATCACGCACGATGTGCAGGTCATCCGTGCCATGGCGCACGAGGTGCTGGTCATGAAGGACGGTGCCGTGGTCGAAGCCGGGTCGGTGGACGCCGTGCTGGACGCGCCCCGCCACCCCTACACCCAGCGACTGGTAGCTGCCGCGCTGGGCTGAAGGCATGTGCCCCCCGGCAGCACCGGGCCTCCCGCAGGCCTTTGGGCGGGAGGGCGCTGCATGCCTGGGCCGGCGGTTTGGCCCTCCCAGTCGCACCAGGTTCTGGATTTTTGCTATGCTTTTGATAGCTGCTTGTGGTTGATTGATAAGCACAAGCAGGTAATTCGGCCTCAAGCCTGAAATGCTTGGGGCTGGTGTGTGCCCGCACCTTTCGGTCGCCGTGGTCATGCGCGGGGGGGCGTGTGGGCTGGGCGGCGGTGCCCGCGCAAACTGTTCAGCCTTCCGGTTCGCAGGACAATTCCGTCATGCTTGTCCGATTGTTTTGCCGCCAAGCCGCCCGCGCTGTCAGGGCGGCCTTGTTGGTGGGCGTGTTGGGCGCGGCAGTGGCCGCCCCGACAGCCTCCTCTTCCGACCCCTTCGCCGCTTCCGCGCCTGCGGGCCGCACCGCGGCCGTCGATGCCTCGATGGCCCCACGCGTGCTGGCCTGTACCGTCTGCCACGGCAAAGAGGGGCGCTCCACCCCCGATGGCTACTTTCCGCGCATTGCGGGCAAGCCTGCCGGCTACTTGGCCAACCAGTTGCTCAACTTCCGCGACGGGCGGCGCAGCTACCCGCAGATGAGCTATCTCATCGAGCACCTGACCGACGACTACCTGCGCGAGATGGCCGCGTACTTTGCGGCGCTGGACTTCCCGTACCCGCCGCCTGCGCGGCTGGACGTGCCCACCGCGCAGATCGAGCGCGGCCGTGCGTTGGTGCACCAGGGCGATCCCTCGCGCCAACTGCCTGCCTGTGTGCAGTGCCACGGCGGCAGCATGACCGGGGTGGCCCCCTCCATCCCGGGTCTGCTGGGGCTGCCGCGCGACTACCTCAACAGCCAACTCGGCGCCTGGGCCACAGGCCAGCGCCGCGCCCATGCGCCCGACTGTATGGCCGACATCGCCCGCCGCATGACGTCGGAAGACGTGAGCGCCGTGTCGGCCTGGTTGGCCAGCCAGCCGGTGCCCGGTCGCGGACATCCGGCCACGCACCTGCCAGCGCCTCTGCCGCTGCGCTGCGGCGGGGTGGATGATGTGCGCATCGCCCCAGGAGGCCGCTCATGAGCGTGCGCCGTTTTCGCAAGGCCTGGCTGGGCGTTGGGCTGTTGGCACTCGCCGGGCTGGCCGCGGCCTGGGTGGTGTGGATCAACCAGGCGGGCGAGGCCCCGCTGGGCCCCGACGCCACGTCCGACACCCCGGCCCAGGTGCAGCGCGGAGCCTACCTGGCCCGCGTGGGCAACTGCATGGCCTGTCACACTGCGGTGGGCGGGGCCGCCTACGCGGGCGGGCGGGGCATCGAAACACCGTTTGGCGTGGTGTTCAGCTCCAACCTCACGGCACACCCTGAACATGGTCTGGGCGGCTGGACGCGCGATGCGTTCTGGCGTGCGATGCACCACGGTCGCTCGCGCGATGGGCGGCTACTGTACCCGGCCTTTCCGTACACCGACTACACACGCATCACGCGCGAGGACTCGGACGCGCTGTTGGCTTTCCTGCGCACCGTGCCTGCGGCCGAAACGCCCCGACGCGCGCACGCGCTGCGCTTTCCGTACAGCACACAGGCCGCGCTGGCTGTCTGGCGGGCACTGTACTTTCGCCCGGCCGAGCACATGCCCGACCCGACGCAATCGGCCGACTGGAACCGTGGCGCGTACTTGGTGCAAGGCCTGGGACACTGCGCGGCCTGCCACGCACCGCGCAATGCGCTGGGGGCCACGCAAGCGCCCGAGCGCCTGGGCGGCGGGTTGATTCCAGTGCAGAACTGGTACGCACCGGCGCTGAACCGCGAAGACGAGGGGGGCCTGCAGCACTGGACCGAAGCGGACGTGGTGGCGCTGCTGCGCACGGGCGTGGCCCCGGGCGCATCGGTGATCGGCCCCATGGCCGAGGTGGTGTTCCGCAGCACGCAGTATCTGAGCGACGAGGACGCGCGGGCCATGGCCGTGTACCTGCAAGCCTTGCCACCCGAAGGCGAGGCGCGACCCAAGCCTGTGGCGCCCCCTGCGGCGGTGATGGCCCGTGGTGCCAAGGTGTACGAGGCCCAGTGCGCCCAGTGCCACGGCAGCGACGGCCGCGGCGAGCCTGGTGCCTTTGCGGCGCTGGCGGGCAATCGCGCGGTGCTGCTGCACGACCCGACCAACGTGGTACGCATGCTGTTGCTGGGGGGCTATCCGCCCGCCACGGCTGGGCATCCGCGCCCGCATGGCATGCCGCCGTTCCAGCAGGTGCTGGGCGACGAAGACATCGCGGCGGTGGCCAGTTTTGTACGCAACAGTTGGGGCAATCAGGCGCCTGGAGTCGGTACCATGGAGGTCTACCGCGCCCGCGAGCGGCGCGGCCTGTGAGGCCCTCGCGTGACCGTCTTGTCTGCTCCACCCCTATCGACCGACAACGCCCAGCCCGCCACGCACTGGTGGGTGGTGTGCCTGTGCGCGGGCTGGTGCGGCACCTGCCGCGAGTACCGAGCCCTGTTCGACACCCTGGCCGCGGCTGCGGCCCCGCACGAGCGCTGGCTGTGGGTGGACATTGAAGACGACGAGGACCTGACCGGCGACCTCGACGTGGAGACCTTTCCGACGCTGCTCATCGGAGAGGGGAGCAACGCCCGTTTTCTTGGGCCGCTGCTTCCGCAAGCCGCGGTGCTGGTGCGTCTGTTGGAGAGCCTGCGCGCCAGCGCCGGGCGTGCGGACACCGACCCACAGGCCCAGGCGCTGCTCCACCGCATCCAGCAAGCGCACGCCTGAAGCGCTGCGCGCGGCTGCTGGCCCTCAGCAGGCGGGCAGGGCAGTGCCTTGGTTGACCGCACCCACCGTTTGCACCAGCGTGTTCCAGTACGGGGGCAGTCCTGCCCACGGATTGCCCGTGTTGGTCGCAACGTCGTATTGGAGCGAGGTCATGAACACATGGCCGACATTGGAGCTGGCCAGGGCGGCGCGTTGCACAGCCGCCTGCATGTCGCCACAGGTCAGGGCGTCATGCACCAGCACGGCGTTGCGGCGGTTCGGTTGGGTCACCATCCAGTCATGGCTCGGCAGCAGGGCGTAAGCCTGGAACGCGCTGTTGCGTCCTTCAAAGGTGACCAGCGTGTCGGCCACTGTTGCGTAGTCGGCCACCGGCCACATACCCGGGTTGCCAATGACGCGCAGCGCCGGGTCGCGTGACTTGATGTGGTCGTAGATCGCGCGGTAGAACGGCAGGCGGTCGGCGGTGGCGGCCATCTCGTCAATGAAGAATCCGCTGACCATGCCGCGCCCGTACAGACTCAGATACGCATCGATGTTGGCCCGGATGCTGTCGAGCGAGCGGGAGCCCGTGCCGTAGCGGGTGAACACATAGCCCACCACCGCGCCGCCGGCCGCCGTGAAGGCCGACGCCGCGCGCTGGATGTTGGTGTCAGCGCTGGTGAAGACACCGTTGGCCGGGTTCAGGACGGCGGTGATACGCACCCCCGGCTGGGCCTGTGCCGCCGTGGTCAGCGCCTGCCAGTCGCGCGCACCGTTGCCCGTGGGGTAGAAGTAGGCGGGCACCAGCACTTCGAGCGGTTGCGGCGCTGGGCGCACCCACACGGTGCGCTGTGCAGACGCGGTTTGCCCCGACACGCTCACGCTGGCCTGCACAGACACTGCGCCCACTGGGGCTGCGCCCCACGAGAGGCTGGCCTGGCCGGTCTGGGTGCGGGCGGTTCCCAGCGAGGAAGCATTGGCCGAAAAGCTCACCACGGTGCCGTTGTCCACCGCGGCATCGCCAGCGAAGGCGCGCACCGCCAGTGCCAGCGTCTGCCCTTGGTTGGCGACGGTGTCGGGTGCGGGTTGCAGGAATTCCACCCGCACGGCGGGCGCTGCGGGCTCGCTGCTGCCTCCGCCGCAGGCCGTAAGACCGCCCGCCAGTGCCAGCAGGGGCCAGAAAAACGGGGAGTGGGTGCGTGGCGTGCGCATGGTCGTGCTGAAATCAAAAAAACGCACGATAGCGAATTCTGGGGCGCCTTGAGGAGCTGCCAGACTCCGCACCAAGGCTATTGCAGCATGAAGGTCTCGTATTCGAGCCGGTTCAGCTGCTGCGACAGCAGATACAGGCCCGTGCACAGCGTCAGCAGCGTAGACAGTGCAAAGCCGTAGCCGTACAGGGCCGCGCCTGCGTACAGCGTGAAACCTGTGAGTGCGATATTGAGCAGCACGAACTGCAGGCACAGCAACAGCACTATGCGCCGCTGGTCGAGGTAGAAAAACACGTTGAGCACCGCCATCAGGCCCACCTGCAGGCCTGCCCCGATCACCTGCACATGCAGCAGCGGCAGGTACAGGCGCGAGATGCCCAGCCAGGACAGCAGCCACGGGCCCGCCACGAAGGTGACGAGAATGGCGAGCGTCTGGATCTTGCCGATCTCGGCCAGACCTTGCTGGATGGAATACACCATTTCGTCGCGCATCGATTCGATGTATTCGAGCGATCCGCCGCTGCGCACCGCGTCGTAGAACTTGTCGTAGTACTCCACAAAGTCGGTCTCGATCCGCACCAGCAACACCGCCATGCCCGGAATGATGGACAGATAGGCCAGGAACACCGGAATGTCGTAGATCACCGACGCACGCAGCGCACCGATGATGGGCTCTGACGTGGGGGGGAAGTACCAGAATATGAACTTGTCGGCCCAGATGCCCAGGTTGTAGAGCAGACCGATGGCCATCAGCGAGGGGTATATCAGGCGCTTGTCGGCAAAGTTGAAGGCGATCAAGGGGCCGTGTGTGTTGAACTCGCGCACCACCAGCACCCACATACCGACCAGCAGCACAAAGTTGCCCAGCACAAAGCCCCCGAGCAAGCCTTCGAGGCCCCAGGGCCGCATCCACAACGCACTGACCACGATGAGTGTGTAGGCCATCGCGAACAGCCCTACGATGGCCTTGTAGCGCTTCATGCCGGACAGCAGCACCGTGAGCACCCATACGGCGCACATCAGCGTGAAGCCCGCAAGCATCAGCAGGCGATAGAGCACCCCTTCTTTGTCCAGCACGGTGAACAGGCCCAGCGTGCCCAGCAGCGACGACACCGCGAGCACCACCAGCATCAGCCCGTGCAGATTGGGCAAGATGCTCTCGCGTCGCTTCTCGAACAGCCGGTCTGACACGAAGCGCGTGAACGCCAGTTGCACCAGGCCGGTGAGGATGAGGCTGCCGGCCACGAGGTAGGTGACCGATGTCTGAAACTGCGTGACCAGCACCGAGGGGGTGACCACGCTGGCGCTGAAAATCCCAATCAGCAGGATGCCCACAATCGAGAACACCCACGGGCCTGAGCCGATCACCCCCGCGTAGGCGTAGGCCTGCAGCAGGCTCACCAGCGTGTTCCTGCGCAGCATTTTGCGCAGCTCAAAACCAATTCCTGCCATCAGTGCACCTCGGCCGATCGGGCGAATGCGTTTTCGTACACCTTGCGGTACCGGTCAAACATCATCGTATCCGTGTAGTAGCGCTCGACCCGCGCAATGGCCGCGCGACTGGCAGCCTCCCAGGTGGCGGTGTCCTGCAGCAGTTCCAGGGCTGCATCTGCCAGCCTCTGTGGATCAGCGATGGGTACGATCCGGCCCGATGCGCCCAGCGCCCGGTCTTCGTCGTCCAGTCCTTCGACAAGCTGTCGGCACGAGCCCACATCGGTGCTGACCACGGGCACGCCGGCGGCATAGCCTTCCAGGATCACCAGCGGCAGCGCTTCGCTGATCGACGACAGGATGGTCAGACCGATGCGCGGCATCAGGTCTTCCACCTTCTGGAAGCCCAGGAACTTCACCTGCGATTCCAGCCCGAGGCTTCGTACGAGGTTGTGGCATTCCTGGGCGTAAGCCGGGTCCTCTTCGGCCGGGCCTGCGATCCAGCCTTCCGCCTCGGGCATCTGGTTGACCACACGGCGCATCGCGCGGATGAAAGTCTTGATGTCTTTGATCGGCACAACGCGGCCAATCAGGCACAGCACGGGCGGCGGCGTGGCAGGGCGCTTGGCCCGCATCGGCACGAAGCGCGACAACTGGATGCCGTTCGGGATATTGAAGGTGCGCTCCGGGCGCGCGCCGTCCGCGACCTGGCGCAGCCGGTTCGCTTCGTACAGCGCAATGATCGGATCGGCCGCCTCGTAGCAGAAGAACCCCAACCATTCAAAGAACTGGATCCACATCTGCCGGAAGTACGACAGCTCCGTCGGGTCACGTTGGAACACGTTGCGGTTGTCCCGGATCCACTCGCTCTTGAAGAGGTCGATCTTGCGTTCTTTGGTGTAGATGCCGTGTTCCGACAGGATCAGCGGGATCTTGCGCTCCCTGCTCAAGAGCGCTCCGAGGTAGCCCGCGTACCCGGTGGAGGCGCAGTGAACGACCTTCACCGGAATCAGTTCATGGGCCACCTTGGACAGCATCCACAGGGGCTGGTACATGATGCGCACCGTCCAGAAGAAATCGACGAAGGACGGATCAGTGCAGTGGCGGCGGTAGCTGTCGCAGATGATCTCCCAGGCGCGCTCGCTGTAGAGAAAATCGTCGAGCTGCAGCTTGCCCCCTGGCGCCATGTGCCGGGTGATCTCCTGAAAGATCGACATGGCGGCCTCGCGGCCGTCGGCGTGCTCGAAGCGGTCGATCAGTTGCCGCACCAGCGCAAAAGCCTCGGGGTCGCCCTTGCGGCGCGCGGGCAGGCCGTGGGTCCCGAGGTGCGCGTACAGGAAGTGCTCTTCAAAGTGCACCACGTTGTCCGGCAATTGGTAGCGGAAGGCCTGGTAGTCATCGCGCCGGCTACCCAGAAAGACAATGGCGAAGCGGTACTCGGGGTAAGCGCGGATGATCTGGTTGATCCAGCTGGACACCCCGCCGCTCACGTACGGGAAAGTGCCCTCCAGAATCAGTGCGATATCGGCGTCCTGGGCGTGGGGATGGCTCATGACTGCTTCCAATAATCCACCACCGGCCGCAGGCGGGGCAGGGCACTCCATTGGCTGAGCTCCTGCACCAGCGCCTGGGTGCCTCGGTAGTCGCGGCGCGCGAAGCAAAGCTCTGCCTGGTAAGGCAGCACCCGGGTCGCGGGCAGTCCCAGTGCTCTTGCGCGTTGATAGGCCTGTGCGGCTTCGTCGGGGTGGCCCAGCAGGTGCATCAGGCGCCCCCGGCGCAGCACCAATGCGGGAGCATCCGGCGCATCGAGCAGCGCCATGTCGCAGTAGCGCAGCGACTCCTGGATCGCATGCAGCCGCAGGTCGCCCTGCACCAGTTCCTGGTAGATCAGCTCCCAGTACAGATCCGACAAACGCCGGGCAGACTCGGCGCGCGCCTTGGCCGCTGTACCGTCTTGCAGCGCTTCGGCCTGGCGCAAGGCGTCCAGTTCGGCATCGATGGAGCGGTTGATGCGCTTTTCCAGGGTGTCGAGCATGCCGTAGGCCAGCAGGCGAAGGTCTTCGCTGGGGTCGCTGAGCACGGTGCGCAACAGGGGCGACGCAACCCGACCCGACACATACTGCAAGGCCACCATGGCCCGCATGCGCGCGGGCATGGGAACCTGTGCGTTGCCAAGAAACGAACGCAGTCCGGCCTGGCGGAAGCTGCCCTGCATGCGCTGGTGCAGATCAAACTGCGGCAGTACAACAGAGTCGAAGGCATCGGCCAGTACCGGGCTGCGGTACACCCGCAACGTGACCACAGCCAGCAGTACGCCGACAAAGCCTGCCACGGGAATGGCAAAGCTCAGACAAGCCATCAGAGACGCCACAGCCCAGCGGGGAGTTGCACGCACACCCCGCACCAGGGGCTGCAGGAACAATGCCAGCAGCACGCTCGCCAGGGCGTGCGCGCCCAGGTACGCCGCCAGAGCCGCGTTGGAATGGCTGTCCAGCGTGAGCAGGCCCGTCCATGCGGCGATTTCGAGCGACAGCGCCCCTGCGCCCAGCTTGTAGCTAAGCATGGGCCAGTTCCTGAAGGCGCAGCAGGGCTTCGACGGGCGCTTGCGCTGGCAGGGGTATGACGTGTGCGAACACGCCGGATTCCGACAGTGGTTGCCCGCTTTTTTGTTGCGACCAGTTCTCGATCCGGCTGATGTAGCCCTCTGCCGTGGACGCATCGCCCAGGGGCATGAGCAGCGCGAGCACCTGGCGCTGCGGGCCTTCGATCAGCCAGCTTTGGTCGAGTTCGCGCTTGAGCCGCAGGATCTGTTGCGGAAGCTCGCGGGCCACAGCCCGCGGCAGAAACTCCAGCGCCACGATGACGCTGGGAACCTGAGTGCTCTGGCGGATATGGGCCAAGCGCTGAACTTCAAACGCAAATTCTGGCGGACACTGCGGCAGGCGCTCCAGCACCGGCTGCGCCAGCCACTGTACCGACAGACCGTCCGTGTAGTAGCCCAGCAGCAGGTTCAGCGTCTGCAGGTTTTCTTCCTGCAGCGAAAAAAACGGCATCTCGTGCACGACCAGCAGGCCGTAGGTGGTGCCACCCAGATCCCGCAAAGGCGCCGCCACCAGGTACTGGCTTTGACGTTGCGATGCCAGTGCCTGGCTGATGTGGCAAAGCTTGCCGGTCTCCAGTGCCTGTTCTACCAGTGGGTCGTCGAGTTGCAGCGCACGGGGTGCGCCGATCTGCGCGAGCGGTTGAGGGCTTGCGATGTCGTCGTTCACCGCATGGAGCGATGCCGATTCGAGCTGGCAGTACTGCGCCAGCAGGCGCAGCAGCAGGTGGGCGCTTTCTGTGGGGTCGTCGACCGCGTCCAGCCGTTGCAGGGACGACAGCGCATCCCGCATCGACATGGGGCGTCCGATCAACTCCTGCTCCAGGCGGTCGTGCGACAACCGCAGCAGGTAGTACTGGCGCACCAGATGTTCGAGCCGCTGGTCCAGGTACATCTGCACCGTTTCGGCGCGGCGGGTGCGGGCCTGCCAGAGGCTGGAGAACTCTCCCACCAGCATGACCAGGATCAGCCCGCCGAGGAAAAACACCTTGGGAAACTCTGCGAAGTGACCGACGTTGAGCGCGAGCCAACACAGCAGCAAGACGCAGGCCCCTCCCAGCCCTGCGAGGGGTCCATACCGCAGCGCGAGGATGGCGGGGGCCAGCCAGACCCACGGAAACTCTGCATGCACGCCGAGCGGGTCTTCCGCGTTTCCGTAAAAGCCTACGGCCACCGCCACCAGCGGCAGGAGCAGCATCTCCACGAGCATGGCCGCCGGACGGGTGTCCGTCGTCGTGAGCCGCCCCACCAGAGCCCCGCTGAGCTGGAACACGCGCCCCATGGCTGGTGCACCTTGCTCGGGCGCCGATCCCACACGGCGGCGCGCTCCGGGGGCTGTCGATTCTTCGGTCATATGGCAGTCAGTGCCTTGAGCTTGTCAACGGGCGCTGGCCAGTCCGGTCTGCAGCAACTCGCGCAACAGCTTCTGCGCGACGGCGGCGAGGGCCTCGCGGCTCCATCCGCTTTTGCCGCCGGCCGCGCTCCAGATCACACGGCCATTGCTCACATCGATGATGCGCAGGGTCACGCCCACGGCGGGTTCTCCGTCGACCCCGACTTTGTAGCGCCACTCCTCCACGGTGCCCGTCAAGGCATAGCGGGCTTGCTGCTCTCGCGCCCAAGCAAGGGCCTCTTCCTGGCGGCGCTGATCGCCAGCATCGAACAGCGCTTCTTGCTGGGCACCTGCAGGCGGACGGGTGACCGTTCCCACCCCCCGAGCATGCAGCAGAGCCTCTGCGATGGCCTCTGCGCGTTGTCCGGCCAGCGGGGTCTCCGTATGGTTGGCAAAAGGCAGCACTACCCAGCTGGCGGACTTTTCAAGCGCGGGCGGCGCACCGCGGTCGAGCGTTGTACAGGCCGACAGCAGCATCAACAGAGCCGAGAAGGCCGACATCAAAAAACAGCGAAGAAGTGATCGAGATGGGTGCATGGAGGTCTTTCGTGCAGCAGAGAAATCAGAAATGGAGGCGGTAGGTCACTTGCAAGTCGCGCGTACTGCCTAGCGATTGCGGGCCCGACTTGCCGATGGCCCAGCGGATGCTCAGGTGGTCAGCCCCGATCACGCTGCCGGCCACACCAAGTCGCAACCCGTAGCCGGGGCCGAGCTGGGTATGCCATGTACGGCTGATGGCGGCAAACGGTTGCAGGGCGCGGCTGTACTCTGTTTCATACCGCACATTGGTCGAGGCCTGCAGGCCGTAGTAGCCGAAGCTCTCGGGCAGGAAATAGCCCGCATCCGGAGCGCCAGCATCGGGCGCAAGCAGTCGGCGGTAGGCTTGGTCGGCCGGCCCCAAACCGGCGGGGTCATTGCGGCGGAACTGGTGGTATGAGCCGAACGCACCCAACTCCACGCTGGGTGTCTCGATGCGCCAGGTGTGCAGATAGTCGAGCCATGCACGGCGGCTGCTGCCCACCAAGCCCCCGGTCTGTAAATGGTAGCGTTCGCTGGCCAGCGTAAGGGCCAGCACATCCCGGCGTGTGGCCTGTAGCCGCACTGTGACAGATGCACGGTCTTTCATGCCTGCAAGCCGCATCGGAAGGCTCTCGTCGGCCGGCAGGTCTCCGCCCAGTGAAAAGCGCACAGACAGGCCCTGGTCGAGACGCTGCTCGTGCTCGATCTGCCAGGGGGTATAGCTTGCAAGGCTTTGGCGACGTGCCAGCCGCAGGACAGACTCTCCGTATCGGTGGGTCCAGAGCAATTGGGCGGTGAATGCTTTTTCCTGGGGCGGGTCAATGAGCACTTGCTGCGCAGTGCTGATCCGTCGCCGGCTTTCGTGCCCCAGTTGCAGGGTCAGCCGTGGGTGGATAGCGATATGCACGTTTTCGCCCAGGGTTTGTTCGTCCATGCCTCCCAACCGTTCGGTGCGAGCGGTGACCTTGGCCTGGTGACTGAAAGCAAGCAGACTCTCGGTGAGCTGCAGGTGCGTGGGGTTGTCGTCGTACTGCGCGTCCTGCGCTTCAAACGCGGCGGTTTGTGCCACGCGCATGTCGCGCACGGCTCGGGCTGCGTTGACACGGTCGTAGCGGGGCAGTCGTTCGTCGAAGGTTTCGAGAAGGCGTCCAGAGGCTTCACGGTCGTCTTCGGCAAGCGCCACGGTGATGTCGGCCCACAGGGGGCGGTTCACCCTCTGGCTGCGGTTGCGCGCGTACTGATGCCAGAGAAACGCGCGTTCGGCGCTGTATTCGCCAGCGTCTTGCAACCATCCGATCGCGGTCTCGGCCGCTGCGTTGGAGAAGCCTTGTCGCGCATCCCGATCGAGACGCAGCAGTTCCCGTAGCACCGCATGGGCGGGGTCTCCGCGCTGCTGTGTCAGCACCAGGCGGGCGCGTGCGATGCGGCGTGTCTGGTCCAGCGATTCCTCGGTCAACCAGCGTTCCCGGATCTGCGCGGGGGTCAGTCGCTGGCCATCGGGCCCCTGGCGCAGCGATTCCCATTGCCGTGCCATGAGCGTGCGACGCAGCCGCCAAGCGCGATCACTTTGCTGGTTCTGGTCCAAGGCGTCGGCATAGTTCATCAGCCACAGAAAATCATGCTCGTGCTGCGGCACACGTGGGGTCAGATACCGGTCGAGCGCCGTTTGGGGCAAAGACAGTGCCTGGTAGGCTGCCGCGAGCGCGTCGTGCATGCTCACATCGCGGGACCAGTCCGGCTCATGCACGGTGAGCAAGTTGCGCAGCGAAACGGCGTCGTTCCCGTCGATCAGCAGCCAGATCAACGCTTGTCGCATTTCGGCCGATTCGGGGCTGATGCGCAGCCCGGCCTCGAAATGGCGGCGCGCTTCCTGAAGGCGACCGGCCTGCTGGTGGTAGGTTCCCAACATGCGCAGAAACTCGGGTTCCTGGCGCAAGCGCAGCAATGAGCGCCGCTGGGCCTGCGGGTTCGCATCCACGCGTGCGAGCAGGGCAGTAAAGCGGTCCCAATGATTGCGGTTCTGATAGATCGTGAGCGCTTGCAGTAGATGGCGCGGTTGGTCGAAGCGTTCCCAGGCATGGGCCGCGATCTGGGCTGCCTCCAGGGGGTGGTCCAGCAGCAGCAGTCGGATCAGGGCATCGTGATCGCCCAGATCAGCGTCTGGCTGCTCCAGCAGGGCCCGGTAGGCCTTGATGGCCAGGGCCTGCCTTTGCCGCCCTTCGGCGAGTTGTCCGGTCAGGCGCCAGTAGTCTGCGGCATCGTCGTCGGCCTTCTGGGGTGGGGCTGCAGATTCGAGCCAGCGCAGTCCTTCGTCGGCGTGACCTTGCAGCAGGGCGAGCACGGCCGCCCGCATGGCCCGTTCGGCAGTGTTTTCGCCCGGCATGGACAGCAGCTTTCGCCAGGCTTTCAGCCCCATCTCGGGCTTGCCAGCGCGTTCGGCCAGGTTGGCGAGAAGCTCCAGCGTCTCTGGGTCTTGTGCCTGTAGGCTGAGCAGTTCGAGCGCCGGCTGAGGATCGCCAATGCGCTCGTACGCGTTCACCAACTCTTGCATCAGCCGTCGGTTGCCGGGCTCCTTGCGCAACTGATAGCGCAAGGCTTGCACCAGAGCTTCATCGTCGAACTGCCCCGGAGCGAGGCGCAGCACGGCCTGCCATGCATCGTCGCGCTGGGTTTTTTGTGCCACGTACAGCCAGTGCTCCAATGCCACATCGGGCCGTTGGGTCCAGTCGGAGACCCGAGCGAGGCGTTCTCGCCACAGCAGGCTGTCAGGCTGCTGCCGCACGGCTGCATGGGCCACGGCCCAAGCGTCTTCCTGCTTTCCGTTCTCCAGGAACACTTCGTAGCCGAGGGTGTAAATGCGGTCGTCGAAGGGCAGTCCGGGGGCCGCAGGTTCGCGGGGCTGCTTCGCGCGTGCCGGTGCAGTTGCTTGCGCCGTCAGCAGCGCGTGGTTCGGGCGCTGCAGCCATGCGGCACCGTCGTCGAACCTGTGCTGCACCGCTTGCAGGAGGCTTTGCGCCGCGGCGGGTTCGGGGGGCATTGTGTCGGTATGCTGCGCCGTCTGGCTATGCCACTGCTGCGCCAGCGCAAGCCGCAGCAACTGGCGTACATAGCGGTCTGCCACGTCGGGGCGTCCCGCTGCACGCGCCAGCTCTGTCATGAAGATGAGGATTTCGCGGTCGTTCTCGAGTACACCGATCTCCCGTTGTGCGAGGTCCAGGGCTTCGCGGGGGCGATTGCCGGATTGCAGCGCGCGCACGGCCGCCAGAAAGTAGGCGCGAGCGCGTTCTGGGTCTTGTGTGGCGCGCCGAGCCAGCAGGTACAGGTCGGCGCTGCCTGCGTAGTCGCCCACGCTCAAGGCTTCCCGGGCAGCGCGCTCGTAGCGCGGCTCGGCGTCCATCGGGTGGTGGGGGTCCAGGGCGATTTCACGGCTGATGCGCGCGCTCAGCTGCCGCTCGCCCAATTGCGCTGCCAGGCGCATGAGGGCCATTTGCCGCTCCAGGGGCCATTGCTCTTGTGCCAGGGTCTGCAACTGCGCATGCAGGGCCGTCAGGCGCCGTGCTCGCAGATCCGGCTCGGATTCGGGCGTTCGTTGATATTCGGTGTACGAAAGCTCCCACAGCACCCACAGGGCGTCCCGGCGCACCTCGGGTTGTGGGGACTGCAGGGCGGGTTCAAGCGTCTTGCGGGCTTCGTCGAGTTCGCCGTGCGCCAGTTGGCGCCGCGCCAGCAGCAGTCGCAGTTGCGGGTTCTGTGGATCGCTGCGCAGCAGGTTGTGCAGGTAGGCCACCGACAGCGCGGACTCTGTGGCCTCCGCGAGACGGCGCTCCAGATCCTGCCGCGGATACAGCATCCACAAGCCACCGCCCACCATGGACGCCAGCAGCGCGATCAGCCAGGCCGGCGCCAGTACCGGGCGATCAGCGTGACGCACACTGGAGGACGACTTGCGCTGCAGCATGAGGAATGCGGTAGTGAACCTGACCAGGGACGTTTGCGCCCAGGCCGCGAGGGGGGACTGCGGGGGGGATGGGGCGTTGGTCGAGATGTGCCGAGCAGCCCGTCATGCTGCCAAAGCCGACTTCGATAGGTCCATGGCCGCTGAACTGCGCTTCGACACGCTTGCCTCCATCCGAAACCTTCCAACTCACCAGGCGTGCATTGGCGTCCGTCAGATAGGGGCCTGATGGTGTGACGGGCGTGTTGGTGGTGCGAAGCCATGCGTTCGGCCCGCTCAGGTGTACGTACAGCCCCTCAGCGCCCTGTAGATAGCCGGCCACATGGTGGCTCTGGTCTAGCAACGGCGTTCCCAGCGCGGTGGGCAGCCGCAGCGTGCGCAGATGACCGTCTCCGCGCACCCGCCAGCCTCCGCCCTCCTTGGCCAGCGCGTGGCTATGAAAGTCGCGTACCTTCTGGATGAACTCGGACGGATACACGGGATGCAGCGGCTGCGAAATCGCCCAGTCGTACACCTTGTGCAGCGCCCTGAGCCCGGCGCGCTTGCTGGCCGAGTAGGTGTGATAGTAGATCCCTACCGGCTTGATGCGGCGGGGTTTGTCGGTCATCTCAAAGGTTTCCAACACGCGTTCATAACCATAGAAAGGGCCGCGCCACAGGTTGGTGAACAGGTTTTCGTTCGTGATCGGCGCGTACACCTGCAGTTGTTCGCCCAGCAGCAGCCCGTGCGCGCCAATTGCGGTGATGGACGGGTTGGCCTTGGTGATGGTGGTATTGCCGCCGTTCATGTTCAGCAGGCCTGCGTTTTCGGTGATTTCGAGCGCGCGGGCATTGGGCGCCGTGTCGCCCGACCACAGCATGATCTTGACCTTTTTGCCTGGGGGCGCAAGACGTTCGTTGATGTATTGCGAGGAGCCCACGATCTCGCGATGCAGATCCATCTGGTAGCCCGGCAGGTCGAGGTGATACGCGGCGTTGGCATCTTCCAGAAAGCGCCCGTGCCGCACGCTCGGGTCCCACAGGAACGGATGTGCATAGCTGTGGCTTGCCAGTTCGACATGCGGCAGCCGGAACATGCGCCGTGCGATGTCTTCCATTTCCTTGCTGTCGGCTGGGTAGAGCCCGTGGGGCGCTGTCTCGCCTTCGATGACGGACATGGCCGTTGGCACCTTGTAGCGTTCCAGCACATCCTTGAGCAGCACGGCGGGTGCAAGTGGGCTGCCGGCCAGTTCTGCTCGCGACGGAAAGCCATCGCCATCGATGTGTGCAAGCAGCAGCCTGCGGCCGTTTTCGGTGGTGATGTCGGGTATCGGCAAGGGCTCCAGCCGCAACGCTTGGGTGACAAAAGCAAATGGATCCATCACCCAGCGGGCAAACTCGGTGCCAGGCACCTTGGCCAGCACGTAGGGATCCAGGGCGAGCCCTCCCCATGGCATCAGTGCAGCCCCAGTGAACTCCTGTCCTTTTGCGTCGCGAAACTGGAGCAGGGGCCGTGCCTCGCGTCCCACCAGGTTGTCGAGTCGGAACGGTTCTGCCTGCTCCAGGTTGTCTAGGGAGATCTCGAAGCCCATCATCGGATCTTGGCGCAGTATGCGCAGCGGTGCGCGCGGAGCTTCTGCACCGACCAAGAGGCCCAGACGCTGTGCCAATGCGCGGTCCGGAGCCAGCCCAAGGTCGCCCAGGATGGCCACGGGCATTCCTTCGGCCATGCGAGCCTGCAGCCAGCGGCTCACCGGCCGCCGGTTGGGCTCCGGCAGAAAACCCGAGAACCAGGTCACAACCCCTGCGTAGCGATCGGCCAGGACCCCCTCCGGCAATGGCTGGCGTGCGTCGGCGTAGTCCACCACATAGCCCAGGTGGTTCAAGGGCATTTGCAGATACAGGTGCGGGTTGGAATAGCGCACTGCCGGGGACTCTCCGCCGTTGTAGAGAATCAAGATGCGCCGCGGCACGGGCTCAATCGCCCCCATGCCTATGGTGTGCAACTGGCTGTCGGTCACCCACGGGGTCAGGCCGTGCGCGCGGATCTGCTCGACCGTCTTGCGCGTGAGATCCCGCTGGTGTGGGGGTACGTAATCGATCACGAGACCCGGTACGCCATCCCGCTCCTTGGCAGTGTGCAACTGTTGCAACAGCCACGCGCGGTCGTTTTCAGGCACTTCTTCATAGCGCTGGGCTTGGGCGTTCCAGCGGCGATACAGAGACTCCGCCGCCACCATTTGTACCTTGCCTGGCACACGCGGCAAGATCTCAAAACCGCGGTTGAGGATCAGCCGGATGCCTGGAAAGCGCCGGTGCAGGGTCTCCAGCAGGCGCACCAGGCCGTCCTGTTGTGCCGCCTCGTCGAACTGCTGGGCCAGTCGGTACGAGTCCAGCGTGTCCAGGAAAAAGCCGCGGTAGCCTTTGGCCCACAGTGGACCCACCACCTCGTTCGCGAAGAATTCGGGCCACTCGGCCGGGGTCTGGTCGATGACATCGGTGCGCCACGCGCCGTTGCGAGCCATCTTCCAGGCGGCTGGAATGCGGGCGTGGTACGGACGGCTGGGATGCGCTTCTGCCACTGATGCGTAGGCGTAGAGTTCCAGGCCGCGCTCGCGCCAGGTCTTGGGGTCGTGGCCGTGGTCCGCCTCCACCACCACGATGTCGAACGCGCGCCATTCGGTCAGCGGAATGGAATGGCCGTAATACAGCGCGACGGCTGGCGAGCCAAGTGGCTGGGCCTGGGCTGTGGTCCAGAGCCCCAGCCCGGCGGCACCCAACAGGGCCCAAAGCAGGCGTTTAAGAGGTTGCATCGGATTTCGTTGTGGCCGTTTGCCGCATGGGGCAAGGCGCCGATTGGTTGGTGCTTGCGCACATTGTGCGTCGCACATGTGGCAGTCTGCCAAAATGTGTCGTGATGTAATTATCTATCAGGTGTGTTTGAGCGATTGTGGCCTAAGGTTGCCGCGTGTTGCTGCGCTGGCAGGATGATTGGCAGCATGGAGTCGCCGGACGGCGCGCTTCGGTCACCCGCGATCTCGCGCTGGTGGCAGTGTTCGATTCAAGGAGGACAACATGATTCTTGTGACCGGAGGGGCGGGATTCATTGGCTCACACACCTGTGTGGCGCTGGCGGAGGCCCAAGTTCCGTTTGTGATCCTCGACAACTTCTCCAACAGCCGCCGCTCGGTGGTGGAGCGGCTGTCCCAGATTCTGGGTTTTACCCCCGAGCTGGTAGAGGCAGACGTGCGCGACCGCGCCGCACTGGACGCGGTGTTTGCGCGCTATCCGATCGACGGGGTGATCCATTTCGCTGCTTTCAAAGCCGTGGGGGAGTCGGTGCGGGAGCCGCTGGCGTACTACGACAACAACGTGGCGGGCACCATCACACTGCTGCAGGCAATGCGTGCGGCGCAGGTGCGCACGCTGGTGTTTTCATCGTCTGCCACCGTCTATGGTGAGCCTGCGTCCTTGCCCATTCGTGAGGACTTTCCCTGCTCTGCCACCAATCCGTATGGCTGGTCCAAGCTCATGATGGAACAGGTGCTCGCCGATCTGGACACTGCCGAGCCCGGGCAGTGGCACATTGCGCGCCTGCGGTACTTCAACCCGGTTGGGGCGCATGTCAGCGGCCTGATCGGCGAAGACCCGCATGGAGTGCCCGGCAATCTGCTGCCCTTTGTGGCCCAAGTGGCGGCTGGCTGGCGCGACCGGTTGGCGGTGTTCGGCAACGACTACCCGACACCTGACGGCACTGGACTGCGCGACTACATCCACGTGACCGATCTCGCGGCGGGCCATGTGGCAGCCCTGCGCTACCTGAGGACACACCCGGGCTTGCTCACGGTCAACCTTGGCACAGGTCGGCCGGTATCGGTGCTCGAGATGGTGCGGGCGTTCGAGCGGGCGAGCGAAAGACCCGTGCCATTCGAGGTGGTGGCGCGCCGACCGGGGGATGTGGCGCGCTGCTGGGCCGATCCGTCGAAGGCCGAGTCGCTGCTGGGCTGGCGGGCCGAGTTGGGTTTGGATCGCATGTGCGCCGACGCCTGGCGCTGGCAGAACGGTGTGGCGCGCAGGCTGCGGGACATGGACGAGCACCCGGGAAGACCATCGGATGGTGGTCAGAGACTTTGAGTCAAATACGAGGTTCGTGCTTTTCTATGCTGGGCTTGATGCTATCAATTGGATAGCAATTGCGCATGGCATGACTTGGTGACGGGTGTCAGGGTGCCGCGCAGTCCATGCGGCTGCCGGGCGCGGCGGATAGAATGTGTGCTTTCCCCGATCAGCAAGAGCGAGAAAGGCATCCTGGTTATGACACCGCGAACTACCACACCCCGGAGGATGTCCGGCCTGTGAGCCGGTGGTTCGCGCCTGCTCGAGATCGTCGACTCCCTCATCAAAGCGCGGACTGGTTCCGCGCTTTTTTTTGCCTGCACCTCGGCGCGCGTCCTGGATCGACGCCCCCATCATTCCAAAGGATTGTTCCCATGGTTCACATCACGCTTCCCGACGGTTCGCAACGCGCCTTTCCGGGCCCGGTTACCGTAGCCGAGGTGGCTGCGTCGATTGGCGCAGGCCTTGCCAAGGCTGCATTGGCTGGCAAGATCGGCGACAAGGTCGTGGACACCAGCTACCGTATCGAACAGGACAGCCCGCTGTCCATCGTCACGGCCAAAGACGCCGACGGCCTGGAGGTCATCCGCCACTCCACCGCCCACTTGCTGGCGTACGCCGTCAAGGAGTTGTTCCCTGATGCGCAGGTCACCATCGGCCCGGTGATTGAGAACGGCTTTTATTACGACTTTTCTTATAAGCGCCCGTTCACGCTCGAAGACTTGGCCGCCATCGAAAAGCGCATGGCCGAGCTGGCCGCCAAGGACGAGCCCGTAGTGCGCCGGGTGCTGCCCCGCGATGAGGCGGTGGCCTACTTCAAGAGCCTGGGCGAGCACTACAAGGCCGAGATCATCGCCAGCATCCCGTCGGATGAGGATGTTTCGCTGTACCGTGAAGGTGGCTTCGAAGATTTGTGTCGTGGCCCACATGTGCCCAGCACAGGCAAGCTCAAGCACTTCAAGCTCATGAAGGTGGCGGGGGCTTACTGGCGCGGCGACCACCGCAACGAGATGCTGCAGCGCATCTACGGCACGGCCTGGGCCAGCAAGGAGGATTTGCAAAACTACCTGACGATGCTGGAAGAAGCCGAAAAGCGCGACCACCGCAAGTTGGGCCGCGAACTGGACCTGTTTCATATCGACGAGCACTCGCCTGGCACCGTGTTCTGGCACCCCAAGGGGTGGACTCTGTGGCAGGAGGTGGAGCAGTACATGCGCCGTGTGTACCGTGACAACGGTTACCAGGAGGTCAAAGGCCCGCAGATCCTTGACAAGACACTGTGGGAAAAAACCGGCCACTGGGACAAGTACCGCGACAACATGTTCACCACCGAGTCGGAAAAGCGCGACTACGCGCTCAAGCCGATGAACTGTCCGGGCCACATCCTGATCTTCAAGCAGGGCATCAAGAGCTATCGCGATCTGCCTCTGCGATACGGCGAGTTCGGCCAGTGCCATCGCAACGAGCCCACGGGCGGGCTGCACGGCATCATGCGCGTGCGCGGTTTCACGCAGGACGATGGCCACATCTTCTGTACGGAGGACCAGATCCAGTCGGAGGTGAAGGCCTTCACCACGCTGCTGCAGAAGGTCTACCGCGACTTTGGCTTCACCGACATCATCTACAAGCTCTCCACGCGGCCCGAAAAACGCATCGGCACCGAAGAAAGCTGGGACCGCGCTGAAAACGCTCTGGCGGAAGGCTTGCGCGCTTCGGGTTGCGAGTTTACGTATCTGCCGGGGGAGGGGGCTTTCTATGGCCCCAAGATCGAGTACACCCTCAAGGATGCACTGGGCCGCGAATGGCAGTGCGGCACCATCCAGGTCGATCCGAACCTGCCCGAACGTCTGGAAGCAGAGTTTGTGGGCGAAGACGGTCAGCGCCATCGACCCATCGTATTGCACCGCGCCATCGTCGGCAGTCTGGAGCGCTTCATCGGGATCCTGATCGAGCAACATGCGGGCGCACTTCCTGTCTGGCTGTCGCCGGTGCAGGTTTCGGTGCTCAACATCACCGATGCGCAGAGCGATTACTGTCGTGAAATCGCTGCACGGCTGCAAAAAGCGCTGCCAAATCAAGACCTTAGGGTGGTCACCGACCTGCGTAACGAAAAGATTACGTATAAAATACGCGAGCACGCCCTGAAAAAGACTCCGTACATCCTGGTGGCCGGAGATAAAGAAAAGGCGGCAGGCGCGGTCGCCGTTCGTGCTCGGGGTAACAAAGACCTGGGCGTAATGTCGGTAGAGGCCTTCGTGGAACTTATCGCCAAGGACATCGCCGCCAAATCATGATGCGAATCCGCTGCGCGGCATTGGAGCTGTGCGGCGGTTCAATGTTGCCGCCTTGGGCGGCGTTTGATCGAAGGTGAGAGCCATAGCTACTGAATTTCGTGACCGTCGGCAGCGGGAAGAGCGCAAGCACCGACTGAACCGGGAAATCATGGCCCCGGAAGTGCGTCTGTCTGGCCCTGAAAACGAGCCTCTGGGCATCGTGAGCCTCGCCGAAGCCCTGCGCATGGCGGGTGAGCTAGACGTGGATCTGGTCGAGATTGCGGCTACGGCAAATCCGCCAGTCTGCCGCCTGATGGACTATGGCAAGTTCAAGTACCAGGAGCAGAAGAAGGCTGCCGAAGCCAAGGCCAAGCAGACGGTCATTGAGGTCAAGGAAGTCAAGTTTCGTCCTGGCACTGACGACGGCGACTACAACATCAAGCTGCGCAATATCCGCCGTTTTTTGGCGGACGGTGATAAGTGCAAGATCACGCTGCGCTTTCGGGGGCGCGAGATCACGCACCAGGAACTCGGATTGGCGCTGCTGAACCGTATTCGGGACGATCTGGCCGATTTGATTGTGGTCGAGCAGTTTCCGAAGCTGGAGGGTCGCCAGATGATCATGATGATCGCCCCTGGCAAGAAGAAGCCGGCCCCGGCGGTGAAGGCGGCCGGAGAAGGCGCGGCGCCTGCGGCCTGAGGCCGGTCCGAATTTCGGCAGGTCAGCAATGTGGAAGAACCTTCGGGTTCTTCGACGGCATCGCAAGCCTGGCTTGCGGTGTACGCGGAGGGAAACCCCCGCATCAAAAGTGGCTCGGGGCCAACAAGTTTGCAGATCGGTTTGCAAACGCCTCGCGAGCACAAACAACGAGGAGCATTCAATGCCCAAGATGAAGACCAAGAGCAGCGCGAAAAAGCGTTTCCGTGTTCGTCCCGGTGGCACCGTCAAGCGCGGTCAAGCCTTCAAGCGTCACATCCTGACGAAGAAGACCACCAAGAACAAGCGTCAGTTGCGCGGTGCAGTAGCGGTACATGAGACCAACATGGGTCACATGGCACAGATGCTGCCCTTTGCTGGCCTGTAATAACTGACGAACAAGGAGTACACACATGCCTCGCGTCAAACGTGGTGTAACGGCTCGCGCCCGTCACAAGAAGGTTCTCGCCCTTGCCAAGGGTTTTCGTGGCCGTCGTGGCAACGTTTTCCGCATCGCCAAGCAGGCGGTGATGAAGGCGGGCCAGTACGCCTACCGTGACCGCCGTACCAAGAAGCGCGTGTTCCGCCAACTGTGGATCGCTCGTATCAACGCGGCCGCCCGTGAACTGGGGCTGACCTACAGCCAGTTCGCCAATGGCCTCAAGAAGGCGTCGATCGAAATCGACCGCAAGATGCTGGCGGATCTCGCCGTGCACGACAAGGCTGCCTTCGGCAGCATCGTGGAGCAAGTCAAGGCCAAGCTGGCTGCTTGATTTCACGATGGGGAGGCTGCCTGCAGCCACCCCGCGCCATCAGCAAGGGCTAGGGCTTGAAAAGGCGCTAGCCCTTGTTTTTTCCCGGGGAGCAGTATGAACGAGTTGGACACCTTGGTCGAAAGCGCTACACGGCTGTTTGCCCAGAGCGCAACACCGGCCGAACTGGAAAACGCCAAAGCCCAGTACCTAGGCAAGTCGGGGCAGATCACCGAACTGATGAAGGGCATGGCCCAACTGTCGGTCGAAGACAAGAAAACACGGGGGGCCGCCATCAACGCGGCCAAGCAAGCTATTGAAGCGGCGCTGACGGCACGCCGTCAGGCCATGGCCGAAGCAGAACTGCAGGCCCAGTTGCAGGCGGAAGCCCTGGACGTGACCCTGCCGGGTCGCCAGCGTGGCATGGGTGGATTGCATCCGGTTTCGCTCACACTGGAACGTATTGAGCGCATCTTCGGCTCTATGGGCTTCGATGTTGCTGAAGGGCCTGAGATTGAAACCGACTGGTTCAACTTCACCGCGCTGAACACGCCGGCCGACCATCCGGCACGATCGATGCACGACACCTTCTATGTGGAGGGTGGAACACCAGAGGCGCCGCTGCTGCTGCGCACCCACACCAGCCCGATGCAGATTCGCCATGCGGTGCAGCATGTCAAACGCCACCGCGGACTACTGGATGCGGGACAGACCATGCCCGAGATCCGGGTGATTGCACCAGGCCGCACCTACCGAGTGGACAGCGATGCCACGCATTCGCCCATGTTCCACCAGTGCGAGGGTCTGTGGATCGGCGAGAACGTGAGCTTTAAGGATCTGAAGGTCGTGTTCACCGATTTCTGCCGCACCTTCTTTGAACGCGACGACCTCGTCTTGCGCTTTCGGCCCAGTTTTTTCCCGTTCACCGAGCCCAGTGCCGAGATCGATATCCAGTTCCAGACAGGGTCGCTGGCCGGTCGCTGGCTGGAGGTCGCTGGTTCCGGGCAAGTCCATCCGAATGTGGTGCGGAACATGGGTCTCGATCCCGAGCGCTATATCGGTTTTGCCTTTGGCATGGGGCCTGACCGCCTGACCATGTTGCGCTACGGTGTGAACGACCTGCGCCTGTTCTTCGACGGCGACATCCGCTTCCTGTCGCAGTTTCAGTAAGCCTTTTCCGCCGACGACCGAATATCCGGGGCCCTGGGCCCCGGTAGACACGAGCTTCCACTATGCAATTCCCAGAATCCTGGTTGCGCAGCTTTTGCAACCCTCCCCTGAGCACGGCCGAGTTGGCCGATACCTTGACCATGGCTGGTCTGGAAGTAGAAGAACTGCGGCCCGTGGCACCTCCGTTCAGTGGCGTGGTGGTGGGAGAGATCAAGGAGGCCGTGCAGCACCCGGACGCCGACCGCCTGCGTGTGTGTCAAGTGGACGTGGGGCAGGGCGCACTGCTGAACATCGTGTGTGGCGCTCCCAACGCCCGTGTGGGCATCAAGGTGCCCTGCGCCGTTGTGGGTGCCAGCCTGCCTCCAGGTGCTGATGGCAAGCCCTTTTCCATCAAGGTGGGCAAGCTGCGTGGCGTCGAAAGCCACGGCATGCTGTGCTCAGCGCGTGAACTGGGGCTATCAGAAGACCACGGCGGACTTCTGGAGCTCGATGCTCGGTTGCCCGTGGGGCAGAACCTGCGTGAGGCCTTGTTGCTCGACGATACGCTGTTCACCCTCAAGCTCACGCCCAACCTGGCGCACTGTCTGAGCGTATATGGCATTGCACGCGAACTTTCGGCGTTGACCGGCGCGCCCTTGCAGCACCCGGTGTTTGCCACCAATGCGGTCAGCCATCCAGATCGTCTGCCAGTGCGCATCAGCGCCCCCGACCTGTGTGGGCGGTTTTCGGGGCGCATCGTGCGCAACGTCAACGCGGCAGCCCAAACACCGCGGTGGATGGTGGACCGCCTCGCACGCTGCGGTCAGCGCAGTGTCTCGCCACTGGTCGATATCTCCAACTATGTGATGTTCGAGTTGGGACGTCCGTCGCACATTTTCGATCTGGACAAGATCCATGGGGGGCTGGATGTGCGCTGGGCGCGCGAAGGCGAGTCACTCAAGCTCTTGAATGGCAACACGGTCGCACTCGATGGCAGCGTTGGCGTTATCGCTGACGACCAGCAGGTGGAGTCGCTGGCCGGCATCATGGGCGGAGATGCAACGGCGGTGTCTGACGGCACCCGCAACATCTACATTGAGGCTGCCTTCTGGTGGCCACGGGCCGTGGCCGGTCGCTCGCGTCGTTTCAACTTTTCCACCGATGCGGGGCACCGCTTCGAGCGAGGCGTGGACCCGGAGCTGACCGTTGAGCACATCGAGCGCATCACTCAATTGGTGCTGGAGATCTGTGGTACCCCAGACACCAGCTGCGGTCCGATCGACGACCACCGGGTGAACATGCCGACACCGCAGCCGGTGACGCTGCGCGTGGCCCGTGCCGCGAAGGTGATCGGCATGCCGTTGTCGACCGAACGTTGCAGCCAGGCGCTGGAGCGCCTCGGCCTGGCCCCGGTACCCGCGGGCGAGGGTGTTCTGGCGGTCACGCCACCGAGCTACCGTTTCGACCTGCAGATCGAGGAAGACCTGATCGAAGAAGTGGCGCGCATGGTGGGCTACAACCAGCTGCCCACCACCCCGCCGTTGGCTCCTATCACGCCCAAACTCATGCGCGAGGCCACGCGCAGCCCGTTTGCCGTGCGCCGTCTGCTGGCCCAACTCGGTTATCAGGAGACCATCAATTTCAGTTTTGTAGAAGAGCGCTGGGAGCGTGAGCTGGCGGGCAATAGCGAGCCGATTCGCCTGCTCAATCCCATTGCCAGCCAGATGAGCGTGATGCGCTCAAGCCTTCTGGGTTCGCTGCTGCAGGTGCTCAAGTTCAATACCGACCGCCGCGCGGATCGTGTGCGTGTGTTCGAAGTGGGCCGTGTGTTCCTGCGCAATCCTGCGGCCGTTGACAGCGACAGCACTGTAGCGGGCCTTGACCAGCCGATGCGGGTAGCCGGGTTGGCCTATGGCAGTGCATCCGGCCTGCAGTGGGGTATCAAAGACGCGGGCGTGGACTTCTTCGACGTCAAGGGCGATGTGGAGGCTTTGCTTGCGCCTTTGCCAGTGCGCTTTGAGGCGGCCGAGCATCCGGCGTTGCATCCAGGCCGCTGCGCGCAGGTGGTGTTCGACGGACAGGTGATCGGCTATGTGGGTGAACTGCACCCGCGCTGGCGGCAGGCCTGGGATCTGGCCCATGCGCCGGTGCTGTTTGAGCTGGACCTGGCTGCCGTGCTGCGCCGCGCGGTGCCAGCGTTCGCGCCGGTGAGCAAGCACCAGCCCGTGCAGCGCGATCTGGCCGTGGTGGTGGCAGAGTCCGTGACCTACGCACAAGTGGTGGCGGCTGTGGAGTCGGCACTGGATCGGCAACTGCTCAAATCCGTCGTGCTGTTCGACGTATTCCGTCCCAAGCCGGTGCGTGCCGGGGAAGCGCAGGCGGTCTCTGGCGCGATCGCGCAGGGCGAAAAGAGTCTGGCCTTGCGGCTGACCCTGGGACGTGATGATGCCACGCTGACCGATGCTGAAATCGAAGCGGCCTGCCAGGCCGCGCTACAGGCTCTGCAGCACCAGGTGGCGGCACGCCTGCGGGCTTGAGCACTCCGAGAGCGACGAAGGAGGGGATATGGAATTTGCAGTGGAAAGCCTGGAAACGCCCGCACTCACCAAAGCGCAACTGGCTGACCTGCTGTTCGACCAGATCGGTTTGAACAAGCGCGAGTCCAAGGACATGGTGGACGCCTTCTTTGACCTTGTCTCGCAACGCCTCGTGGAAGGACAGGACGTCAAACTCTCGGGGTTTGGCAATTTCCAGATCCGGACCAAGGCGCCGCGTCCTGGTCGCAATCCGCGCACTGGCGAAGCCATACCCATTCAGGCTCGCCGTGTGGTGACCTTCCACGCCAGCAGCAAGCTCAAAGAGCAGATCCAGCAGTCGGCCCCTGCTGCCACCCTGGCGGGCACTGTGCGTACCGATTTGTGACGCGGTTGCATCTTTCTGCGCTGTGTCAGCCCTTTGGGCTGGCCGCAGCGCACTGACTGCAGTACGCTTGCACCTCTTTGCGTTGCGACGTCTCTCCCTTGTGCATCATGGGCACCGTGCTTCCTCCGATACCAGCCAAGCGCTACTTCACCATTGGTGAGGTGGCCGATCTGTGCGGCGTGAAGCCGCATGTTTTGCGCTATTGGGAGCAGGAGTTCACCCAGTTGCGACCGATGAAGCGCCGCGGAAATCGCCGGTACTACCAGCACCACGAGGTGCTCATGATTCGGCGCATACGCGATTTGCTCTACGACCAGGGGTTCACCATCAGCGGTGCGCGCAACCGTCTCCAGGAGTGGGTGCAGTCCGGGCGTTCCCTGGTCGACTTCGATGCGAGCGTTCAGGTGGCGGGGGGCGTGCCGCCTACCGCCGAGCCGGTCACACTGACACGGCCGCTCGGAGGCGAGGGCGATGCGCAACCACCGCTCGCCGTGCCTGAGCGTCTGTGGACGCAAGACGAAGTGCGCCGTGAACTCCTCGAAATTCGCTCGCTTTTGTCTGTGACCTGATTTGTTTGGTATATAATTTAAGTCTTGTCGGCGTGTAGCGCAGCCTGGTAGCGCACTTGCATGGGGTGCAAGGGGTCGCGAGTTCGAATCCCGCCACGCCGACCATTGATTGCAAAAGCCCGGTTCCAAAAGAGCCGGGCTTTTTTGTTGTCCAACCAGCGTTGCAGACAGGGCTCTGCGCAAGGTGTGGGCTGTACCAGAGTGCTGCAAGCACTGTGCCGGACGGGCTGCATGAGTCCCCAGTCCCTTGGCATGCCCGCTTTGCGCAGGCCTTGCCGTCTCAAGGTGCTCCTAAAAGCATAGATGCTCGTGCTTTTCTGCAAAGCACGAGCAGCGTAAGCTGTTTGACACATGTCCAGCTTGTAGGCCAGCCTTTTGACTGCGCGTGCCAGGCAGCAGGCCTGGCTCCGCTGGCTGTCAGCCCTTGGGGAGGGCCGGCGGCGCAAACCCCAGTGCCCGCAATTCTTCCTCGCTCAGTTCCAGTTCGACCACCTCGGGTTGGCGCGGCTCGACACTGCGGCGGCGTTCAAAACGGTCGGGTGGGCCCTCATCGGATTCACGTCGATCTTTGCCACTGCGGCGATCTTGGGGGCTGGTGGTCATGTGCAGGTGTGGCGAGCAGATGGGCGAGTGAAATATAGCAAGCCGTTGATGGCTGTGGACTGTGGGTGGTGTGTTGTGCGCAAGCGCCTGGATGCACGGGCAGCTGCTGGCGCCGATCAGGGCTTGCTGCGCGGGGGGGGGGCGGGAGTCGCAAACACCCTGTGACACGGCCATGGATCCCGGCCCATGCACCAGTCCGGTGCGGGTTGTCTCTGCTGCCTGCAAGGGCGAACATGCCAGAGTGTCGCCGCACCACGACAGCCGCTTTGCGCGGCCAGACCCTCACGGGCGGTCGGAGTGCGTGGCCCGCTTCTTGCTAAAGCCTGTTCGGCTGGCCAGCCCCGTTCTGCTTGGTGTTTTCCCTGTATAGACAGGTATGGTGGGGCGGCGATCATGGCAGCGATCCGTGTGTGCGTTCAACAGAGAGGAGATTCTTATGGTGCGAGTCTGGAAGCAGTGTGCGGCGGCAGCCGCGGTGGTGTCGGGTCTGCTGGTCGGCGCTGGTACGGCGATGGCGCAGGAGACCAAGATCGTGCTCGGCATGTCGGGGTGGACGGGTTTTGCGCCGCTCACGCTGGCCGACAAGGCGGGCATCTTCAAGAAGCACGGCCTTGATGTCGAGATCAAGATGATTCCGCAGAAGGATCGGCACTTGGCGTTGGCGTCCAAGTCCATTCAGTGCGCGGCCACTACGGTGGAAACGCATGTGGCCTGGAATGCGAATGGTGTGCCCATCGTGCAGATCTTCCAGATGGACAAGTCTTTTGGGGCTGATGGCATCGCCGTGCGCGGCAACATCAACAGCTTTGCCGACCTCAAGGGCAAGACGATCGGCGTCGATGCACCCGGCACGGCCCCGTACTTTGGCCTGGCCTGGATGCTGAGCAAAAACGGCATGAGCATGAAGGACGTCAAGACCGTCACGCTTTCGCCGCAGGCGGCTGCACAGGCTTTTGTGGCGGGCCAGAACGATGCGGCCATGACCTATGAGCCTTACCTGTCTACCGTGCGCGAGAACCCCTCGGCCGGTAAGATCTTGGCGACTACGCTCGATTACCCCATGGTGATGGATACCGTGGGCTGTGACCCGGCTTGGCTCAAGGCCAACCCCAAGGCCGCACAGGCGCTGACCAGCGCGTACTTTGCGGCGCTCGAAATGATCAAGGCCGAGCCCGCCAAGTCGTACGAGATCATGGGGGCGGCTGTGAAGCAGACGGGCGAGCAGTTTGCGAAGTCGGCTTCCTTCCTGCGCTGGCAGGACAAGGCGGCCAACCAGAAGTTCTTTGCGGGTGAACTGCAGTCCTTTATGAAGGAGGCCAGCGCCATCCTGCTGGAGGCCGGCGTGATCCGCAAAGTGCCCGAGGACTTTTCGGCGATGTTCGACGCCAGTTTCATCAAGTGATGAGCATGCGCACGGTGTCTTCGACCCCGGCCCCCAAGGCTGTGCAGGCCGCCGTGCAGGCGGCCGCTATGCCGGCGGCGCGGCGGCGCTCGCTGGCGCCGCTCGAGCCCGTCAGCGCCCGGACGCGCTGGCTGCTCGGACTGGCGTTCTTTGTGTTGTTCTTTGCCGTATGGGCGGCCTTCACGCTGGGCGGCTATGTGTCGCCGACATTCCTTGCCAGCCCTGTCACCATGGTGCGCGAGGGCTGGGCCTTGTTTGCCGAGTACGGCTTCATCAAGGACATCGGCATGACCGTGTGGCGGGTGCTGGGCGGCTTTGTGCTGGCGGCCATCATTGCGGTGCCCTTGGGCATTGCGATGGGCGCGTACAAGGGCATTGAGGCCTTTTTTGAGCCCTTCATCTCGTTTTGCCGCTATCTGCCGGCCTCGGCCTTCATCCCGCTGCTGATCCTCTGGGCGGGCATTG
>JBKBUN010000067.1:0-16345 GCA_046289925.1 Burkholderiaceae bacterium | reverse complement strand
CCTGCACACATGCCCACCGGGCTCGACGACCAGGAGTCATTGTGACTGTTGGGTTCCACACGAAATGACGAAGAGCCGCAGAAACTCGCGGATCAGCCGTGCTACCAGTGTTGCTTTTTTGTGGCCATGCTCACGGCAATAAGCCGCAAAGCGGGCGACTTCGGCGTCGCTCAGGAGCACGGTGATTCGTTTCGGATGTTTCATTCCCGCATTCCTCATTCCTCATTCCTATTTGTGCCTTGAACTCAGTGTAGTCCGACACCATTGATCAAAAACCGCTGAGTCAGACTCGAAATTGAAATTCTGTGGCAGGTTTCAGGCACATTGGCGAGGATGCGAATTTGAGGTCACGGATTCAGGATAAGAGCAGAGAATGTCAGCAGAAGCTGACTCTTGCCATAACCTGCGGAAGGGTTTTGCAGAGATTCCTTTCCTCTATTTGCAGCAGAGAAACAAACGACCGGTACGCGCAGACTGTACACGTGCGAGCAGCGAAAGTGTGGCTCTATTTCTGCAGGCCACTTAGCCACGGTGCGTGGCGACTTGTGAAGCGACTCGAGTCGCACCATGGGGCCATCATGGCCTATGCGGGAGGTCAAATGACCTGCGCAGGGGCTGTGCTGTAATCCAACTCGGACGAAACAGGGGTGTCTGCGCCCGCCATGGCGCTGGCTGAGAAAGATCCTGGGGCTCCCGCAGACATGCCAAGGTGTGGTCTGCCCGCCCCAACACCCGATCCAGGTCATGCTGGCGTGGGGAGTTTTCGAAAGCTGCGGCGCGCTGTTTGGTCCTATGTTGCAAGCGCTGTCATGTCCCCACATTTCTCCACCGTCGTTGTTCTGGGTGCCGGCCTCATAGGACGGCTGCTGGCCTGGGTGCTCGCACAGCGTGGCCATGTCGTTGATCTGTACGACGCTGGCGGTCCGGCGGCCGAGCAATCTGCCGCCACCGTTGCAGCTGCGATGCTCGCACCGTTGGCCGAGTCCGCTGTCACCGAGCCTGGCGTCGTGCGAATGGGGCAGTACGCATTGCAGCGGTGGCCAGAATTGATCGCCGACCTGCCGGAGAATGTGTTTTTCCAGCAGCAGGGCACCTTGATCGTCTGGCACCGCCAAGATGCACCCGAGGCACAGAGACTGCGAGCGCGCCTCGCTCATACCGCCCAGCAGATACCCGAGCTACCTCCAGCCAGGGATCTGGATGCACGCTCCCTCTCAGCGGTCGAGCCAGCACTGTCTGGCCGCTTCGCCCAAGGCTTGCTGCTTCCCGACGAGGGGCAGTTGGACAACCGCCAACTGCTCAAGGCCCTGACGTCCGCCATCGACCAAGCGGGCGTACGGTGTCATTGGAATACGCCGCGCTCGCCCGCCGATATCCCCGCACATTCCGATGGGGGTCCAAGCCTCCTGCTGGACTGCAGAGGACTGGGTGCTCGCAGCGACTGGCAGAAACTGAGAGGCGTTCGTGGCGAGGTGGTGCGCATTCACGCGCCAGACGTACAACTGCAACGCCCTACACGACTCGTACATCCGCGCTATCCCATCTACATCGCCCCCAAGCCAAACGGAGTGTTTGTCATCGGTGCGACCGAAATTGAGTCCGAAGATCGAAGCCCGGTGAGCGTACGCTCCACCCTGGAACTGCTAAGCGCAGCCTACGCGGTACACCCCGGCTTTGCCGAAGCGCGGGTGATTGAAGCGGCCACTCAGTGTCGCCCCACCCTACCCGACAACCTGCCGGCACTCCGCATTCCCCGACCCGGCGTCTTGGAAGTCAACGGCTTATACCGCCACGGCTTCATGATCGCGCCCGCCATGCTGGACTGCGTGCTGCAATGGCTTGAGTGCGGTCACTCTACACTCGCACGCCGATTCGACCTGAATATCGAGACACTGGCCTCTCACGCCTTGGCATGAACGTTTATCTCAACCAGACCCTTTTTGAGTTGCCCGAGAACGCAACCATCTCCGATGCGCTAGCGCTTTTTGCAGCGCGCCCCCCGTTTGCGGTTGCCGTGAACACGCAGTTTGTTCCCCAGTCCCGTCACGCACACACCGTACTGCACGAAGGCGACCATGTTGAAGTGATCTCGCCGGTCACGGGGGGCTGATTCCACCATGAACTCATCTGCCTTCACCGATCCTTTGGTTCTCTACGGTCAATCGTTCACATCCCGGCTACTGCTGGGTACGGCCCGCTATCCATCGCCCAGCGTGCTGGAAGCGGCGATTCGGACTTCCTCCCCGGCGATGCTGACCGCCTCGCTACGCCGACAGGGCAGCCAGCCGGCCGAGTTCGGACAGGGCTTCTGGGATTTGCTGCGTGGTCTCAACGTTCCGGTGTTACCCAACACGGCGGGCTGCCACAGTGTGCAAGAGGCCATCACCACGGCCGAAATGGCACGCGAAGTTTTTCAAACTTCGTGGATCAAACTCGAACTGATTGGCGACGACTACACGCTGCAGCCCGACACGCTGCGCCTGGTGGAAACGGCTGAGTACCTGATCCGCCAGGGCTTTTGGGTGCTGCCGTACTGCACCGAAGACCTAGTGCTATGCCAACGGCTGGTAGACGTGGGCTGCCAGGCGGTGATGCCATGGGCGGCCCCCATCGGTACAGGCAAAGGCCCCGTCAACCCCTATGCCTTGCGCATGTTGCGAGAGCGGCTCGACGTCCCCATGCTGGTTGACGCGGGCCTGGGGCTTCCCTCGCACGCGTGCCAGGTCATGGAGTGGGGATACGACGGCGTGCTGCTCAATACCGCCGTGGCGTTGGCACAGGATCCGGTGGCCATGGCGGCGGCTTTTGCCGAGGCGGTACGGGCCGGACGCTCGGCTTACCGCGCCGGCGCCATGCAAGCCCAGGAATCTGCCCAACCCAGCACCCCGGTGCTGGGTACACCGTTCTGGCATCAAGCGCCATGAGTCCAAGGCTGACAACCGAAGAGCAGGCGATTGCGCAGCAGTTGCTTGCAGTCCATGCGCAGAACTTTCCAGGATTCGAGCCCCAGCCCTGTCCCGACCTTGCACCACTGCCCTCGGCACTGGCACGCGCAGCCACCTATGCCTGCAGCCAGATGGGATTCATTGCGGCCGATGCCCTGTGCCTGGGGATGGCTTGGGAGCGCCGATACCAGCGCACCGCAGGCGCAGCACAGACCACCTGGCCGGATGAGCCCGCCGATTTCAGCATGCGCGCTTGCGATGCGCCTGCCCGATTCCCGACCTGTCCGCAGGCACTCGGCCTGTATGCCGTGCTGCCTGATGCTGCGTGGGTCGGGCGCATGGCGAGGGCCGGCGTTCCTACCGTGCAGCTGAGGTTCAAGTCCACGGATGCAAGGGCCATTCGACGAGAAGTGCGTGCGGCCGTCGATGCGGTGGCGGGCACAGAGGCGCTGCTGTTCATCAACGACCACTGGCAAGAGGCCATCGACGCAGGTGCCTACGGAGTCCATCTGGGACAGGAAGACCTTGATGCGCTGGAGCCTGCCTCGTTGGAGGACCTTCGATGCAGCGGATTGCGCTTGGGCGTAAGCACCCATGGCTACGCCGAAATGGTGCGGGCCGACATGATCGGACCGAGTTACATCGCACTGGGAGCGGTGTTCCCGACTACGCTCAAGCGCATGGCCACAGCCCCGCAGGGTCTCCAGCGCCTGTACGCGTATGCGCGGCTGATGCGCCACTACCCTCTGGTTGCAATCGGAGGCATCGGTCTGGATGCGTTTCCCAGTGTGCTGGCCTCTGGCGTTGGATCGATTGCAGTGGTCCGTGCACTCGTTGCAGCAGCCGACCCAGACGCCGCCGCGGCCGAGTTGATGGCTGCCATGCGCTGACCCCTCTCAAGCGGGTTCGGGCCAGGGCGGGCAATGACACCGGGCGATGTCTGCCGCCCCACCGGTTGACACGGTAGTCTCAAGCTTTGCGCGAGACATCTGACGGCCGCGGCTCCAGTTCAAGCCGAATTTCCAACAGGTCGTTGTGGGAGCCGAACCCCACAGGCTGATGGGGCTCCGGAGGCGCAGCCGTAGCCGTCGAATCCGACAAGGGCGTCAGCCCATGGGGCAATGCCGGGTCCGAGAGATCAAGGTCGAGCGAAAACGCCGACTCCTCGGCCAACGGCACCTCAGCATTGGTTTTTTCGACAACTGGCGGTGACACCTCCGAGAAGTCGAAATCGATGCCTGCACTCAAGGAGTCCATGGGCAACCGGGCGGAATCCGCTTCGTCCAGCGGTGCCACCGCCGCCACTGCCGCGGCAGCCGCCTGTTCGAAGCTCTGGGCCTGCGGGGTCGTGCGGCGCCGGGGTGGTGGCGCTCCACGCGAAGACGCAGGCGTGGTCTGAGCAATGGCCAGCAACAGCAGCAAGTCGTCAAACGCAACCATGTCGAACAGTTTGGCGTTGCGCCCGCCGACCGCACGCGACACGTACCCTTCAATGCGGTCTAGCACCGCGTCTGTGCTCCACTCAGCCTCAATAGCGGCCAATTCATCCGGATACTGTTCCAAGCCCCTGCCAGGCCGATGGAATGAGGCGAAATCTGGTACGAGTACGTTGAAGTGCTCGGAAAACTCCGCGCGCAGGGCGTTGAAATCGTCTGCGCGGCCCAGCATGTGGTACAGGCCTAGCAGTTCGATATAAGCCAGCGGCGACGATGTTCCATGGTTGTCAATGTGCCCCCGGAGAATGTCCACGGCGTGACCGTGCTCGCCGATCGAAATGAAGAATTCCGCCTGTTGTTGAATGTCGAAAAGGTCTTCGGCGTTGAGCAGATGCATGACCGAAGGCATGCCCGCAACCCGCTCCTGGGACACCACAGGCGCCACTGTCGACGCAGGCTCGGCGGCAACCGAGCGCCTGGGGGCCACTGCAGACTCGATAGCGGGCATAGCCGTTGTCGCATCTGTGGCAGACGATGCAGGCATCGCCGGAGGCTCCGGCACCACAACACGTGCCGACTGAGCGGTAGAAGATCCCGCCACGGGTGGCTGCACCGGCAGCGTGTGAGCATTGCTCCACGGCTCGACCGAGGCTGGAACCGACGCAGGTGCTGATGACGACAGTTCCAGTTCGTGCTCCGATGCTCCCTGCATCGTGGTGCGGGCGACGGACTGGGTCCACCCGCCCTGGGCACCCGCCTGCAGCAGCCTGCGCTGACGCGAATACAGCCACCCGCACAGGCCCGCCAGCAGCGCGCTCACCCCCGCCAGGCCGTACACCCACTCGGCCGCAAAGCGCTGTTCGAGCGCCGCAGCTAGCGCCTGCTGCCGGGCCTGGGCCTGGCCCTGCTCGGTGGCCATCCGGCTCTTGAGCGTCTGCGCCTGCGCCTCCAACTGTGCAACCCGGCGGTCCTGATCGATCAGAACCTCCAGCGGCGTGTTCAAGGCCTTCCAGGCGGCCTGGGCGTGTTCGCGCTCCGGCGTAGAGGTGTCGGAGGGCGCAGCGTTCAGCTCGCCACTGGAGCGCAGACTGAGCGGTGTGTCGATCCAGACATCGAGCGGCTCCATCACGAGGCGGGATTTGGGAGGCTCTGGCGTTCGCGCTTTGAGCCGCGGCGCTGGCTTGGCAGCGGTCGCTGCCGAAGCGGCTGGCTTGCGAGCCGCCACAGGGGTCGACGCCGCTGCGCGCGGCGCAGCCCCCCCAGATCCAGGCTGGCTTGCGTAATCTGCTGGCCGACCTGCGACCATAGCGCTGTGTTGATTGTTTGCCGGCACTGCCGGAGCGGCCGCGGTCAGACTGCCCCCAAGCGCCATCGCGCCGGGCAGGCGCGCGATGTCCACAGGCACCCGTGCGGGGGCTGCCGCAGGAAAATCGGTCAGGAAGGTGTAGGTACGCGACACGCGACCCGAGCAACCTGCCGACAGAACAACCGTCAGCACCGGCTCGTCCAGCGCAATAGAGGCCTGCACCCGCACTCCGGGGCTGCGCCCCCGCACATCCGGCAGTGGCGACACGCGGACGCGCGCGTCGTCAATGGGGGTGCTGCCCGCCGTGAGCGCCGCGCTGATGCAGGACGCTGCCAGTTCCACCCCCGGGTCGGGTTCGACGTCGAATGAAAGATCCACCGGGGAGCCCAGGACCACCGAGCCCCGACTAGCCCCCAGCGAAAGGGCCGAGGCACCCAGTGCCACCGCCCATAAACTGGCCCCGAAAATGGAGTTACGGATTTTCACAATCATTTCAATTGAGCTGATGGGCATTCTTGCACATAAGTGCGCGGCCAGTGCCACCGCCATAATCGCGCTATGAAAATTCAGTTTCCAGTGGTCGGCGTCGTGGGTTGCGGCGCCATGGGACGCGGCATTGCCCAGATGGCGGCGCAAGCCGGCAGCCGGGTGCTGTTGCTCGATGCACAGCCAGCTGCCGCGGCGCAGGCGCGCGACTCCGTGCTCGAGCAATGGAACAAGCTGGCGAACAAAGGGCGTATCACCACTGAGCAGGCCCGGTCGTGGGCTGAACTGTTGCAGGTGGCCAACACCCTGGCCGACCTCGCCCCCTGCAGCCTGGTGGTTGAGGCCATTGTCGAGCGTCTGGATGCCAAGCGGGAGCTGTTCGCAGCCCTCGAAGTGCTGGTGCCCGAGCAGTGCGTGCTGGCCACCAATACTTCGTCGCTGTCTGTCACGGCGATTGCTGCCGGCTTGCAGCACCCAGGCCGACTCGCCGGCTTTCACTTCTTCAACCCGGTGCCTCTGATGAAGGTTGTCGAAGTGGTGCCCGGCGTGCGCACGGCCCCCGGCACGGTGGCCGCGCTGACAGAGTACGCGCGCCAGTTCGGCCACGCGCCCGTCACCGCGCAGGACACCCCTGGCTTCATCGTCAACCATGCGGGCCGGGGGTTCGGCACCGAGGCGCTGCGCATCCTGTCAGAAGGGGTGGCCGACGTGGCCACCATCGACCGCATCCTTCGCGATCAGGTGGGCTTCAAGCTGGGCCCCTTCGAGTTGATGGATCTCACCGCACTCGACGTGTCGCATCCGGTGATGGAGTCGATCTACCACCAGTACTACGAAGAGCCACGGTTTCGCCCCAGCGTGATCACCGCGCAGCGCCTGGCGGGCGGCCTGCTGGGACGCAAGACGGGGGAAGGTTTCTACCGCTATGAAGATGGGCAGCCGGCCTTGCCTGCCGAACCTCCCGCACCCGTGGTGGCAGACATGCCACCCGTGTGGGTGTCGCCCCGCGCCGCGAGGCGGGCCGAGCTGTACCAATTGCTCAAGGACTTGGGCGCACGCATCGAGACCGCCGCTTCCCCGTCTGCACAGGCCATCATCCTGGTCGCACCGCTGGGCTTTGACGTGACCACGGTGGCGGCAGTGGAGCGCCTGGACGCCACCCGCTCAGTGGGCATCGACATGCTGGTGGAAGACGCCGCCACACGCCGCCGCGTACTGGCCACCAACCCGGCCACGCGACGCGATATCCGTGACGCTGCGCACGCGCTGTTTGCACGCGACGGCAAGGCGGTGAGCGTGATACGGGACAGCGGTGGCTTCGTCACGCAGCGCGTAGTCGCCCATATTGTCAACATCGCTAGCGACATCTGCCAGCAGCGCATCTGCACGCCCAAAGACCTGGAAACTGCGGTCACACTGGGGCTGGGCTATCCGCTGGGTCCGCTGGTCATGGGAGACCGCTGGGGGCCAGCCACCATCCTGGAAGTGCTGTTCAACATGCAGACGGTCTATGGCGATACGCGCTACCGCCCCAGCCCCTGGTTGCGCCGCCGCGGCGCGCTGGGCCTGAGCCTGACCCACGTCGAAGAAAGCTGAGCCCTCCATGCCCGCCGAACTGCAAAGCGCCAGTCAAGGTCAGACCCTGATCCTCACGTTGCACAACCCCGAGCGCCGCAACGCCATCGAGCCCGCGATGTACGCGGCCGGCATCGAAGCCCTGGGCGTGGCAGAACGCAATCCGGATGTGCGCAGCGTGGTCATCACCGGTGCGGGCGAGACCTTTTCGGCGGGCGGCAACCTGCAGCGCCTGCAAGCCATGCGGCATGCCGATCCGGCAGAGCGGGCGCAGGGTATCGAGGGGCTGCACAGCTGGATTGAGGCCATCCGCACCTTTCCCAAGCCAGTGATCGCAGCCGTCGAGGGGGCGGCCGCTGGTGCGGGTTTTTCGCTCGCGCTGGCCTGCGACATGGCCGTGGCAGCGCACGATGCGTTTTTCGTGATGTCGTACAGCAACATCGCACTCTCGCCCGATGGTGGCGGCAGTTGGAGCCTGGTGCGTGCACTGCCCCGCTCGCTGGCATTGCAGTGGCTGATGTGCGGCGAACGCGTGCCCGCCGATCGCCTGCACGCACTGGGCCTGCTGCACAGCCTGGTGCCGCACGGCCAGGCGCTGGCAGCAGCCCTGGCGCTCGCCGAAACACTCAACCAGCGCGCACCCAATGCACTGGCCAGCATCAAAGAACTGGTCAACGAAGCGCCAGGCCAACCGCTCACAGCCCACCTCGCGCTGGAGCGTGACCACTTCGTGCGCAACCTGCACCACGCCAACGCTGGCGAAGGCATCGCCGCCTTTCTGGAAAAGCGCGCACCGCACTACCGCTGAGCCCCGCCCCTCCCCGGCCGAGCCCCGCCCCTCCCCGGCTGAGCCCCGCGCCTCCCCGGCCGAGCCTGCGCACCGCTTGGCCACTGGCCGCATTGCGCTGTGCCGCCAGCTTGCAGGGGTCTTCCACCGTCGCCATCGCACATGGCCACAGCAGGCCGCGTGCAGCGCGCAGGCCAGGCAGACACGCACGTGACAACCCTGCCTTCGAACGCCGGTCCCTGACGCGACAATGAATGCGTTCCCAGTCACTCAAAAGACAGACCATGGACGACCCCATTCTTACCATCGAAGAACGTGAGGCGATCAATTCCGGTCGCTGGTTTGCATCCTTATCCCCATCGCTGCGGCACGACATCCTCCGATGCGCCTACGTCAAACGCTTCAAAGACGGCACCCTGATCTGTGCCCGCGGCGATCCGCCGGAGGAGTGGATTGCGTGCGCCAAGGGCGCCGTGCGGGTGAGCTCGACCTCGATCTCGGGCAAGCAGATCACGCTCACCTATGTGGAGCCCGGCATCTGGTTCGGCGACGTGGCGATTTTCGACGGCGACCGCCGCACCCACGATGCGTATGCCCACGGCGAGACCACCATCCTGTGCGTGGCCAAGTCCGACTTCAAAAAGATCCTGGCCACGCACGTGGAGTTCTACGAAGCCATGCTGCGCCTGCACGCGCGGCGCATCCGTCAGCTCTACGGCCTGGTAGAAGACCTCAACACCCTGCCCCTGCGTGCGCGGCTGGCCAAGCAACTGGTGCACTTGGTGCGCAGCTACGGGATACCGAGCCTGTCAAACGGCAGCGAGATGCGCATCGGCTTGCAACTGGCGCAAGAAGAACTAGCCCAACTGCTCGGTGCATCGCGCCAGCGGGTGAACCAGGAACTCAAGGCCATGGAGCGCGAAGAAGCCATCCGCATCGAGCCGGGCGGCTTGGTGGTGCGCGACCGCGCAGCCCTGATGCGCATTGCCGAGGCCGATCTGTAACGCCCAGCCACCGCGCTGCGCTCTTCTTTATTGCCACCAGCCTTCCATGAGCCAATTCGACCATTTTGTGGGCACCCGCCCAGTGAGCGAGCAGCATGCGTTCGACGTGCCCGCACTGACTGCTTGGCTGACATCGCACCTGCCGGACTTTGAAGGTCCGCTGTCGGTGGAGATGTTCAAGGGCGGTCAGTCCAACCCGACCTACAAGCTCATCACGCCCAAGCGTCACTACGTGATGCGCGCAAAGCCGGGCCCTGCGGCCAAGCTCCTGCCCTCGGCCCACGCCATCGAGCGCGAATTTGCCGTGATGCGCGGTCTGTACGGCACCGATGTACCTGTGCCGCGCATGGAAGTGCTGTGCGAAGACGAAAGCGTGATCGGACGCGCCTTTTATGTGATGGAGTGCATGGAAGGCCGCGTGCTCTGGGACCAAAGCCTGCCTGGCATGACGCCTGCGCAACGCGGCGCAATCTACGACGAAATGAACCGCGTGATTGCAGCGCTGCACACGGTGCGCTTTGGCGAGCGCGGCCTGGCCAGCTACGGCAAACCGGGCAATTATTTCGAGCGGCAGATCGGCCGCTGGAGCAAGCAGTACCAGGCCTCCATCACCCAACCCATCGATGCGATGGATCGGCTCATCGAATGGCTGCCCGCCCATATGCCGGCCAGTGCGCGCGACGAGAGCAAGGTCTCCATCGTGCACGGCGACTATCGGCTCGACAACCTCATGTTCCACCCGACCGAGCCACGCGTGATCGCCGTGCTGGATTGGGAACTTTCCACGCTCGGCCATCCGCTGGCGGACTTCAGCTACCACTGCATGTCCTGGCACATCCCGGCCGGCATGTTCCGCGGCATCGGCGGGCTGGACCTGGCCGCGCTGGGCATTCCGAGCGAAGACGCCTACATCGAACGCTACTGCGAGCGCACGGGCCTGGCCACGCCCGAGAGCCTGCGCGCCGACTGGAACTTCTACATGGCCTACAACCTGTTCCGCATTGCAGCCATTCTGCAAGGCATTGCCAAGCGCGTGGAGACTGGCACCGCCTCCAGCGTCCAAGCCAAGGCATCGGGTGAAGGGGCCCGGCCCATGGCCGAGCTGGCCTGGTCGTTTGCGCAGCGGGGCTGAACCTGCGCCCTACCCTGATTTTTCCCCGGAGACCACGATGGACTTTGACTACTCCCCCCGTACCAAAGAACTGCAAGCCAAGCTCTTGCAGTTCATGGACGACCACATCTACCCTGCCGAGGCGGAGTACGCAGCCGAACTGGCGGCCAACACGGCCGCCGGCAAGCGCTGGAGCGCGCTGGAAACCATTGAGAAGCTCAAGCCCAAAGCCCAGGCCGCAGGCCTGTGGAACCTGTTCCTGCCGGTCGACAGCGCGGCTGTGTCGGGCTATGAAGGCGCAGGCTTGACCAACCAGGAATACGCCCCGCTGGCCGAGATCATGGGCCGCGTGCCATGGGCGAGCGAAGTGTTCAACTGCTCTGCGCCCGACACGGGCAACATGGAGACCATCGCCCGCTACGGCAGCGAAGAGATCAAGGCCCGCTGGCTCAAGCCCCTGCTGGAGGGCAAGATCCGATCAGCCTTCGCCATGACCGAGCCCGACGTGGCCTCGAGCGACGCCACCAACATCAGCACCCGCATAGAGCGCCAGGGCGACGAATACGTGATCAATGGTCGCAAGTGGTGGATTTCGGGCGCCGCAGACCCACGCTGCGCCGTCTACATCACCATGGGCAAAACCGACCCCGAAGCGCCCAAGCACTCGCAGCAAAGCATGATCGTGGTGCCTGCCGACACCCCGGGCATCCGCGTGCTGCGTCCGCTCAATGTGCTGGGCTACGACGACGCCCCGCACGGCCACGTCGAGATGGTGTTTGAGAACGTGCGCGTGCCGGCCGGCAACATCCTGCTGGGCGAAGGCCGCGGGTTTGAAATTGCGCAGGGCCGCCTTGGGCCCGGCCGCATCCACCATTGCATGCGCCTGATCGGCCTGGCCGAGCGCGCGCTCGAACTGATGTGCCGCCGCTCGCTGGCCCGCGTGGCCTTCGGCAAAACGGTGGCGCAGCAGACGGTGACACAGGAGCGCATCGCCGAAGCCCGCTGCAAGATCGACATGGCCCGTCTGCTCACGCTCAAGGCCGCCTGGCTGATGGACGTGGCAGGTAACAAGGTGGCGCGCACCGAGATTGCGATGATCAAAGTGGTGGCGCCTTCGATGGCCTGTCAGGTCATCGACTGGGCCATGCAGGCCCACGGCGGCGGCGGCATGTGCGACGACTTCCCTCTCGCCTATGCCTACGCAGCCGCGCGCACCCTGCGCTTTGCCGACGGCCCGGACGAAGTCCACCGCAACGCCATTGCCAAGTGGGAGCTGGGCAAGTACGGCGCCTACGGCCGTGACGCCAACGTGCCCGTGACCCGCGGCAGCTGAGCGGCTGCCGCCAGCCCCAGCCAGTTCTACGGCGGGGAGCGTTGCCGATTCTGGCGCTCCTCTTTTGATAGCTGCTCGTGCTTGACATTTAAGCACGAGCAGCCTATTGACTCCTTTCTGCAGCAACCAAACGCCGAGCTGCTCTACCCGGCATCGGGGCCATCACACCACCCGCTGCAGTTGCAGCACCGGTCGTCGTTCGCCCACGGCCCGCCCGCGCACCGTGGCAATGGTGGCCACACGGCGAGGGACCAGAGCCTCGGCCTGGGCTGCGTCCAGCCAGCCCAGTTGGGCCATCACCTCGACTGCAGCGGCCACTTGGGCGGTGATGTTGCCGTCCAGCACCTTGAGGGCGAAGGCCTGGCCGCGGCTGCCCACCACCTGCACGCCGTGGGCCCCGGTTTGGGACACCCAGTCGCCACGCCCGGCGCGCAGCCACAAAACCCGCGTGCTTGCCGCTGCAGTTGTGGTGCAGCGCGCCCGGCCCCTGCCCTGCGCTGGCCAGCATGCTCGGCAACGGCCACAGCGCCCCAGTGCTGGCATTCGACCAGCGGGCCACGGGTGGTTTCGATGCGCGGGGTCCAATCCATGGCGGGCTCCTGCGGTCAGCGCGCAGGCTGCAACCGCAACTCGTGCGACCAGAAGCGGGGCTCGCGTTGCAGCGGACGGTAGCCGGTGTCGGCCCAGGTGCGCGCCATGTCGCGGTAGCGGGGCGAGAACACGAGTCCGCTCTGCCCCGTCTGATAGATGAAGCGCGACTGCTCAGGGTCCGCCAGGTCATACACCGCACGCAGCGATGCGGCATGGCGATTGACGAACGGACCACTGGCCTCACCCGGGTTGTACTGACCGACGTTGACGGTGTACGAGTCGCCGTGCGAGGGCACATTCACGTCGAAATAGCGGGCCAGCGCGGGCACATTGCCAAAGGGGCGGTGCACACTGCGGGCCGGGTGTGCATCGCCCCAGCGCCAGGCAGCCGGGTCTTTGCCGTAGGCGGCCTGCAGGCGGTCCAGCGCGCGCGCCAGCGCAGCCGACGAAGCAGCGCCACAGCCTTGCTCACCGCACCACCAGGCGTCGTTGCGCTCGAGCATGCCTTCCAGAGCCGCACGGTAGTCGCGCTTGCCGTAGGTGGCCTTGAAGCGCACCTCGCCCACCTTGGGCACGATCAGGCCGCGGGTGAGTTCGTCCACCCAGGCGGCAAAGATCAGTGGCGCGGCGCGCTGGGCGTCCATCACGCCGTCAAAGCCCTGCAACTGGGCCTGCGCGGCGGCAGCCAGTGGGTGGTCAGACACCGTGCGCTGCAGGTGTGGCAGCAGGCGACGCGCGGCCAGCGAGGTGATGTCCGCGTGCAAGTCGCGCATGCTCTGGTGGTCGTGCAAAGGCGTGGCCTCCAGCCGCTCGGCAATGCGGTCGTAGCGGTAGGGCAACGCCCAGTCTTGCGTGAGGTAATGCGGATAGCCCGGCGCCGTGATGCGCTGGTTGGCGGTGGCAATCCAGCCTTTGCTGCCGTCGTCTTCCGGCGTGTCGGCATACGCCAACCAGCCCTGCCAGTCGTAGCGCGCATCCCAGCCAGGCGACGGGGCCACGCCGCGGATGTCGTTGTCGGCATGGCGCAGCGGCACACGGCCCACGGCCTTCATGCGAATGCGGCCCTGCACGTCGGCGGCCACCACGCTTTGCATGGGCGAGTGGTAGTGCGCAAAGGCTTGAAACAGTTCGTCCACCGTGTGCGCCTGGTTGGTCTGCAGGCCTGCCAGCACGGTCTGGTTGTCGGCGTCCAGCGCGCTCCAGCGCAATGCCATCACGTAGCGCGACAGGTCCAGCACGTCGGCATGAGACTTTTGGACGTCACTGAGCACCGGGCCGTGGCGCGTGCGGCGCAGCGTCACCACGGCATCGGGCTGGCCCTTGACGCGGATGGTCTCGGTGCGCTGCTCAAAGGTGGCCCAGCCGTCGGGCGTGCGGTACTCGGCCGGGTTGGCGGGGTTGATCTGCTCCAGGTACAGGTCCTGCACATCGGGCCCGGTGTTGGTAAAGCCCCAGGCCACGGTGGGCGTGCGTCCCAACACCACAAACGGCAGGCCCGGCAGTGTGGCGCCCACGGCGTCGATCGCGCCGACGTGCGTGCCATCGCTCGCCTTGCCCGCTGGGGCCTGAATGCCCGCAAAGTACCAGATGGCGGGCGCGCTCAGGCCCAGGTGGGGGTCGTTGGCCAGCAGCGGCTTGCCGCTGCGGGTGCGGCTGCCCGCCACCACCCAGTTGTTGCTGCCCTTGCCCTCGTTGGTGCCGGCCTGTTCGGCCACATCCTGTGCCCAGGCCTGCATGCCCTGGGCCACTTGGCGCGTGAGCCAGCCAGCCATGGGGGCGGCCTCAGCGCTGGGCGCAGTCGCGGCGGCCGCCTGGTCGCCTGCAGCGCGGTACACGCCCAGCGATCGATACAGCGCAGCCAGGTCGGCCGTAGCGGCCGGAGGCTCGCCCGGGTACAGCGGCATGAGCTGCCACAGCCGGTCGGTCTCCAGCGTCTGCGCCATGCTCAAGCGCGCAAACTCGTTGCCCCAGTTGCCGCCCAGGTCCAGCGCCATCATCAGCGCCCAGCCCACGCTGTCTTCGGGCGACCAGGGTTCGCCATCGGCGCCGCCCGGACGCACGCCCAGCAGATGAAACTCCGGCGGCAGCGCATTCGGACGGTTGCGGTGGTAGGCGGCAATGCCTGCGCTGTAGCGCTGCAACGCCTCCTGCGCATACGGAGGCAAGCCCTGGTACTGGCGGCGCGCGGTGCCTCGGATGTCAAGCGCGCGCATGAGCTTATCGGTGTCGAGCGTCGCAGGGCCAAACACCTCGGAGAGGGTGCCGTGCATCACGCGACGGTTGAACTCCAGTTGCCATGTGCGCTCCTGCGCATGCACCCAACCCAGCGCAAACCAGGCGTCTTGTGGCGACTGGGCACGGATGTGCGTCACATCGGCGGTGTCGCGCAGCACCTCGACTGGGCTCTGCAGGCCCGCCACCGCAATACGGCCGTCAAGCGTCGGCATCGAACTTTGCACGTACACGGCTGCGCCGGCGCCTGCCAACAGCGCCACCACGACCAAGCCAACGGCCGTGCGCTTCATCCATTTCATTGCGATTTCTCCTTGTGGTCCACACGAGCGCAGCCCCTGCGGACGGGCGGCAGAGCCTGCCTTGTACGCGCTCAGGTCTGCGAGCATACGCGCAGAGCGCGCCCAGCTGAAGCCGCCCACAGCCCAAGGCCGCCACCGCGGCGACGGCCTCAGCTGATGCGCATGGAGGTGCCCCTCACCGCAAAGCGAATGACCGGGGCGATGCTGGTGCGGCCTTCGAACGGAACGCCCAGCGAAATACGGCCGCCCCCGTGCAGCAGACAGGCGTCGCGCCGCAACACCAGTGGCGCGTCGCTGCCGTCGAACCACAGCCAGGTGCCGAAAGAGCTAGTGTCCGTGAGGGTAAAGGCGCAAGCGCGCCAGTCGATGCGCGCATGCTGGCGCGAGACATGGGGGTCATTGATCCAGACATGCTGCTGTGCCGAGCGGCCTATCAGCACCGGCGTGTCCAGGCCGGTGAAAGTGCGCGCCCCTTCGGGCCAGGTCAGCTCGACGAGGCCGGCCAGCAATTGCACGGTGGCAAACTGGCTCACCAATTGGGCCTGCTGGGTGACGGCTTCAGCCGCCTCGCTGGCCTGCGGGTCGCCCCAGTCCACACGGTACAGCACCAGGCGCTCCACCTTGCCGCGGATGTCCAGCGTGCCCAGCCGATGAAAACGCACCTGCGGCACCTGCTGCGCTCGCACCAGCGTGCCCTCGGTGGCCCAGATCTCGGACGGACCTGCGCGCTCACAGAGCCGGGCTGCCACGTTCACCGCCTCGCCGTAGCAGTCGCCTTCAACTTCCAGCACTTCGCCGCTGGCCAGGCCCACACGCAGTTGCAGGGCCGCCGGCCCGGGCCATTGGGCCAGATGGTCGGCATGGCGGCGCAAGATCTGTGCGGCGGCGTGCACCGCCACATCGGCGCGATCAAAACGCATCAGCACGCCGTCGCCGAGCTTTTTGACCACCCGCCCCCCTTCCTCCAGGGCGACCTCGCCGATCCACTGCGTGATGCGGGTGATGACTTCGGTGGCCTGCACGTTGCCCAGCGACTCAAAGAGCGCGGTGCTCCCGGACAGATCCGCAAACGCCACGGTGGTCGTCATCCGTTCGCTTCCTGTGCCATCGGGTACATCATGCGAGCCAGTTTATTCGATGGGTCGGCCACTCGACAGACTCCTAGGAGTCTGTCGGACTTGGGGCGTCGAAAGCGAAAATGCACCCCAGCGAGGACCGTTTTCGCCGTGTTTGCAGC
>JBKBUN010000066.1:0-16594 GCA_046289925.1 Burkholderiaceae bacterium | reverse complement strand
AACCTGCATGCCTCTTCCTGTCTCTTTCATGCCGCCGCTGCGCGCCCTGTTGTGCGCGACCGATCTGGAGCCCGACGCCCTGCCCGCGCTGCAGGGTGCGGCGCAGTGGGCTGCTGCCCGCCAGGCCTTCCTGCACCTGCTCCATGTGCTCGGGGTGGGGGCCATCTTGGGTTTGCGCCAGTGGATGGGCGCAGATTCCGCCGCCAAGGCCGGCCTGCGCGTGCGCGCGGCGGACGACCTGCAGCAGTGGGCCGCCCACGGCGGGGTGCCCGGGGTATCGCTCTATCCCCGTGCGGCCATGGGGCCGGTGGCCGACACACTCGACGCTGAGGCGGTATTGATCGGACCGGGCAGCGGCGGCGCGCGCGCCCTGTGGCTGGGCAGCAGCACGCGCGATGAGCTGGCTGCAGCCGATCTTGATGTGCTGGTGGTGCCGCTGCCCAGCGATGCCGCGCAGGGGCTGGTGTGAGCCCGGTACTGCGCCTGGCGGGCTGCGCGCTGGCGGCGCTGGCAGTGGCCACCCTGGCACCCGGCGCGCCGCAGGCGGTACAAGGCATGGCGTTGTTTGTCTTCATCGGTGGGCTGTGGCTGACGCAGGCCCTGCCCCTGGCCGTGACCGCCCTGCTGGTGCCGTTGCTGGCCACGGCCACCGGCATGCTGCCACTGCGGCAGGCGCTGGCGTCGTTCGCGCACCCGGTGCTGTTCCTGTTTCTCGGGGGCTTTGCGCTCGGTGCTGCGCTCTCGCACCAGGTGCGGGACCAAGCCCGGGCCCGCGCCGTGTTGCACCGTGCGCGCGGCCACCGGCTGCTGGCTGTGTGCCTGCTGGGTGCCCTCTCGGCTGTGCTCTCGATGTGGATGAGCAATACCGCGACCGCCGCTCTCATGGTGCCGCTGGCCCTGGGGTTGCTGCGCCAGCAGGGGGCGGACCCCGCCCCGGTCGACGGCGGACGGGAGGCCGTGTTTGTGCTGCTGGTGCTGGCCTATAGCGCCAGCATCGGCGGCATCGCCACGCTCGTCGGCAGTCCGCCCAATGCCATTGCGGCCGCGCAGGCGGGCATGGGCTTTGCACAGTGGCTCGCTTACGGCCTGCCCATGGTGCTGCTGCTGTGGCCTGTGATGGTGGGCTTGCTGTGGTGGCTGCTGCGGCCTCGCCTGCAGGGGCGCGTGGCGCTGCCCCCGGCCGAGCCCCTGGCCTGGACGCCCGCGCGCCGTTGGACGCTGGCCGTGTTTGCCCTGGCCGTGCTGGGCTGGGTGGCAGGCCAGCCGCTGGTCCGCGCCCTGGGCTGGCAGGGTGACACCGACACGCTGGTAGCCCTGGCCGTGGTGGTGGCGCTGGCCGGCACACCGGCCCTGGGCTGGAAGGCCTTCGAGCAGCGCACACCCTGGGGCGTGCTGCTGCTCTTTGGCGGGGGGCTGGCGCTCAGCGAGTTGATGGGCCATTCGGGGGCCAGCCTGCATCTGGGGCAGGGCCTGCTGGCCCTGACCCACCAGGTGCCGCCCGCGCTGATGGTGTTGGCCCTGATCGCCTTTGTAGTGCTGTTGACCGAGTTGGTCAGCAACACCGCCAGCGCAGCGCTGCTGCTGCCCATCTTCCTGCCTGTAGCCTCGGCGCTGGGACTCAGCGGCCCCAGCCTGGCCGCAGCGGTGGCGGTGGCCGCGTCGTGCGCCTTCATGCTGCCGGTGGCCACGCCACCGAATGCGCTGGTGTTTGCCACGGGGCAGGTGCCCCAGGCGCTTATGGTGCGCTGCGGGGCCTGGCTCAATGGTGTATGTGTGCTGCTGATCGCAGCGATGGCGGAGTGGGTATGGCCCCGGTGAACGACGTGGCGCAGGTGTTGGCCAGCAGCGTGGGCGGGCTCGGCCTGTTCCTGCTGGGCATGACGATGATGACCGACGGGCTGCGCTTGGCGGCCGGGCCGGCGCTGGAGCGCATATTGGCCAGCGCCACGCGCACGCGCTGGCACGCGCTGGGCTCGGGGGTGCTGGTGACGTCCCTGGTGCAGTCGTCCAGCGCCGTCACCGTGGCGGTCATCGGTTTCGTCAACGCGGGCTTGTTGCCGCTGGGGCCGGCGCTGTGGGTGCTGTTCGGGGCCAATGTGGGCACGACCATGACCGGCTGGATCGTGGCGCTCGTGGGGCTCAAGTTCAAGATCGAGGTGCTGGCGCTGCCGCTGGTGGGGGTGGGCGTGGCCTTGCGCCTGACTGGGGCGGAGCAGCGGCGCGGGGCTCTGGGCAGCGCCTTGGCGGGCTTTGGCCTGCTGTTCATGGGCATCGGCCTGTTGCAGCAGGCCTTCACCGGCCTGGCCACCCAGGTCTCGCTGCCCGAGGGCGAAGGCCCACTGGCCGTGGTGCTGCAGGTGCTGGTGGGCACCGTGCTCACGGTGCTCATGCAATCGTCCAGTGCGTCAATGGCGATCGCGCTCACGGCGGCGCAGCAGGGGCTGCTCACCGCGCAGGGCGCAGCCGCCGTGGTCATCGGGGCCAACCTGGGCACCACCGTGACGGCGGTGCTGGCGGCCATCGGGGCCACGCCCAATGCGCGCCGTGCGGCGGTGGCCCATGTGCTGTTCAACGGCATCACCGCCGTGGTGGCCTTGCTGCTGCTGCCCTGGTTGATCGGCGCGCTGGCCACAGCCCGTGCTGCGCTGGGCCTGCCGCCGGACCCTGCGGCCAAGCTGGCGCTCTTTCACACCGTGTTCAACCTCATGGGGGTGGCCTTGATGTGGCCGCTGGCCGACGCACTGACGCGGCAACTGCAGCGCTGCTTCCGTGCTGCGGAGGAAGACGAGGGCCGTCCCCGGCACCTGGACGACACCGTGCTGGCCGTGCCACTGCTGGCCCTGGACGCGCTGTCTCGTGAGGTGGACCGCATCGGCGCGCTGGCGCGTCGGCTGGTGGGGCAGGTGCTGCGCGGGCAGGCCGCGTCGCCCCAGGTGCCACTGCGCCAGGTACTGGAGCGGCTGGACCACGCAGCCGACGCCTTTGCCGAACGCATCGCCCGTGCTTCCATGAGCCCCATGGCCAGCGCGCGCATGGCCGACGTGCTACGCGTGCAGCGCTACTACCGCACGGCTGTGGCCCGTGCGGCCGAGGCGGCAGCCCTGGGCCCTGGCGTGGCCCACCCGCCGCATTGGCCGGCCGAGCGCTTCGTGCAAGCGGCGCTGGAGATGCTCGCCGCTTGCGAGCCGGGAGTGCCTGCCTACCGCAGTGCCGAGGCCCAGCAGGCCATGGAGCAGCACTACCAAGACCTCAAGTCCCAATGGCTGCGGGCCGCCGCCCAGGGGCAGGCGCGCATGGAGGCCATGGAGGCCGGCCTGGATCAGGCCAGCGCACTGCGCCATGCACTGCAGCAGTTGGGCAAGGCGCGCCAGCGCTCGGTCGCCTGGGACGCAGCGCTGGCAACGGATGGCGCGACTGATCGCCCGATCTCCGAGGCGCAGCATGGCTGAGCCTCACCAGGGCCCCACGGCAGGTGCGCCGCGCCTGGCAGGACTGCCGCCGGTGGTGGGGCCGTACACGCGGGTGCTGGTGCTGGGCAGTTTTCCCGGCGTGCAGTCGCTGCGGCTGCAGCAGTACTACGCCCATCCGCAGAACCATTTCTGGCGCATCCTGCAGTCGCTGTGGCCCCAGCACCCATTGCCGGGCGCTGACCAGTACCCGGCTCGCTGTGCCTGGCTGCTGGACCGTGGCCTGGGCTTGTGGGATGTGTATGCGGCCTGTGAGCGCGAGGGCAGCCTCGACAGCGCGATCCGCGCGGCCGAGGTCAATGACTTTGCGGTGCTGCGGCAGGTATGCTTGGGACTTTGTGCGGTGGTCCACAACGGAGCAGAGAGCTTTCGCCATGCGCTGCGCGTGCAGCAAGCGCTGGGAGCCGGTGGCGCGCAGCCCGCAGTGGCATCTGTGCGACTGCCGTCCACCAGCCCGGCCAATGCGTCCTGGAGCTTCGAGCGCAAGCGCCAGGCCTGGGCCGAATGCATGGTGCAGCACGGCCTTTTGCCGGCGCCCCATGTCTGACCGCACCGTTTTACAGCCCCGTCAGGGCCATCACGCATCCATCCATGGCAACACGCAAGAAATCAGCGCGCGACGGCGCACGGGCGCTGCCCGAGGTCAGCATTTCCGAAGACGGCGACGTGCGCCACCTGCACTTGGGCACGCCCTGGATCCAGGGCTCCATGCGGCTGAACGATCCGGTAGCGCTCGAACTGGAGTACGTGCAGCGCATGATGGCCTGGCTGCTGTTTGTCGAGCCCGACACGGTGGCCGAGCGCCATGCGATGCAACTGGGGCTGGGGGCGGGGGCCATCACCAAGTTCTGCCACCGCACGCTGGGCATGTGCACCACTGCGGTGGAGCTGAACCCACAGGTGGTGGCCGTGTGCCGCCAGTGGTTCCGTCTGCCGCCTGATGGCCCCATGCACCGCGTCGTGCTGGCCGACGCCGCTGAAGAGATCCGTTCGCCGCAATGGACGGGCACGGTGGATGCCTTGGCGGTAGACCTGTACGACCACGAGGCGGCCGCGCCGGTTCTGGACAGCCCGCAGTTCTATGGCGATTGCCGCGCTGTGCTCAGCGAAGAAGGCTGCATGACGGTGAATCTGTTCGGCCGTTCGTCCAGCTACGAGCGCAGCGTGCAGTCGCTGGCCGAAGCCTTTGGGCGGGATGCGCTCTGGGCCTTCAAACCCACCCGCGAAGGCAACACCGTGGTACTGGCGCAGCGCACGCCGCGCCGCCCGAGCCGCGCGGTGCTGCAGGCGCGTGCCGATGCGATCCAGGCCCGCTGGGGGCTGCCTGCGGTCAAGTGGCTGCGCGGATTCAAGCCCGTGGACTGAACCTAGTAGCCCTGCAGGGGCAGCTTGCGCTGCCCAACCGGCTACGATGCCGTGGCGCATCCCGGTTGGCGTTCGACGCCGCTGGCGCGCTGCTTCAGGGAGACCTTTATGAACGCCATGACCAACGCCCCCACGCACCGCGACGCTGCAATGCCTTACATCGGCCCGTTGGATTGGCGCAGGGTGGTCGAATGGCTGGCGGCCGACCGGGTGATTGCGCCCGAAGAAGCGCAGCGCACCATTGCGCGCTGCGCCAAGGCTGAAAGTCGGCAGCATCCGCTGGTGCGGCTGGCCAGCGTGGCCATGACGCGCGCCAGCGACGGCAAGCCGCTGGACATCGAGACGCTCACCGAGTATGTGGCCCAGCGTGCGGGGCTGCAGTACCTGCGCATCGACCCGCTGAAGGTGGACGTGGGCCGCGTGGCCGACGCCATGAGTGCCACCTACGCTGAACGCCACAAGGTGCTGCCCGTGCAGGTCACGACCAAAGAGGTGGTCGTGGCCACGGCCGAGCCCTTCATCGACGACTGGGTGGCCGAGGTGGAGCGCCAGTCGCGCCGCCCGGTGCGCCGCGTGGTGGCCAATCCGCAGGACATCACGCGCTATACGGCCGAATTTTTTGCGCTGGCCAAGTCGGTGCGCGCCGCCCAGAAAGCGGGTGGCAGCACGGGCGGCAGCAGCTTCGAGCAACTGGTGGAGCTGGGCCAGACCAACCGGCAGCTCGACGCCAACGACCAGGGCGTGGTGCGCGTGGTCGACTGGCTCTGGCAGTACGCGTTTGACCAGCGCGCCAGCGACATCCACCTTGAGCCGCGGCGCGACCAGGGTGTGATCCGCTTCCGCATCGATGGCGTGCTGCACCCTGTCTACCAGATGCCCATGAGCGTGCTCAATGCCATGGTGTCGCGCATCAAATTGCTGGGTCGCATCGACGTGGTGGAAAAACGCCGCCCGCAGGATGGGCGCATCAAGACCCGCAACCAGCGCGGCGACGAGGTGGAAATGCGCCTGTCCACGCTGCCTACCGCTTTTGGCGAGAAGATGGTCATGCGCATTTTTGACCCCGACAACACTGTCAAGGACCTGGACGCGCTCGGCTTTACGCAGCACGACGCGCAGCGCTGGGAGGCTCTGGTGCGCCGCCCGCACGGCATCATCTTGGTGACGGGGCCCACAGGATCGGGCAAGACCACCACGCTGTACTCCACCCTCAAGCGCGTGGCCACCGAAGAGGTGAACGTGAGCACGGTAGAAGACCCGATCGAGATGATCGAGCCCAGCTTCAACCAGACGCAGGTGCAGCCTCAGCTTGACTTCAACTTTGCCGAGGGTTTGCGCGCGCTGATGCGCCAGGATCCGGACATCATCATGGTGGGCGAAATCCGCGACCTGGAGACCGCCGAGATGGCCGTGCAGGCCGCACTCACCGGGCATCTGGTGTTTTCGACCCTGCACACCAACGACGCCCCATCGGCCATCACCCGCCTGATGGAACTGGGTGTGCCCGCCTACCTGATCAACGCCACGCTGCTGGGGGTGTTGGCCCAGCGCCTGGTGCGCACCCTGTGCAGCCAGTGCCGCCAGCCCGATCCCGAGGCACGCCTCGAAACCCTGATCGACAGCGTGCGCCCCTGGAAGCTGCAGGGCGGCTACCAGCCCTACCGCCCCGTGGGCTGCGTGGACTGCCGCATGAGCGGGTACCGCGGCCGCATGGGACTCTATGAACTGCTCACAGTGACCGAGGCGCTGCGCGAAAAGATCCACCAGGCCCCGTCCATAGAGCAACTGCGCCGCCAGGCCGTGGCCGACGGCATGCGCCCGCTGCGTTTGGCCGGAGCGCTGCGGGTGGCCGAAGGCGTGACCACGCTCGAAGAGGTGGTGGTCGCAACGCCGCCCATCGAATAAACCTCTGAAAGCGGCAGTGGACCGCTTGCTGCGCATCGAAAGCCTTGGTGCATTCACACCTGGTGCGCGTAGCCTGGCGTTTCTCGGATAAAGCGCGGCGTTCCGGGCGGGCTTTTCGGGGCTTGGTCGCCTTGGCACCCAGGGCTGTGCGCATCGGTTGTGATGGTCGCGTAGGTGGAATCCACATCCAGAGCAGGGATGCATGGCCCCACAATCGTGCCTCGGCATTCCGTCAAGGAGACACACATCGTGAGAATCAAGAGTCAAAAAGACTTCTTCTCCGGCCTCATGTTCATGGGAGCCGGGGGCGCGTTTGCCTGGGGGGCAACGCAATACAACATCGGCACCGGCGCCCGCATGGGCCCTGGCTACTTCCCGCTGCTGTTGGGCATCCTGCTGGCCGTGATCGGCGCGATCATCACCGTCAAGGCCATGATCATCGAGACGGCCGATGGCGACCGGATCGGCAAGTGGGCCTGGAAGCCGCTGTTCTTCGTGCTGGCCGCCAACTTTGCGTTCGGCATCCTGCTCGGGGGGATTCCCAGTATCGGCATTCCGGCCATGGGCCTGATCGTCGCGATCTACGGGCTCACTTTCATTGCCAGCCTCGCCGGCAGCCAGTTCAAGGCGCTGGAGGTCTTCATTCTGGCCACCGTGCTGGCCGTCGGCAGCTATGTGGCTTTCGTCTGGGCGCTGAAGCTGCAGTTCCCCGTATGGCCGAGCTTCATCGCCGGTTGATCCAGGAGCATCCCCATGGAATTGATCCAGAACCTGGCGACCGGCTTCGGCGTTGCCTTCACGTTCCAGAACCTCATCTACTGCTTTATCGGCTGCCTGCTGGGCACGCTCATTGGGGTGCTGCCCGGCATCGGCCCGGTGGCTACCATCGCCATGCTGCTGCCTGCCACCTACGCGCTGCCGCCCGTGGCGGCGCTGATCATGCTGGCAGGTATCTATTACGGCGCCCAGTACGGGGGCTCCACCACCGCCATTTTGGTGAATCTGCCGGGCGAGTCATCGTCGGTGGTCACGGTGATCGATGGCTATCAGATGGCGCGCAATGGCCGAGCGGGGCCTGCGCTTGCCGCGGCCGGCCTGGGTTCGTTTTTCGCGGGCTGCGCGGGCACGCTGATCCTGGCCGCTTTTGCGCCGCCGCTGACCGAGGTGGCCTTCAAGTTCGGCCCGGCCGAATACTTCTCGCTCATGGTGCTGGGCCTGATCGGCGCTGTGGTGCTGGCCTCGGGCTCGCTGCTCAAGGCCGTGGGCATGATCGTGCTGGGCCTGCTGCTGGGCCTGGTGGGCACCGATGTGAACTCGGGTGTGGCCCGCTACAGCTTTGACATTCCGGAACTCACCGACGGCATCGGCTTCGTGGTGATTGCCATGGGCGTGTTCGGCTACGGTGAAATCATCGCCAACCTCTCGCGCCCCGACGACGAGCGCGAGGTGTTCACCGCCAAGGTCCAGGGCCTGATGCCCACCAAGCAAGACTTCATGAACATGGTGCCGGCGGTACTGCGCGGCACGGCGCTGGGGTCTGCGCTGGGCATTTTGCCGGGCGGCGGTGCGCTGTTGGCGGCTTTTGCGGCCTACACGGTCGAAAAGAAGACCAAGCTCAAAGCGGGCGAAGTGCCCTTCGGCAAGGGCAACATCCGCGGTGTGGCAGCGCCTGAGTCGGCCAACAACGCTGGTTCGCAGACCTCGTTCATTCCGCTGCTCACGCTGGGTATTCCGCCCAATGCAGTGATGGCGCTGATGGTGGGGGCCATGACCATCCACAACATCCAGCCGGGCCCGCAGGTGATGACCAGCAATCCCGAACTGTTCTGGGGCCTGATCGCCTCGATGTGGATCGGCAATGCCATGCTGGTGATCCTGAACCTGCCCTTGATCGGTCTGTGGATCAAGTTGCTGACGGTGCCCTACCGCTGGCTGTTTCCGTCCATCGTGCTGTTCTGCGCCGTGGGCGTGTATTCGACCAACAACAACACCTGGGACGTGTGGATGGTGGGGCTGTTCGGCCTGATCGGCTACATCTTCCACAAGTTGGGCACCGAGCCCGCGCCGCTGTTGTTGGGCTTCATTCTGGGGCCGATGATGGAAGAGAACCTGCGCCGTGCGCTGTTGTTGTCGCGAGGCGATTGGAGCGTGTTCGTCACGCGCCCGCTGTCGGCCGGTCTGCTGGCGGCGGCGGCCTTGTTGCTCATCATCGTGCTGCTGCCAGCGGTGAAGAGCAAGCGCGAGGAAGCCTTCGTGGAGGACTGAGTGTCGCCTGGGGGCTGAACCTAGAAACCGCAGTTGACCGCTTGTTCACACTGAAAAGTTCTGATGTCCGTTGAAGTTGCGCCTTGTGGGCACGCTCACCTTCTGGGTGAGAGCGCTATGCGCCCGCCAGCACCATGCTAGCCGCGCCATGCGGCGTTGTGTCTCCTTGCGCACAGGAGTGCGCCGCGTCGTCTCGCCTTGCCTGGCGCGCCGATCACGGCACTGACGGGCGCATCCAACTGCGGTTTCTAGGCTGAACGGCCCGGCGCACGCAAACGGCACCCTGCGGGGTGCCGTTTTTTCATGGAGGTTGGCCCTGCGAGCCTGTCGGTCTTGGGAATCGTCGGCTGCATGCCAATGGCCAATGGCCATGGCCCGCAGCGGTCCATTGTTCACCGTCTTGGGGCCCCATAGATCTGCTATGGGGCTGCAAACACGGCGAAAACGGTCCTCGCTGGGGCTCATGTTCGCTTTCGACGTCCCAAGTCCGGCAGGCTCCTGGGTTGACACGGGTTGCATCGGCTCTGGGGAGCGCTCTCGGGCGCGGTGCTGTCGACTGCGTACACAATGGCGGCCTGCGCCCCACCCGGGGCGCCTGAGCCGACTGCCCGCATGAACCTGCCTGTCCGTCCCGCACAGCACCCGCAACGGGCGCTGCTGCACAACGAGATTCACGCCCGCCCGCCCGAAGCGCTGAGCGCGCCGCTGGCCATCACCCACATCGTGATGCTGACCGACGCTGCTGGGCGCGAGGCCAGCCGCGCCCATGTGGCTGCGCTGCTGCGCGACCACCACATGGCACCGCCGGATGCGCAGACCACGCACTTGCGCACCGACATGGGGGCTTTCCGCCTGCGTTGGGAACTGCACACCGAGTTCGTGTCGTGGACCTTCAGCGTGCCGCTGCAGGATGCGGGTTTTGGCGAGCGTGCGCCGCCTGGCGCCATCGACGCCGTGCCCCGCGACTGGCTGGCCGCGCTGCCCGGGCAATGCCTGTGCAGCCTGAATCTGTGGGTGCTGCCCACCAGCCGCTTTGGCTCGGGCTCTTTGGTGGGCCATGTGCTGCATGAGGACACGTTGGTCGCATCCACCGTGGCCGATGGGCACGGTGAGGTGTACACCGACTTTGCGATCCATGCCGACGGTTGTTCGCGCATGGTCTTGCTCACGGGCGGCATGACGCCGCGCCGCCTGGGCCGCCTGGTGCAGCGTCTGCTCGAAATCGAAACCTACCGCATGGCCGCCCTGTTGGGCCTGCCCGCCGCGCGTGAGGCCGTGAGCGTGTTGGCTTCGGCCGAGCGTGAACTGGCCGAACTGGCCGAAGCCATCCGCAGCGCCAATCGCGACGCAGAGCCCGTGCTGCTGGATCGACTCACGCGGCTCGCGGGGCAGGTCGAGAGCCAGTACGCGGCCACGCATTCGCGCTTTTCAGCCACCAGCGCCTACTTTGAGCTGCTGGACCGCCGCATCCAAGACATTGCCGAGTCGCGCCTGGCGGGCTTGCAGACCATCCGCGAATTCATGGATCGCCGCCTGACCCCGGCGCGCAGCACCTGCGAATGGGCAGCACGGCGGCAAGATGCGCTGAGTCAGCGCGTCTCGCGCATGAGCAATCTGCTGCGTACGCGCGTCGAGATCGAGCAGCAGCAAAGCAGCCAGGCGCTGCTGGCCGCCATGAACCAGCGGCAGGATCTGCAGCTCAAGCTGCAGTCCACTGTGGAAGGCCTGTCGGTGGCCGCCATCACGTACTACATCGTGGGGCTGGTGAGCTACCTGGCCAAGGGCGCGCAGGGTCTTGGCTGGCCGCTGTCGCCCGAGACGACGGCCGCCATCGCGATTCCCGTGGTGGCGGCGGGTGTGTGGTGGTCGCTGCGGCGGCTGCACCAGCGCATGTTCCACCGCGCCTAAAGCCAGGCTGGGCGCGGCCTGGCGGCCCGCACCCGGGTTTGGCCTGGGGCGCTGTGCGTTGGCAGTGTGCGGCCCATAATGGCCGCATGGACTTCCGCTATGCCATGCCTTACGCGAGCCTGCGCCTGCCGGTGTTCGCGCGCAATCTGGTGGCCACCTCTCATCCGCTGGCTGCGCAGGCCGGGCTGCGCATGCTGCAGCAGGGCGGCAATGCGGTCGATGCGGCCATTGCCGCCGCCGCCGCCATGACCATTTGCGAGCCCGTGAGCAACGGCCTGGGCAGCGATGCGTTCTGCATCCTGTGGGACGGGCAGCAGTTGCACGGGCTCAACGCCTCGGGCCGTGCGCCAGCGGCCTGGACACCTGCGTACTTCCACCAGCGCTATGGCAGCGCGCCGACGCCGCCGCGCCGGGGCGTCGATTCGGTCACGGTGCCCGGGGCGGTGAGTGCCTGGGTGGCGCTGTCCGAACGCTTTGGCCGCCTGCCCTTTGCCGACCTGATGGAGCCTGCCGCCGAAATTGCCGAGCGTGGCTATGCCGTGCCCGTGGTGGTGCAGCAGAAGTGGGCCGCAGCCACGCCTGAGCTGCAAGCCCAGCCTGGCTTTGCGCAGAGCTTTCTGCCCTGGGGACGTGCGCCGCAGGTGGGAGAGCGCTTTGCATTCCCGGCCGCGGCCCGCGCGCTGCGCAGCATCGGGGCCACGCGCGGCGAGTCGTTCTACCGCGGCGAGATCGCCCAGGCCATGGCCGACTTCATCCAGCAGCACGGCGGCAGCCTGACCACGGCCGATCTGGCCGCGCATGCGCCCGAGTGGGTCAGGCCGATTGCGCGTCGCTACCGTGGCTACGAGGTGCACGAGATTCCGCCCAACGGCCAGGGTATTGCGGCGCTGATGGCGCTGGGCATGCTCGAACACTTCGACCTGGCCGCGTTGCCGCCCGATGGTGTGGCCGCGCAGCACCTGCAGATCGAGGCCATCAAGCTCGCGTTTGCCGACCTGTACCGCTACGTGGCAGAGCCCGCGCGCATGGAAGTCACGCCTGCGCAATTGCTCCACGACGATTACCTTGCCGCGCGCGCCCGACTCATCGATCCGCGCCGTGCCCAGGCCTTTGGCGCGGGCAACCCGATGCGCGGCGGCACCATCTATCTCGCGGCAGCCGATGCCCAGGGCATGATGGTGAGCTTCATCCAGAGCAACTATGCGGGCTTCGGCTCGGGTTGCGTGGAGCCGCAGTTCGGCATCAGCCTGCAAAACCGTGGCCATGGCTTTAGCACCGACCCGGGCGGCCCCAATCCTGCCAATCTGGTGGCTCCGGGGCAGCGGCCGTTTCACACCATCATTCCGGCCTTCGTGACACGCGGGGGAGCGCCGGTGATGAGCTTTGGCGTCATGGGCGCCAACATGCAGCCGCAAGGCCATGTGCAAACGCTGGTGCGCATGCTCGACCACGCGCAGAACCCGCAGGCGGCGTGCGATGCGCCGCGCTGGCGCTTCCATCAGGGCCTGGCGCTCAACGTGGAGGCCCAGATGCCCGCCGACACCGTGCAGGGTCTGGCGGCGCTAGGCCACCAACTCGAGGTGCTGCAGGATCCCTACCAGGACTTTGGCGCCGGCCAGTTCATCTGGCGCCTGGGCGACCCGGCGGTGGAAGGCTACGTGGCGGCCAGCGACCCGCGCCGCGATGGCCTGGTGGCGGGGTGGTGAGCGTCCGTGGCCAAGGATTTCATGCCAAATCGGGCTGAGAGTCAGCAAAAACAAGCACAACTAGCTCCTAAAAGCATAGCGTCTGGGCTGTTGTTGGCACTGCTGGGCTCGATCGCGTTCAGTGGCAAGGCCATCATCGTCAAGCTGGCCTACCGCTATGGCGTGGATGCGGTCACGCTCATCATGTACCGCATGCTGTTTGCGCTGCCCATCTTTGCCGCCATGGCCTGGTGGGCCAGCCGAGGCAAGCCGGCGCTGTCGTGGCGCGACAGGTGGGGTGTGCTGGGCCTGGGGGTGACGGGCTACTACCTGGCGAGCTTTCTGGACTTTGCGGGGCTGGCCTACATCAGCGCCAGCCTGGAGCGGCTGATCCTGTACCTCAACCCCACGCTGGTCATGCTGCTCGGCTGGTGGCTCTACGGCCGACGGCTGTCCCGGCAGCAGGCGCTGGGCATGGCCATCAGCTACGCCGGGGTGGTGCTGGTGTTCGGGCACGAGGCTTCGTTCACCGGCGGACACACCGCGTGGGGCGCGCTGCTGGTGTTCCTGAGCGCCATGAGCTACGCCCTCTACCTCGTCTACAGCGGCGAGATGGTGCAGCGCTTGGGCTCGCTGCGCCTGGTAGGACTGGCCACCAGCGTGGCCTGTGGGCTGTGCCTGCTGCAGTTTGTGCTGCTCAGGCCACTGTCGGCCGCTGTGGTGGCACCTGAGGTGCTATGGCTGTCGGTGCTCAACGCCACACTGTGCACCGCCGCGCCGGTGTTGATGGTGATGATGGCGATCGAGCGCATCGGCGCAGGCTTGGCTGCGCAGGCCGGCATGGTGGGGCCGCTTTCGACCATCGGCATGGGCATCGCCATTCTGGGTGAGCCCTTCACTGCTTGGGTGGTGGCCGGTACCGCCTTGGTGCTGGCGGGCATCGCCGTGTTCTCCCGCGCCGCGCGCTGAGCCTGCGGCCCGGGCCCCAGCGGTGGGGCCGCGTGGGGGCGCTGGTGCAGTGTGTATAGATGCTGCGCCCAGGCCGGTGTGAAGGCGTTATGAGGCCTTGTCCTTCTTCTTGGGTGGCGGTGCGGCTTTGCGCGTCGGGACGGCCGCCGGTGCCGGGGCGGCTTGCGGGGCGGGCGGTGAGGGCTCTGCCGCGGGTTTGCCCGACAGGCGTTGTGCCACCGTCACCGGCGCGACGGGTGCCAGTGCGTCGAACGAGCGGCCCATCGCCGCCTCCAGGTAGTCGAGCCGCGCCTGGGCGGGGGGGTGGGTGGACAGCGCCAGCGCGAAAGCGGGGTTGTCTGGTGCCGCGCCGCGCAGCTGCTGCACCGCCGCCACCAAGCCATACGGATCGAAGCCCGAGCGGGCGGCCAGGGCCACACCGTTGCGGTCGGCGTCGTGCTCGTCGGCCTGGTCCAGCCCGCGCGCATACAGGTTGCGCGCCAGCGCCAGAAACTGCGACGCCACCAGGTTGCCCACCGCATTGCTGCGCACCTGCGACGCGACCAGCTGCGTGAGCACGCCTGATTGCGCCGTTTTGCGCATGGCGTGCAGGTGGTGCTTGGCAGTCACGTGCGTGATCTCGTGGGCCAGGATGCCGGCCAGCTCGGATTCGTCTGCGCAGCGGTCCACCAGCCCCTTGGTGACGAACACATAACCGCCGGGTGCGGCGAAGGCGTTGTAGCCCGGGTCGTCCAGTACGGCAAACGTCCAGGGCAGATGCGGGCGCGAGGATTGCAGGCTGATCCAACGGCCCAAGTGGTTCACGTAGCGCTGCAGCGCCATGTCGGGGTGCAGCGGTTTACTGCCCAGCAGCACGGCGGCGAGTTGGCGGCCGATCTCGATCTCGCGGGCTTCGTCGATGTTGTCCACCGAGCGCGTGAGCAGGCTGATCAGGTCGTCGCCCTGGTGCGGGGCGACGGTGTTGCCGCCGGTCACAGCCCCGAGCAAACCGCCGCTTGCGCTGCCGCCGCCCAGCGAATTGAGCAGGTTGAGCACGTTCTGCGCCGCAGCCGGGGCGGGCAACAGCAGGACGGTACATACTGCCAGGGCGGCCACGGACGTGGTAGCGCGCTGCAGGAGGGCAGAGGTCATGGCCATGGGCGCCTCGTCAGTTCGGGTTGAAATTCGGGTCGGACGGGTTGGATCCACCCGACGGACTGCTGCTGGTGCCGCTGCCCGCAGCGGGGCGGGGCGGCTCGGCCAGTTGCGGTACGTCGCGGCTGCGCAGCGCGGCGCCACCGGCAAAGCGTCGGGCCTCTTCAGGGCCGGCGCGCAGCGCCTCAGCACGGCCTACCGCGGCAGGGTTGGGCTGTGCGTTGGCAATGTCCTCGGCACCCAGGCCGCGAATGCCTGCGGTGGACGTGGCCGTGGAGGTCTGGCCTGCACTGCCACCCAACAGGCTGCCCAGGCCCCGTGCGACGCTGGTGGCCGCGCTGCCGCTGCCCGCAGCGCTGCCCGAGGCTGGGCTCAGGTCGAACATGTGCACCCAGCCGCTGGCACCCTGGGGTGTGCGCACTTTCACCCAGGCCCCTTTGCGTTCCGGCGTGCGGGTCACGCCAGACTGTGCGGGCAGCGGTGCCACGCTGGGCGCGGTGTCGGATGGGGCGTCGCGCAATTCGGTGGCGCGCTTGAGCACGGCGGTGTCCTGCGCCTGGGCCTGCGCAGCCAGGCCACCGCAGGCCCAGGCCAGGACGAGCGCGCGCCAGAAAAAGCGTGGCATGGAGAGTCCCTCGCTCTGTGTTGGTTGGGATGCCCCTGATTGTTACGGATTTCGCTGGCAGCGGCCATGCACGGCCCTGCATCTGGCGCGTCGGCTGTGACGAATTGCCGCATTCAGCCCCGGGGCGCACATGTCCGTGCGCGATGCTCTGGAATCGGGCGCGCGTCAGCGTCAGCGTCTGGTGGCGGTACTGCCTATCATCCTAGGATCATGAGGCATCGACGCTGCAAGCATGCCAGCGGCAACACGCCACACACACCATCGCACGGGGAGATACGCATGGATTTGGGAATTGCAGGTAAATGGGCGCTGGTCTGCGGCGCCAGCAAGGGGCTGGGACGTGGCTGCGCACAAGCGCTGGTACGTGAGGGTGTGAATCTGGTCGTCAACGCACGCGGGCAGGACGCGCTGGCGCAGGCGGCCCGCGCTCTGGCGGCCGAAGGTGCTGCCGCTGCGCACGCGCGGGGCGGCGCCGTCCCTCAGGTGCTGGCGGTAGCCGCCGACATCACCACCGCTGCAGGGCGCGATGCCGTGTTCGGCGTGGCCAGCGGGCCGGGTTATGCGTTCGACATCGTGGTCACGAACGCTGGCGGTCCGCCGCCCGGGGACTTTCGCCAGTGGGACCGCGATGCCTGGCTGCGCGCCGTGGACGCCAACATGCTCACGCCCATCGAACTCATCCGCGCCACGGTGGACGGCATGGCCGAGCGGGGCTTTGGCCGTATCGTCAACATCACCTCAAGTGCCGTGAAAGCTCCCATCGATATCCTGGGGCTGTCCAACGGAGCGCGCAGCGGGCTGACGGGTTTTGTGGCCGGCGTGGCGCGCAGCCCTCTGGCCCGCCACGGCGTGACGCTCAACAACCTGCTGCCCGGCAAATTCGATACCGACCGCCTGGCGGGCACCATGAGCGCCGCCGCCCAGCGCAGCGGCAGCACGCTGGAGGCCGTGCGCAGCGCCCACCAGGCCCAGATTCCGGCGGGTCGCTTTGGCACACCCGAGGAGTTCGGTGCCATTTGCGCGTTCCTGTGCAGTGTGCATGCGGGCTACATCACGGGCCAGAACATCCTGGCCGATGGCGGAGCCTTCCCGGGCACGTTCTGATGGCAGGCGGTGTCAGCCGCCATGCCTACAATGGCCATACCGCCTGTTCAGTGGCCTTGCTGCAAGCTTGTAATGCGACCGTAGGGCTTTGTTGAACCTAGAAACCGCAGTTGACCGCTTGTTCGCACTGAAAAGTTCAGATGTCTGTTGAAGTTGCGCCTTGTGGG